>NZ_JBIRFL010000005.1:548181-581280 GCF_044327445.1 Streptomyces sp. NPDC018045
TGCTGCCGTGCTGTCGTCGGTCATGCGGTTGTCGGTCATGCTGCCGTCAGCCGTGCCCGCGGGCGGATTCGCCGGCGGGCTTTTTGACGGCCGTACCGATGTCGGCCCCGGACTCGCTCCCGGAGTCCTTGCCGGCCGTACCGCTGTCGGCGCCGGACCCGCTCCCCGCTCCCTGGGCGGCCGTACCGGGCCCGGCAGCGGACTCGCCCCCGTCCGCCTCGCCCGGTTCGCCGCCCGGTTCGCCGTGGACCGGGAAGCGGCGGGGTGCGAGCAGCAGCAGGATCAGGAAGGCCAGTCCGGCGGCGGCCGCGGCACCGATGTAGACGTGCTCGACGGTGGCGTCCACGGCGCGCCGCAGGTAGTCGGCGGCGCGGTCGGTGAGGGCGCCGGCGCGGGCCAGTGCGTGCGAGACGGAGTCCAGGTCGCCGGGCAGGCCCGGCCGGATGTCCGCGGGGGCGGTGGCCAGCCGGCCGTTGAGGGTGGCGTTGGCGACGGCGCCGAAGAGGGCGGCGCCGACGCACTGGCCGACCTGGCGGCAGAAGAGGATCGAGGCGGTCGCGGTGCCGCGCTCCGCGAAGCCGACCGAGGACTGCACCCCGATGATCAGCGGCAACTGGAAGATCCCGAGGGCGGCGCCGAGCGCCAGCATGATCAGCGCGGGCTGCCAGGCGGCGCCGGGGTAGGGGAGCAGCGGGAAGGCGAGCAGCACCAGCGTGGCGGCGCCGATGCCGGTCATGGCGCAGGCGCGGATGCCGATGCGGTTGTAGACGTGACTGCTCAGGGCGGAGGACACCGGCCAGCTCAGCGTCATCGCGGACAGGACGAACCCGGCCGCGATCGGGCCCAGGCCCAGCACGGCCTGGGCGTAGGTGGGCAGGAAGACGGTCGGCGCGACCATGAGCAGGCCGACGGCCCCGAGCGCCAGGTTGACGGCGGAGATCGTCCGGCGGCGCCAGACCCAGCCCGGAATGATCGGTTCGGCGGCGCGGCGTTCGATGGCGACGGTGGCGGCGCCGCACAGGGCGCTGCCCGCGAAGAGCAGCAGCGACGGCGCGGAGAGCCAGGGCCAGGCGACGCCGCCCTGGACGAGGGCGGTCAGCAGCAGGCCGCCGCAGGCGAAGATCGCGAGTGCGCCGGGCCAGTCGATGCGGGGGCGCCGGGTGCGCTCCCGCGGCGGCAGCGATTCGCGGAAGTGCCGTACGACGAGCCAGAGGGCGAGGGCGCCGACCGGCAGGTTGACCAGGAAGATCCAGCGCCAGTCGGTGTACGCGGCGAGCAGGCCGCCGAGGGCGGGCCCGGCGACGGCGGAGGTCGCCCAGACGGTGGACAGCTTGGCCTGGATCCTGGGGCGTTCCTTCATCGGGTAGAGGTCGGCGGCGATGGTGTGGATGGTGCCCTGCAGGGCGCCGCCGCCGAGCCCCTGAAGGACGCGGAAGGCGATGAGGGAGGCCATGTTCCAGGCGGCCGCACACAGCAGTGACCCGACGAGGAAGATGATCACGCCCGCGATCAGGACGGGTTTGCGGCCGAAGGTGTCGGAGAGCTTGCCGTAGACGGGCAGGGTGACGGTGACGGCGAGCAGATAGCCCGAGAACAGCCAGGAGAAGACGGCGAAACCGCCGAGGTCGCCGACGATCTGCGGGACGGCGGTCGCGATGATCGTCGAATCGAGTGCGGCGAGCGCCATACAGAGCATCAGGGCGGCTACGACACGGCCGCGCCGGGCGGGGGCGCGGGACGCCGGAGGGGCGGGGGCGCGCGGTTCCGATGACGCGGAGGTTATTCGCTCACCCGCACCCGCACCCGCACCCGTCCCCGTAGTTGCTTCCGTCCCCATCCCCGTCCCCGTCCCCGCCCCCGCGCCCCGGCCGCTGCTGTCGTGGCTCACATGCCCCCCTCGGCTACTGCGTGTACGCAACACCCTTCCACGCGGGCGCCGTGACCGGAACGGTGATTTCGGCGCCCGAACGATGCTGCGGGCCAGGCGGTGAGGCGAGTGGAACGCGGGTGTCAGCAGGGAGTCGTACTCTTGGTGGAACCCGGCCCGTCGCACGTGCCGGGCTGCTCGCGTTGTTCGCCTCACCGGGACGGAAAAGCCATACTCATGAGCCTGACTGGTCTGCTCGACGCCGTAGTCCAGGACCCGGCGCTCGCCGAAGCCGTGCGGGCCGCGGGCGACGGCAACCGTCCCCACGTGGACCTGGTGGGCCCGCCGGCCGCCCGGCCGTTCTCCGTGGCCGCCCTCGCCCGCCGCAGCGGCCGTACGGTCCTGGCGGTGACCGCCACCGGCCGGGAGGCCGAGGACCTGGCCGCCGCGCTGCGCTCGCTGATGCCGGCCGGCGAGGAGAACGCGGTGGTGGAGTACCCGTCCTGGGAGACGCTGCCGCACGAACGGCTCTCGCCGCGCTCGGACACGGTCGGCCGGCGGCTGGCGGTGCTGCGCCGCCTGGCCCACCCCAGCCCGGACGACCCGGCGGCCGGCCCGGTCTCGGTGGTCGTCGCGCCCGTACGGTCCGTGCTCCAGCCGCAGGTCAAGGGCCTGGGCGACCTGGAGCCGGTGAGCCTGCGGACCGGGCAGACGGCGGATCTGGAAGCGATCGTGGACGGGCTGGCGGCGGCCGCGTACGCGCGGGTCGAACTGGTCGAGAAGCGCGGCGAGTTCGCGGTGCGCGGCGGCATCCTGGACGTCTTCCCGCCGACCGAGGAACACCCGCTGCGGATCGAGTTCTGGGGCGACGACGTCGAGGAGATCCGTTACTTCAAGGTCGCCGACCAGCGGTCCCTGGAGGTCGCGGAGCACGGCCTGTGGGCGCCGCCGTGCCGTGAGCTGCTGCTGACCGCCCAGGTGCGGGCGCGCGCCGCGGACCTCGCGGAGCGGCACCCGGAGCTGGGCGAGCTGCTGGGCAAGATCTCCGAGGGGATCGCCGTCGAGGGCATGGAGTCGCTGGCCCCGGTGCTGGTCGACGACATGGAGCTGCTGCTGGACGTGCTGCCGGCGGGCAGCATGACGGTGGTGTGCGACCCGGAGCGGGTGCGCACGCGCGCCGCCGACCTGGTGGCCACCTCGCAGGAGTTCCTCCAGGCGTCGTGGGCGGCGAGCGCGGGAGGAGGGGAGGCCCCCATCGATGTCGGTGCCGCCTCCCTCTGGGGCATCGCGGACGTCCGGGACCGGGCGCGTGAGCTGGGCATGATGTGGTGGACGGTCAGCCCGTTCGCCGCCGACGAGGAGCTGGACGAGGACACCCTCAAGCTGGGGATGCACGCCCCGGAGACGTACCGCGGCGACACCCAGCGGGCGCTGTCCGACACCAAGCGCTGGATCGCGGACGGCTGGCGGTCGGTGTACATCACCGAGGGGCACGGCCCGGCGGCCCGTACGGTCGAGGTGCTGGGCGACGAGGGCATCGCGGCGCGCCTGGACCCGGAGCTGGGCGAGCTGTCGCCGTCGGTCGTGCACGTCTCGTGCGGGTGCCTCGACAACGGTTTCATCGACGCGGGCCTGAAGCTGGCGGTGCTGACCGAGACGGACCTGACGGGCCAGAAGTCGGCCAGCAAGGAACTGGGCCGGATGCCGGCCCGCCGCCGCAAGACCATCGACCCGCTCACCCTCCAGGCGGGCGACTTCATCGTCCACGAGCAGCACGGCGTCGGCCGGTACATCGAGATGGTGCAGCGTACGGTCCAGGGCGCGACCCGCGAGTACCTGCTGGTGGAGTACGCGCCCGCCAAGCGCGGCCAGCCCGGCGACCGGCTGTACATCCCCACCGACCAGTTGGAGCAGGTCACCAAGTACGTGGGTGGCGAGGCGCCGACGCTGCACCGCCTCGGCGGCGCGGACTGGACGAAGACCAAGGCGCGCGCCAAGAAGGCCGTCAAGGAGATCGCCGCCGACCTGATCAAGCTGTACTCGGCGCGGATGGCGGCGCCCGGCCACACCTTCGGCCCGGACACGCCCTGGCAGCGTGAGCTGGAGGACGCGTTCCCGTACGCGGAGACCCCCGACCAGCTCACGACGATCGCCGAGGTCAAGGAGGACATGCAGAAGTCCGTCCCGATGGACCGGCTGATCTGCGGCGACGTCGGCTACGGCAAGACCGAGATCGCGGTGCGGGCGGCGTTCAAGGCCATCCAGGACGGCAAGCAGGTCGCGGTGCTGGTGCCGACGACGCTGCTGGTGCAGCAGCACTTCGGTACGTTCACCGAGCGGTACGGCCAGTTCCCGGTCGTCGTCAGGGCGCTGAGCCGCTTCCAGACGGACACCGAGGCCAAGGCCACCCTCGAAGGGCTCAAGGACGGTTCGGTCGACCTGGTCATCGGCACCCACCGCCTGTTCTCCTCCGAGACCCGGTTCAAGGACCTGGGCCTGGTCATCGTGGACGAGGAGCAGCGCTTCGGCGTCGAGCACAAGGAGCAGCTCAAGAAGCTGCGCGCCAACGTGGACGTCCTGACGATGTCCGCCACGCCCATTCCCCGTACGCTCGAAATGGCGGTGACGGGCATCCGCGAGATGTCGACGATCACCACTCCGCCGGAGGAGCGGCACCCGGTCCTGACGTTCGTCGGGCCGTACGAGGACAAGCAGATCGGCGCCGCCATCCGGCGTGAGCTGCTGCGCGAGGGCCAGGTCTTCTACATCCACAACCGGGTCGAGTCCATCGACCGGGCCGCGGCCCGGCTGCGCGAGATCGTCCCGGAGGCCCGGATCCGCACCGCGCACGGGCAACTGGGCGAGGCGGAGCTGGAGCAGGTCGTCGTCGACTTCTGGGAGAAGAAGTTCGACGTGCTGGTGTCCACGACGATCGTCGAGTCGGGCATCGACATCTCCAACGCCAACACCCTCATCGTCGAGCGCGGCGACAACTTCGGCCTGTCCCAGCTCCACCAGCTCCGCGGCCGCGTCGGCCGTGGCCGGGAGCGCGGTTACGCCTACTTCCTCTACCCGCCGGAGAAGCCGCTCACGGAGACCGCCCACGAGCGGCTGGCGACCATCGCGCAGCACACGGAGATGGGCGCGGGCATGTACGTCGCCATGAAGGACCTGGAGATCCGCGGCGCGGGCAACCTCCTCGGCGGCGAGCAGTCCGGGCACATCGCGGGCGTCGGCTTCGACCTGTACGTACGGATGGTGGGCGAGGCGGTCGCCGACTACCGGGCGTCCCTGGAAGGCGGCGTGGAGGAGGAGCCGCCGCTGGAGGTGAAGATCGAACTGCCGGTGGACGCGCATGTCCCCCACGACTACGCGCCGGGCGAGCGGCTGCGCCTCCAGGCGTACCGGGCGATCGCCGCGGCGACCTCGGAGGAGGACATCGCGGCGGTCCGCGAGGAACTGACCGACCGCTACGGCAAGCTCCCCGAGCCGGTCGAGAACCTCCTCCTGGTCGCCGGCCTGCGCATGCTCGCCCGCTCCTGCGGCGTCACGGACATCACCCTCCAGGGCACCAACGTCCGCTTCGGCCCGGTCGAACTCCGCGAATCCCAGGAACTGCGCCTCAAGCGCCTGTATCCGCGTACGGTCCTCAAGCCCGCCACCCGCCAGGCGCTGGTGCCGCGGCCGTCGACGGGCACGATCGGCGGCAAGCCCCTGGTCGGCCGGGACCTGCTGGCGTGGGTGGGAGAGTTCCTGACGTCGATTCTGGGGTCCTAACGGCGTTTGTGGCGTCTTCTGCCCGATTCAGGCAACTTGCTGGTGACCGGTGGGAGATATCGCTCTATGGTCGGGCTGCCTCGTGGGTCTCGCGGGGCGTCCGACCATCGAGAACTGGATTTCCTGACCGTGACAAGACCCCGCCGCGCCGCCCTGTCCGCCGCCTCTTTGATCACTGCGGCCCTGGTTGCCCTCTCCGGATGCACACCGGACGGCGGTGCGGACAAGGACGGTGCGGCGAGCCCGGCCGCGAAGATCTCCGCGTCGGCGTCCGCGTCGGCCTCGCCGTCCGAGTCGCCGGCCGGCAGCCCGAGTCCCAGCGCCACGCCGTCGGCCACGCCGGAGGCCGCCGAGCCGCCGCCCGTGCCGACGCGGGCCGCGGCTCCGGTGCCGACGCGCAAGGCGTACGGGAGCGGGTCGGGCGGGACCTCCGGGGGGTCGGATTCCGGTGGTACGTCCGGGGGGTCGGGTTCCGGCTCCGGCGGCTCCGGCAGTGACGCGGGCGGCAGTGTGATCCTCGCGCCGTCCGGCAACCACTACCGCCGTGGCCAGTTCTGCAAGAAGGCCCACCTCGGGCTGACCACGCAGGACGCCCACGGCGCGACGCTGACCTGCGCGATGCAGAGCGGGCGTCCGCACTGGCAGTGAGCCGTGCCGGCCGGGCGCCCGCACCGGCGGCGAGCCGCGCGGCCCGGCCCGTCCTCACACCACGTACGCGGCGATCCGCCGAGCGCAGGTGAGGGGGTCGGTGTCGGTGGTGTCGACCTCGATGTCGTAGGTGACGCCCCGGTGGACCAGTTCGGCCTGGGACGCTGCCATGCCGGTGATCCGGTCGCCGCGTGCGGCCTCGCGGGCGGCGGCCGTTTCCGGGGTGCAGTGGACGCCGACCCACAGCACCGACAGGCCCTTCAGCGTGCGGCGCCAGCGTTCCTGGCCTTCGGCGCCGCCCAGGAAGACCTCGTCCAGGAGGACGCCGGTGCCCGTGCGGGCGACGGCCGCGACGCCTTCCTGCCAGTCGGCCTGGAGGGAGCGGAAGACCGGGCCGACGGTGATGCTGCCGTCGGGGGCGAGGCCGAGGCCCGGTGCGGTCTCGGACGCCTCCGGGGTGACGAGAGACGGCGGCAGGGCTTCGATGAAGGAGTCGACGCCGAACGTCAGCCAGGGGCGGGGCAGTATCTCCTGGAGCTGCCGGATGAGCGTCGAAGTGCCGCTGCTGGAACCGCCGTTGAGGATGACGACGTCGGTGCGGGTGCGCGCGTGGGCGGTGGTCATCGGGACACCGTATGCGGCGGTGGGCGGCCTGTGCTCCGCGATTACGTGGTCAGAGGTGCCCGGTGCGCTGGAACACCGCTATGTCACCGGCGGCGCCGACGATGCCGTACACGGCTTCGGGGTGGCGCTTGCGGGCATCCTCCAGGGCCTGTTCGGGCTTGCGGCCGTCGTGCAGTTCCACGGCGACGTAGTCGGGGGCGATGCCCTGGGTGTCCCCTATCCAGAAGACCCGGGTGCGGTCGGTCAGCCGGGAGATGGGCCGTATGTCGGCCTCGACCGTGGCCCCGTCGGGGATACGTTTCAGCAGGCGTTCGGCGGCCGTCGCGGACGGCGGTTTGCGGTAGGTGCCGGCCTCGGTGAGCCGGGCGAGCGGGAGCGTGGTGGTCAGCGCCAGCGCGGCGGCCAGTACGGCGGCGGGCAGGTGGTGGGCGCAGGAACGGACCCAGGGGCGCGCGGAGACCAGCGCCCGCGGCAGCGCGTCAACCAGGGCCAGGAAGACCACCGGCATCAGGACGGCGTTGTAGTGCCAGTCGGTGCCCCAGTAGTGCGGCTCGTGGGAGATGAACCGCCAGCCGAGGGTGGGCAGCGCGGCCAGGAGCAGAGGCGAACGGAGCGCGAACAGACCGGTGGTGGGCAGCAGGAGCCACAGCAGGGTGCGGACGGCGGTGTCGAGCGGGATGCGGGGGGCCGGACCGCCGGTGCCGCTGAGCTTGTTCCAGTAGTCGTACGAGCCGGTCCCGTTGAAGCCGGGGATGATCACGCCGAGGGTGACGGCGGTGGCGGCGAGGCCGAAGACGACCAGCCCGACGGCGAGCGGCACGGCGCGCCGCGCGCGGATGAGGACCAGCGCGCCGACGGTGGCGGCGGTCACCCCCAGGTCCTCCTTGACCAGGACGAGCGGCGCCGCCCAGCACACCGCCGCGGTCCAGCGCCCGCGCAGCACCGCTTCCAGCGCGAAGGCGAGCGGCGGTACGGCGAACGCGATCTCGTGGAAGTCGAAGTCGACGGCCTTCTGGAGGCCCCAGGACAGTCCGTACGCGACGCCGACGGCCAGGCCGCGGCCCTGCCCGAGGAGGCGGACGGCGGTGCGGGTCACCGGCACGGCGGAGAGCGCGAAGAGGAAGGCCTGCGCGAACAGGAGCGTCAGGGCGGTGGGGAAGATCCGGTAGAGCGGGGCGAGCAGGGCCAGTACGGGGCTGAAGTGGTCGCCGAGGATGTTGGTGCCCGGGCCCTTGAGGTCGGCGACGGGTGCCCGCAGGTGGGCGTAGGCCCGTACGGCCTGCTCGAATATCCCGAGGTCCCAGGAGGAGGTCGCCATCGAACGGAAGCGCAGCACGGAGACCGTGGCGAAGAGGACGAAGCAGGCCGCGGCGGTCCAGTACGGGAGTTGGCGCGGGCCGAACAGGGCGGCGGTGCGGGTGCGGAACCGGCCGGAGGTGGGGACGTACCCGGTCCCGGTGACGGGCACGGGCGTCGTCCTGCCGCTGGTCGCGGTTGCTGCGGCCGTGTCCATGGGCGTCCTTACTCTCAACTTCCGAAAAGATATCCGAGGCCGTTCAATCGGCCGGTATTGTCGCCTGTTTTGAGATGGGATGTCCCTCTTGCTCCGGATACGGACCGCGTCGTCGCCCCGCGTCAGGATCCTGCCCAGCACCCGCCGCGGCGGTGCCGTCGCCGCGGCCGGACTGGCCGTGCTGCTCGCCCTCACCGGCTGCTCGCCCGACGGCGGCAAAGGGGGCGGTACGGGAGAAGACGGCGGCGCGGCGTCCTCCGTTCCCGCCGCGGGCGGCACCGCGCTGCACGCCGTCGGGACGCTCACCGTCAAGGGCCGCGCCCCCAAGACGGGTTACGCCCGCAACCGCTTCGGCACCGCCTGGGCCGACACGGACGGCAACCACTGCGGGACGCGCGACGACATCCTCAAGCGGGACCTGACGGCGGTGCGGTTCGCCGACGGGCGCTGCAAGGTCGCCTCCGGGACGCTGCCGGAGGACCCGTACACCGGCAAGGCGGTGCGGTACGAGCGCGGCCGCAGCACGGTGGACATCGACCACCTCGTGGCGCTGTCGGACGCCTGGCAGAAGGGCGCGCAGCAGTGGTCGGGGCGCAAGCGGGTGGCGCTCGCCAACGATCCGCTGAACCTGATTGCCGCCGACTCCTCCGCCAACCGGCAGAAGGGGGACGGGGACGCGGCGACGTGGCTGCCGGCCAACAAGGCGTACCGCTGTGACTACGTCGCGCACCAGGTGGCCGTGAAGAAGAAGTACGGGCTGTGGGTGACGCAGGGGGAGAAGGACGCGATGACCCGGGTGCTGAACGGGTGCCCGAAGCTGAGGCTGCCGTCGGGCGGCGGCCCGACGGAGGCGCCGGAGCGGTTCTCGGCGAAGTAGGGCAGAACGGTAATAAGGGGGGTAAGTGGGGTAAGGGGGTAAAGGGGCGGGGTGCGGGCGAAGAAGGCGGAGACGGCGTGCGACAGGCCGCCGGCCCGGTTCCGCGTGCTGCGGTTCCGGGCCGGCGGCCTGTCGGTGTGCGGGTGGGGCCCGTACCGGGGGCGCCGGGCGGTCAGAGGGTGAGCTGCCAGTGGGTGCCCTTGTGGTCGAAGCCCGGCCGGACCTCCACGTCCAGGGTCTTCGCGCCGGGCGGCACGTCGAAGGCGAAGTCGGCGGTGGCGGTCTGGCCGGCCGTCAAGGTACCGCTGAAGCCGGTGCCGACCTTGCTGTCGAAGATCCGCTCGGCGGTCCTGCCGTCCTTGCCGGTCCGCGCCTCGACGCTCACCAGGTCCCCGGTCACGTCCTTGCTGCCCTTGTTCTCCAGGCGCACGGTGACCTTGTACGACTTGTTGCCCTGCTCGTGGCCGGCGGAGGCTTCTTCGGCGGTGTAGTGGCCCGGCTTGGAGACGGTCACGTTCAGGCCGGTGCCGTAGACGGCGGTGGCGCCGCCCCGGTAGCCCTTCGCGGGCGCGCTGCCGCCGTCCTTCGGCTTGGCCTCCGCGCCGTCGAGGGCCTTGTTGACCTCCTTCACCGCGGTGTCGACCGCGGACACGGTGATCACCAGGCCGGCCACCGAGGCGATCAGCGCGAGGACGCCGAAGATCGTGCCGGTGACGGCCACGCCCTTGTTGGTGGCCTGGCCGCGCTTGGCCCTGCCGAGTCCCACCAGGCCGAAGATCAGGGCCAGCAGGCCGAGGGTGCCGGCCAGCCAGAAGAGCAGCGGGATCAGGCCGCTGACGGTGCCGATGATGCCGAGGGTGAGCGCGGCGATCCCCAGCCCGTTGCGGGCGGCCTGCTGCGGCGGCATGCCCATCGGGGGCTGCGGCGCGTGCGGGTGGTGCATCTGGTGCGACATGGAGATACGGCCCCTTCCGGGCGCTTGATCGGGAAATCGGCGGTTCCGGGCGCAGGGTCGCGCCGCAAACCGGGCTGAACCGGCTCCGCCGTGTGAACCGGTGGTGCGGTGGATCAATAACAGCACCAGTTGTGAACCGAGTCAACACGATTCACAGGCTCAAGGTGATTCACGTCGTGAAGGGGGTGCTAGCGCGTTCGTGGGTATGCTCGGCGTCACAGGCAGGTCAGGGCGAGCGGACGGGAGCCGGCCACGTGGCGGAGAGAGCAGCGACGACGGAGAACGGGCCGGCCGACAGTACGGCCCCGGGGCACGCGACCGAGGTGACCGCCGCCGGCATCGCCCGGCTGGCCGGGGTGGGCCGCGCCGCGGTCAGCAACTGGCGCCGCCGGCACGCCGGCTTCCCCCGGCCCGTCGGCGGTACGGAGACCAGCCCCACCTTCGCCCTCGCCGACGTCGAGCACTGGCTGCGCGCCCAGGGCAAACTCGCCGAGGTGCCGCTGCGCGAGCGGGTCTGGCAGCAGCTCGTCTCCCACCCGGGCGGCGCCGCCACCGCCCTGCGGCACGCCGGCGCGGTCCTGCTGTTCGTCCGCGACCGGCCCTCCGCCTGGCGCCGGCTGAACGCGGCCGCCGACGACACCGAGCTGGCCGGCATGCTGCCCGCCATCCTCGAATCGGTCCTCGCCGCGCACCTGGGCCGCCACCACCCCGTACACGGCCTGACCCGCGACGCCCTCCTGCCGTCCGCCGCCCTGGTGCGGGCCACCGCCGAACTCGCCGCCGAAGAGGACGGCGCCGTCCCGGCGTTCGAGTTCCTGCTCGGCCGCCACCTGGACGCCAACCCCCGGCAGTACACCCTCACCCCGCCCGGCCCGGCCGGCCTGATGGCCGCGCTGGCCGGCCCGGCCCGTACCGTCCTGGACCCGGCGAGCGGCACCGGCAGCCTGCTCGACGCCGCCGAGGGCGCCGAGGAGCTGTGCGGGCAGGAGGCCGACCCGGACCTGGCCGCGCTCACCGCGCTCCGCCTGGCGCTGCACGCCCCCGGCGCGCAGGTGCGCGTACACGCCGCCGACACCCTGCGCGCCGACGCCTTCCCGCAGCTCGCCGCCGACGCCGTCCTCACCCACCCGCCGTTCAACGAACGCAACTGGGGCCACGACGAACTGGCCTACGACCCGCGCTGGGAGTACGGCTTCCCGGCCCGTACGGAGTCCGAACTGGCCTGGGTGCAGCACGCGCTGGCCCGGCTGCGCGAGGGCGGCACCGCCGTCCTGCTGATGCCGCCCGCCGCCGCCTCCCGCCGCTCGGGCCGGCGTATCCGCGCCGACCTGCTGCGCCGCGGCGCCCTGCGCGCCGTCATCGCCCTGCCCGCCGGGGCGGCACCGCCGTACGGCATCCCGCTGCACCTGTGGGTCCTGCGCCGGCCGGGCGCCGCCGCGCCGCCCTCCCCGCACCTCCTCGTCGTCGACACCGCGGCCCTCGGCACGGGCGGCGCGCCCGGCCGGGACAAGCCGGACTGGCAGGCCGTACGGACCACCGCGCTGGAGGCGTGGCAAGCGTTCGACCGGGACGGCGGGATCGAGGAAGAGCCCGGCGTACGGCGTTCGCTGGCCGCCATCGACCTGCTCGACGACGACGTGGACCTTGCCCCGGCCCGGCACCTGCCGCCCCCGTCGGCCGCCGGGGGCCTCGCGGAACTGGCCGACGTGCGCGAGCGGCTGGCCGCCACCCTCTCCCGTACGGCCGAACTGACCCCGCAGGCGGCGGCCGGCACCGCGGCCGCGCCCGTCCGCTGGCCGCTGACCACCGTCGGGGAACTCGCCCGCGCCGGGGCCCTCGTGCTGCGCGCCGGCGGCCCGGGCACCGCGTCGGCGGACGCCGCGCCCGCCGTCCTCACCGAGCACGACGTCATCGGCGGTACGGCACCCGGTGGCGCACTGCCCGAAGGCGCCGTCGGCGCGCCGGCCGAGGAGCCCGTCCTGGTGGCGGCCGGGGACGTCGTGGTGCCCGTCCTGGGCGGCGGTGCCGTCGCCCGCGTCGTCGACGAAGCCACCGCGGGCGCCGCGCTCGGCCGCAACCTCTTCCTCCTGCGGCCCGACCCGGCCGCCCTCGACCCGTGGTTCCTCGCCGGGTTCCTGCGCGGCACCGCCAACACCCGGCAGGCCAGCAGTTACGCGTCCACCGCCACCCGCCTGGACGTCCGCCGCCTCCAGCTCCCGCGACTGCCGCTGGCCGACCAGCTCCGCTACGGACGGCGGTTTCGCGAACTGGCCGCGTTCGAGGAGACCCTGCGCCGCGCCGCCCGCCTGGGCGAGCAGCTCGTCCAGGGGCTCCACGACGGCCTGACGGACGGTTCGGTGACGCCCGGCTGATTTCCTACAACCCCGACGGCCCCAGCGGTGTCGTATATACGCTTATACGCTCGGTCAATACATCCGAGCATGTCCCGGCACCGCACCCCACCGCACCACGCGGGGCCTCGATCCGTCAGGAGCAGCAATGCACGGCCCCGTCCCGGCCCCGCCGCCGCACCGTTCCGCGCCGCACAGGACGGCTGTCCTGCTGCGGGTGGCCTTCGTGGCGCTGGCCGTGCTCAGTCTCGGCTTCCTGGCCTGGGTGACGGTGCTGCGCGCCGCCCTCGTGCAGCGCCGGCCGCTGGGCTGGTGGCTGCTCGGCGCCGACCTGGCGCTCGTCCTCACCGCGATCGTCATCGGCGGCGGCCACGACGAGAACTCCTGGCAGTCGAACGTCTGCGTGGCCCTGATCCTCCTTCAGATGGTCGGCGCCGTGGTGTACTTCCTCATCGTCGACGGGCGCGCGCAGCGCGTCGCGCCCGACTGGCCGGCGTACGGCGCGGGCGCGGGGTACGGGACGCCTGCCGTGGGCGCGGGATACGGGACTCCCGCCGTGGGCACGGGGTACGGCTATCCCGGACCGGCCGCCGTGGCGCCCGCCCCGCACCCGTACACCGGAGCGCCGGTCCCGTCCCCGCCGCCCGGGCGGGCCCCGGAGCCGCTGCCCCAGGACTGGCCCTACGCCCGGACCCACACCCAGGGCGCCTTCCCGCACCGGCCCCCGGCCCAGCCCGCACCGCAGCCGCACCGTTCCCAGCACCCGGCCGCCCACGAACCGTTCCCCGACCACCCCTACGACCAGCCGCAGCCGCCCTACCCGGCCCAGCCGCAGCGCATCGACCGGGTGCGCGCGGAGTTGGACGAGCTGAGCGACTTCCTCCGCAAGGAGGAGGGGCGTTGAACGGACGCGTCGTCGCCGAGCGCTACGAACTCTCCGCGCTGCTCGGCCAGGGCGGCATGGGTCAGGTCTGGATCGCCTACGACCGCCGCCTCGACCGCCGCGTCGGCGTCAAACTGCTGCGCCCCGACCGGGTGTCCGGCACGCCCGACGCGGAGGAGATGCGCCGCCGCTTCGTCCGCGAGTGCCGCGTCACCGCCCAGGTCGATCACCCCGGCCTGGTCACCGTCCACGACGCGGGCAGCGACGGCGACGACCTCTACCTGGTCATGCAGTACGTCGAGGGCGCCGACCTCGCCGACCACCTGGCCGAGCACGACCCGTACCCCTGGCCGTGGGCGGTCAGCGTCGCGGCCCAGCTCTGCGCCGTCCTGGCGTCCGTGCACGCCGTGCCGATCATCCACCGCGACCTGAAGCCGCGGAACGTGATGGTCAAGCCGGACGGCACCCTCACCGTCCTCGACCTCGGCATCGCCGCCGCCCTGGACACCGACACCACCCGCCTGACCCACACCGGCTCACCCATCGGCAGCCCCGCCTACATGGCGCCCGAGCAGGCGATGGGCGGCGCGGTCGGCCCGTACACGGACCTGTACGCGCTCGGGGTGCTGCTGCACGAGCTGCTCAGCGGCGAGGTGCCGTTCGCCGGCTCCACCGCCCTGGGGGTGCTGCACCGCCACCTGTACGAGCCGCCCGTCCCGGTGCGCCGCCTCCGGGCGGACGTGCCCGGAGAACTGGAGGCCCTCGTGCTGCGGCTGCTCGGCAAGGACCCGCAGGAGCGGCCCGCCGACGCCCAGGAGGTCTACCGGGCGCTGGTTCCGCTGCTGCCCACCGCGTCCCAGGGGTGGGTGGGGACGGGCGCGCCGATGGATCCGACGCGGCCGTTCCTGCATCCGCACGCGCCGTGGCCCGCGCGCGCGGCGGCGCCCGCGGCCCCGCAGCCCGTGCCGGCGCCTGCCGTGCCGCGGCCGGTCGCCGCGTCCGCGGCCGCCACCGTCCCGCCGCCCGCGTTCCCGCCGGCGGGCGCCGACCCGCGGATGTCCGCGGGAGCGCCCGACCCCCGGGCGCCGGGCGCCGCCGGCCCCGATGTCGCCGCCGCCGTCGACGAGGTCAAACGCCTCCTGGACCAGGGCCGCATCACCCATGCCGTGGACATCCTCGGCGGCATCCTGCCGGCCGCCGCCGCCCGCCACGGCGCGCACTCACCGGTCGTACGGACCCTGCGCAAGCAGTACGCGGCGACGCTCATGGACGACGGCCAGTACCGCCGCGCCCTGCCGGAGCTGCGCGCCCTCGCCGAGGATTTCGCGCGGGACACCGGGCCGGGTTCGGCGCGGCAGGCGCTCCAGTTCCACTACGAGGCCGCGCAGTGCCTGGAGCAACTGGGCGAGGTGACGCAGGCGCTGGACGAGTACCGGGCGCTGCTGCCGCACTTCGAGCGCTACCCGGACGACCCGGTGAGGCCCCTGGAGATCCGGCGGTCCATCGGCCACCTGCTGCTCGCCCTCGGGGAGCGCGGCGCCGCCCAGGAGGCGCTGTCCCGCCTCCTGCACGACGCGGAGCGGCTGCACGGACCGCACGGCGCCTTCCCGGCGGAGGTCCGCCGCACCCTGCACTGGCTGGGCCAGGTACGCGGCTGACGCGGAGGGGCGGGGCCGGGGAGCGGGGAGGCGGGGCCCGAGGACCGGTGACCGGACGGGCCCCGGGGAAGACGACGGGGGAGAGAAACCGCCTTCCGGGCAACTCGTTGGTCGAATCAGTGGCCCGGACCCCGCGGACTCTTTAGCATCGGCATCGATCACCGCCAGTTGGCAGAGCCGCACGTCGCCGCACCGTTGTCGCAACCCGCCTGGAGGCTTGATGTTCCGCCGTAGGACCGCGCTTCCCGTTTCCGCCGCCGCTCTGCTGGCCGCCCCCCTGCTCACGGCCTGCGGCACGGACGCGCACCCGGGCGCCGCGGCCGTCGTGGACGGGCAGCGGATCACCGTCGCCCAGCTCCAGTCGCGGGTACGGGACGTGCGTACCGCCCAGGAGAAGTCCCCGCAGGCCGCCCAACTGGTCGAGAACACCGGCAAGCTGGGCCCCGCCACCCTCAACGGCATGATCTTCGACCGGGTCCTGGAGCGCGGCGCGAAGGACGCCGGGGTCACCGTCTCCCGGCGCGATGTGCAGCAGTGGCGCGCGGCGGCCGAGCGCAGCGCGGGCGGCGCCGACCGGCTCAAGGAGATGTGGCTTCAGCAGGCCATCGCGCCCGGCGAGATCGACGCCGTGGTCCGCAACCAGCTCCTGCTGGACGGCGTCGCCAAGAGCATCGGCGCCGACCGCGGGCAGCCGCAGGGCCAGCAGCGGCTCGCCGAGTCGCTCGCCAGGACGTCCAAGAAGATGAGCATCGACGTCAACCCGCGCTACGGGAAGTGGGACGACCAGCAGGTCGTCCTCGGCGAGACGAAGGAGCCGTGGGTCAGGAACGCGGCGGGCACGGAGCGGCAGGAGACCTGAGCCGGGGCGCTTGCGCGGGGACCGGGGCCGGGACGGAGCGTGTGCGTGGGGGCCGGCCGGGGCGCGTGCGCGGGGCCCGGGTCGGGTCGGGGGAGCGTGCGCGGAGACCGGGTCGCGGACGGTGCTCCCGCAGCGGCACCGGCCGGAGCGCCGCGCTGTCGGTGCCGTGCGTTACGTTCGTCGGGTGAACGCTGACGCCACCGACGCCCCGGCCGCCCCCGGCCGCCTGGTTCTGCTCACGACCAGCCACCGGGTCGCGCCCGGCCTGCTGTCCTGGCCCGCGTGGCAGACGCTGCGCGCCGCCGACCGCGTGCTGTGCGCCGACGACGCCCACCCGCAGCTCCCGTATCTGCGCGAGGCGGGCATCGCCGTCGAGGCGGCCGTGCCCGGCGCCCGTGAGCTGGTCGGGTTCTGCCGGGCCGGGGACCGTACGGCGGTCGTGATCACCTCGACCGACGGCGACACGGAGCTGACCGACGGCCTGGCCCGGATGGCGGGCTCCGGCCGGGAGACCATGCCGGACCTGGAACTGCTGCCCGGCTCGTACGACCTGCCGGGCGCCCGCCTGCTCGACCTCGTCCAGATCATGGACCGGATCCGCCGGGAGTGCCCGTGGAGCGGGGTGCGGACCCACGAGGACCTGGCGAAGTACGGCATCGAGGAGATGTACGAGCTGGTCGAGGCCATCGAGGAGGGCGACCGGGAGACGCTGCGCGAGGAGCTGGGCGATGTGCTCCTCCAGGTCGTCTTCCACGCCCGGATCGCCCAGGACGACCCGGACGAGCCGTTCTCCGTCGACGACGTGGCGGGCACGATCGTCGAGAAGCTGATCAACCGCCATCCGCACCTCTTCGGCGCGGACGAGGCGCACACCCCCGAGGACGTCAAGGCCCACTGGCTGCGGACGAAGGCGGACGAGAAGCGGCGCACCTCGGTCACCGAAGGCATTCCGCTCGGCCAGCCCGCCCTGGCGCTCGCCGGCAAGCTGGCCTCCCGGGCGCGCACGGCCGGCATCGACGCCGTTCCGGCGGGTGAGGGCGTCGGATACGAGCTGCTCGGCCTCGCCGTACGGGCCGAGGCGGCCGGCACGGACCCGGAGACCGCGCTGCGCGCCGCCGCCCGCACCTACCGGGACGCGATCCGCTCCGCCGAGGAGGCGGCCGCCGGCTCCGGGGGCTGAGCGCCGGACCGCTTGCCGCGGTGCCGCAGCCGTTCGGCCGTCCACCCGACGGCCACGGCCGCGCCCAGCGCCGCGCCCACGACGCACACCCCGCCCCAGCCGGCCGCGCCCCACACCGCCGAGGTGAGCGCCGAGCCCACCGCGCCGCCCACGAAGTAGCTGGTCATATAGGCGGAATTGAGGCGGTTACGGGCCTCCGGGCGCACCGCGTACACTAGGTTCTGGTTGCTGATGTGCACCGCCTGCACCGCCGCGTCCAGCACGATCACCCCGGCCAGCAGGGCCGCCAGGGACCAGGCGCCGCCCGCGCCGTCGGCCGCCAGCAGCGCCCAGGAGCCGAGCAGCAGGAACCCGCCCGCGCCGGTGACCCGGTGGGCCAGCCCCCGGTCGGCCAGCCGTCCGGCGACCGAGGCGGACAGCGAACCGGCCGCGCCCACCAGCCCCAGCAGCCCGATCGCCGATTCCGGCCACCCGTAGGAGGGGCCGGACAGCAGGAAGGCCGTCGCCGTCCACAGCACGCTGAACGCGGCGAAGGACAGCGCGCCGAGCGCGGCCCGCCACCGCAGCACCGGCTCCTGCGCGAACAGCGCGAGGGTGGACCGGATGAGCGCGGGGTAGCGCAGCCCGGCGCGGGTGTGCAGCGCGGGCAGCCGCAGCCGCAGCAGGACGGCCATCAGCAGCATCAGTCCGGCGTTGACCCAGTAGACGGTGCGCCAGCCGCCGAGGCCGGCGAGCAGTCCGGCCGCCGTTCGGGCGAGCAGGATGCCGAGCAGCAGCCCGGTCATGACGGTGCCGACCGTACGGCCGCGTTCGGCGGGCGGCGCCAGGGAGGCCGCGTACGGGACGACGACCTGGGCGGCGACGGAGGACAGGCCGGTGAGGGCGGTGCCGGCCAGCAGCAGCGTCCCGTTGGGCGCACTCGCCGTCACGGTCAGGAAGACCGCGGTGGCCGCGCACAGGCCCACCGCCAGCCGCCGCCGCTCCAGCAGGTCGCCGAGCGGCACGAGCAGCAGCAGCCCGAGGCCGTAGCCGACCTGCGCGACGGTCACCACCAGCGCCGCGGTGGCCACACCCAGGTGGAGGTCGCGGCCCATGACGTCCAGCAGCGGCTGGGCGAAGTAGTTGCCCGCGACCGACAGGCCGGTGGCCACGGACATCAGCAGCAGCGTGCCGCGCCTCAGTCCGCGCCGCCCCTGGTCCTCGGAAGTCATCAGGTCCCTCCCTGTACGACGCGCCACCCCGTCGGTGCTGCCCGGCCCCTCAGCTTCCGCCGCCCCCGGCCGCCGAGTCCACCGTGTAGTGGTCGCCGTAGGCGCCGCCCCCCCCCCCGCCACCGTGGGCGCGACCGAGGCCCGCGCGCCGGGTCCGGGACCCGCCGTACGGGGGACATGAGCCCGCACGTCAAGCCCCTGACCTGCGGGTCCGCGCCCGTACCGGCGGCCGGGGCGGGGGCCGCGCCCGCCCGCGCATCGTCCCCGCCGACCCGGGTACCCGGGTCGGATGACAGCAACGATCGCTTCGACCACACCGGCCGCGGACCCGACGTCCGTCCAGCAGGCCGTGGACCTCACCCGGGACATGGTCGTCGGCACCGGTCCGCTGATCGCCGGGCTCGTCATCGTCGCGGGCCTGATCCTCGCCGTGGTCTACGGCAGGCGCCGCCGGGACCGTGAGCCCGACCCGCCCGAGCCGGAGACCCAGCCGACACCGCCCAAGAACCCGACCGGGTACGAGAGCGAGCTGCGCGACCCGAACGAGGTGCCGCGCGACGGCGACCACCGGCTGACGCCGCACGAACTGCCCGACTACGGCAACGCCCCCACCCGGCACGGCGACGACCAGGACCGGGAGCGCAAGCGCTGGCAGGACGGGCACAGCGGGTCCTTCGGCGGGGGTTAACGTCGAGGGGTGCGACCGCAGACCCCTTCCCCCTCCGACGAGCGGCCCGTGGACCCTTCCGGGGCCGGGCCCGCCTGCCCCGTGTCCGGCCCGGCGGCCGCCCCCGCCTGCCCGGAGCTGTTCACGTGGGAGTTCGCCTCCGACCCGTACCCGGCGTACGCCTGGCTGCGCGAGCACGCGCCCGTGCACCGTACGCGGCTGCCCAGCGGTGTCGAGGCGTGGCTGGTGACGCGCTACGCGGACGCGCGGCAGGCGCTCGCCGACGCCCGGCTGTCGAAGAACCCGGTGCACCACAGCGAGGCCGCGCACGGCAAGGGCAAGGTCGGCATCCCCGGCGAGCGCGGCGCCAACCTGATGACGCACCTGCTCAACATCGACCCGCCGGACCACACCCGGCTGCGCCGACTGGTCTCCAAGGCGTTCACACCGCGCCGCATCGCGCGGTTCGCGCCGCGCGTACAGGAACTGACGGACGCGTTCATCGACTCCTTCGCGGAGCGCGGCGAGGCCGACCTCATCCACGAGTTCGCCTTCCCGCTGCCCATCTACGCCATCTGTGACCTGCTCGGCGTCCCGCGGGAGGACCAGGACGACTTCCGGGACTGGGCCGGGATGATGATCCGGCACGGCGGCGGGCCGCGCGGCGGCGTCGCCCGGTCGGTGAAGAAGATGCGCGGCTACCTCGCCGAACTGATCCACCGCAAGCGCGAGTCCCTCGGCGACGAGGGGGCCGACGACCTGATCTCCGGGCTGATCCGCGCCTCCGACCACGGCGAGCACCTGACCGAGAACGAGGCCGCCGCGATGGCCTTCATTCTCCTGTTCGCCGGCTTCGAGACCACCGTCAACCTCATCGGCAACGGTGTGTACCAACTGCTGCGCCACCCCGCCCAGCGGGAGCTGCTCCAGAAGGCGGCCATCGCGGGGGACACGGACCTGCTCGCCACCGGGGTGGAGGAGCTGCTGCGCTACGACGGCCCCGTCGAGCTGGCCACCTGGCGCTTCGCCACCCGGGACCTCACCGTCGGCGGGCAGCGGATCGCCGAGGGGGACCCGGTGCTGGTCGTGCTGGCCGCCGCCGACCGGGACCCGGAGCGCTTCCCGGGACCCGACGTACTGGACCTGGCCCGGCGCGACAACCAGCACCTCGGATACGGCCACGGCATCCACTACTGCCTGGGCGCGCCGCTGGCCCGCCTCGAAGGGCAGACCGCGCTGGCCACCCTGCTGACCCGCCTGCCGGACCTGCGGCTCGGCGCGGAACCGGACGACCTGCGCTGGCGCGGCGGGCTGATCATGCGCGGGCTGCGGGCCCTGCCGGTGGAGTTCACCCCCGTACCCAGGTGACGCCGCGCCGGTCCGTGACCTGCGCGTGATCTCCGCTACACCGGCTTGTGACGAGCGGGCGGCCCCGCTACGTTCATCCGTCTGAAAGGCCGGGGCGGGCGGCGCGGCCCGGCCTCTCGACGACAACTCAACCGCCGCTCGAAAGGCAACCGCATGCGCTCCGGGAACGGCCGTCACCGACGCCCCCGTCAGGCTCCGGCCATCTTCGTCACGGCGGGAGTCGCCGGAGGCGCCCTCGCCATGCCCCTGCTCGCCGCGAGCGGCGCGCACGCCGCCGACGCCGCCACCTGGGACCGGGTCGCGCAGTGCGAGAGCGGCGGCGTGTGGAGCGCCAACGGCGGCAACGGCTTCTACGGCGGGCTCCAGCTCACCCAGGAGATGTGGGACCGCCACGGCGGCCCGGCGTACGCCTCGCGCCCCGACCTGGCCAGCCGCTCGCAGCAGATAGCCGTCGCCGAGTCGATCCTCGCCGCGCGTGGCCCCGACGCGTGGCCGAGCTGCGCGGTGAACGCCGGGCTCAAGCAGGGCGGCCGCGGGCCGGACGTCGATCCGGGCAGCACGGCGACGCCGACCCCGCAGCCGGAGCCCTCGACACCGGCCCCGGCCCCGTCCTCCCCTTCCGCCCCGCCGTCCTCCTCCGGGCCGTCCGGGACGCCGGAGCCCGGCCGTACGGACGCTCCGAAGCCCGCACCGTCGCCCACCGGCCCGGCCGGGAAGCCGGACCCGTCCCGTACGCCGGATCCGTCCGGTACGCCGGACCCGTCCGGTACGCCGGACCCGTCCGGTACGCCGGACCCGTCCCGTACGGGCCGTACGGAGGACCCGTCGCGGCCCGCGGGCCCGGGCATCCCGGGCGACGGCGCCTCCACGGGCCCCACCGCGCCGCCGTCGCCGGGCAAGCACCGCGGTCGGCCCGACGAGCCCGACGAGGGGGCCGGCACGGGCGCGGGCTCCGGCGCGGGCACGGGCGCGGGCTCCGGCGCGGACGGCGCGGAACGGTCCGGCGGGGAGCGCCCCTCGCGGGGCGGCGACGCGCACCGTACGGACCCGGGCGCGCCAGGTGACTACACCGTGCGCCCGGGTGACAACCTGTCAGCGATCGCGGAGGACCGCGGGGTCTCCGGGGGCTGGCCGGCGCTCTACGCGGCCAACAAAAGTGTGATCGGGGGCGATCCGGACCTTATCCACCCTGGTCAGCGGCTCGCACTCGGGCAACAGTCGAGGTAGTTCGTAGGCATTTGCCCGCTTTGGCGAAAGTGAGACATGGATCTCGTTCAGGGGCGCGGTGACCGTCCCGTCCGTTGTTTCCAAACCTGCGGCGACCTGCGGAAATGTGATGATCCTGTGATGTCTGGGGGCCAACTGGCCTCAGATGTAGGGGTTTGAACCGGCGGGCCGTTCCTGTTTACCGTCTTCATCGCTCGCCAAAGCGGGCCCTTCGATCACACGCCGAATCCTGCCGGTGGTCGGAGGTCACTCGACGCGAGAGCGCCGAAGGCAGGAGCGGGGGACCCAAGGTAAGCGCCGGCCCCACCCGCGGAAGCGGGTCCAACCGGCTTGGGGTGAAGCCATGTGTGAAGCACACACGGCCGGGCAACTCACATGGCCCGAACCCGACAGCTCACCTCGCAGGCGTCGGTGAGGAACAACCATGCTGAACTCCAAGGGCAAGCACCGTCGTCCCTCCAAGGCCGTCCGCGTCGCCACGCTGGCGGGCGTCGCCGGTGCCGCGGTGGCCGTCCCGCTGATGGGCGCCACCTCCGCCTCCGCCGCGGGCAACAACTGGGACGCCGTCGCCCAGTGCGAGTCCGGTGGCAACTGGTCGATCAACACGGGTAACGGCTACTACGGTGGCCTGCAGTTCTCGAACTCGAGCTGGGCCGCCGCCGGCGGTACCCAGTACGCCCCGCGCGCCGACCAGGCCAGCAAGAGCCAGCAGATCGCCGCGGCCGAGCGCCTGCTCGCCATCCAGGGCCCGGGCGCCTGGACCTGCGCCGGTGGCCACCTGGGCCAGGGCAACGCGAACGCCAAGGCCGACGGCGGCTCCTCGCAGGGCAGCAGCTCGCACAAGTCCTACAAGTCGCAGCGCTCCTACTCCGCCCCGCAGGAGACCTCGCGGTCCCAGGCCCGCAAGCAGGGCGAGGAGCTGGCCCGCAAGACCCCGGCCCCGGCCCAGAAGTCGACGCCGAAGTCGAACCCCGAGGGCAACTACACCGTCAAGTCCGGTGACACCCTCGCCAAGATCGCCGCTTCCCACGGCAAGAACTGGAAGTCGGTCTACGCGAACAACAAGTCCGTCATCGGCGGCAACCCCAACCTGATCTTCCCGGGCCAGAAGCTGGCCGTCTGAGCCGGCTGACGCCCTGAGGGTCCCCGGGTGACCACGGCGCTCCGTACGTACGGCGGTACGTACGGACCGCCCGGCACCCCCGGGGCCCCTCGACCCGGGAATCCGCTCTTCCCGTGAGACCGCCCCGTCTCGGCGCCTGTCCCCCGCACGCGCCGCGGCGGGGCTTCTCCATTTCCCCCGCAGCCGCCCCGGCCGCCCCGGCCGCCCCGGCCCCCGGAGGCCGCCGTGGCCCCCTCCGCCGGGCCTGCCGCCGGTCCCGCCCCGCCGGTCCCGCCCCGCCGGCCCCGCCCGCCGGGCCCCACCCCGCCCGCCGGGCCCCACCCCGTCCGCCGACTTCCCCCTTCAGCGAACATTGCGGGCATACGTCCCGTGAACAGGGGCTTTGCGGGTGTATTCGGTCCAAGGGCCGGGCTGGCGGCGAGCGGAACCCCCGGAGGCCGTTAGGCTCGTGCTGCAGAACTCCAGTCACCCACGAAGGAGACAACGTGCCGTCCATCGACGTCGTCGTAGCTCGCGAGATTCTCGACTCGCGAGGCAATCCCACGGTCGAGGTCGAGGTCGGCCTCGACGACGGCAGCACCGGCCGTGCCGCCGTCCCGTCCGGCGCCTCGACCGGCGCCTTCGAGGCCATCGAGCTGCGCGACGGTGACCCGGCCCGCTACCTGGGCAAGGGCGTGGAGAAGGCCGTCCTCGCGGTCATCGAGCAGATCGGCCCGGAGCTGGTCGGCTACGACGCCACCGAGCAGCGCCTGATCGACCAGGCGATGTTCGACCTGGACGCCACGGACAACAAGGGCTCGCTCGGCGCCAACGCCATCCTCGGCGTCTCCCTGGCCGTCGCGCACGCCGCCTCCGAGGCCAGCGACCTGCCGCTGTTCCGCTACCTGGGCGGCCCGAACGCCCACGTGCTGCCGGTCCCGATGATGAACATCCTGAACGGCGGCTCGCACGCCGACTCCAACGTGGACATCCAGGAGTTCATGATCGCCCCGATCGGCGCGGAGTCCTTCTCCGAGGCCCTGCGCTGGGGCGCCGAGGTCTACCACACCCTCAAGAAGGTCCTGAAGAACAAGGGCCTGGCCACCGGCCTGGGCGACGAGGGCGGCTTCGCCCCGAACCTCGGCTCCAACCGCGAGGCCCTGGACCTGATCCTCGAAGCGATCAAGGAGGCCGGCTACACCCCCGGCCAGGACATCGCGCTCGCGCTGGACGTCGCCGCCTCCGAGTTCTACAAGGACGGCGTCTACGAGTTCGAGGGCCAGCAGCGCACCGCCGAGCAGATGACCTCGTACTACGAGGAGCTGGTCGCCGCCTACCCGCTGGTCTCCATCGAGGACCCGCTGTTCGAGGACGACTGGGCCGGCTGGAACGGCATCACCGAGCGCCTGGGCGCCAAGGTGCAGCTCGTCGGCGACGACCTGTTCGTCACCAACCCGGAGCGCCTGGCCCGCGGCATCGAGGAGAACTCGGCCAACGCCCTGCTGGTCAAGGTCAACCAGATCGGTTCGCTGACCGAGACCCTGGACGCCGTCGAGCTGGCCCAGCGCAACGGCTTCAAGTGCATGATGTCGCACCGCTCCGGCGAGACCGAGGACGTCACCATCGCCGACCTGGCCGTCGCCACCAACTGCGGTCAGATCAAGACCGGCGCCCCGGCCCGCTCCGAGCGCGTCGCCAAGTACAACCAGCTCCTGCGCATCGAGGAGATCCTCGACGACGCGGCGGTCTACGCGGGCCGCTCCGCCTTCCCGCGCTTCAAGGGCTGATCCCCCCGGGGCCGCGAACGGCCCCGGAAGCCGTGAATACGTACGTCCCCGGCGGCGGTCCCGTACCGTTGCCGGGGACGTACGTGCTGCGGCCCGGCCCGCCCCGGGCCCGGTGACGGAAGGGGAGACGACGTGTCCGCGGAACGGTTCTCCACCGCGACCCGGCTCAAGGCGCTCGGCGAACAGGCCGCCGCCCGCGTCCAGGGCGCCCGCCGGCCCCGGCGGGGCCGGCTGACCGGCCGCGCGGCGCTGCTCGCGCTGGTGATGTGCTCCCTGGTCGTCGCCCTCGCGTACCCCACCCGGCAGTACATCTCGCAGCGCGCCGAGATCGCCGACCAGCGCCGCCAGGCCGAGCGGGCCGGGCTGCGGACCGAGGAGCTGCGCGACGAGAAGGCCCGCTGGCAGGACCCCGAGTACGTACGGCAGCAGGCCCGGCTGCACCTGCACTACGTCATGCCGGGGGAGACCGGCTACATCGTCCGGGACGGCTCCGGCGACGGGAAGCGGCGCACGGGCCAGGGCACCGCGGAGCGCCCTTGGTACGACAACCTCTGGGACGGCCTGGACGCCGCCGACAAGTAGCCTGTCCGGGGCGCGCGCCCGGCCCCGCCCGCCGTACGGCCGGCTCCGTCACCTTCACCACCGCCACGACCCGAAAGCACCCACGTCCGTGTCTGAACACCTCATGCCCCCGCCGCAGACCGAGCGCACCGAGCCCACCGATGCGGACATCGCGGCCTTCAAGGAACAGCTCGGCCGCCCGCCGCGCGGCCTGCGCGCCATCGCGCACCGCTGCCCCTGCGGCCAGCCGGACGTCGTCGAGACGGCCCCGCGCCTGGAGGACGGCACCCCCTTCCCCACGCTGTACTACCTCACCTGCCCGCGCGCGGCCTCCGCGATCGGCACGCTGGAGGCCAACGGCGTGATGAAGGAGATGACCGAGCGGCTGGCCGGCGACCCGGAACTGGCCGCGCAGTACCGGGCCGCCCACGAGGACTACATCCGGCGGCGGGACGCCATCGAGGTGCTCCAGGGCTTCCCGAGCGCGGGCGGCATGCCGGACCGCGTCAAGTGCCTGCACGTCCTGGTCGGCCACTCGCTCGCGGCCGGCCCCGGGGTGAACCCGCTGGGTGACGAGGCGCTCGCGATGCTGCCGGCGTGGTGGCGCAAGGGCCCCTGCGTGAATCCCTGCACCGACACCGACACCGACACCGCCGAGGACGAGGGAGAACGGACCGAATGAAGCGCGTAGCGGCGATCGACTGCGGCACGAACTCCATCCGCCTGCTCGTCGCCGGCCTCGACCCGGCGACCGGCGAGCTGAAGGACCTGGACCGCCGGATGACGATCGTGCGCCTGGGCCAGGGTGTGGACCGTACCGGCCGGCTGGCCCCCGAGGCCCTGGAACGCACCTTCGCGGCCTGCCGCGAGTACGCCGCGATCATCGAGGAGCTGGGCGCGGAGACCGTTCGCTTCGTCGCCACCTCCGCCTCCCGCGACGCCGAGAACCGCGACGACTTCGTACGCGGCGTGGTGGACATCCTGGGTGTCGAGCCCGAGGTGATCACCGGCGACCAGGAGGCGGAGTTCTCCTTCACCGGCGCCACCAGGGAACTCACGGGGCGCTCCGGTCATGCGAAGCCCTATCTGGTCGTCGACATCGGCGGCGGCTCCACCGAGTTCGTCCTCGGTGAGGGCGGCGTGCGCGCCGCCCGCTCCGTGGACATCGGCTGCGTACGGATGACGGAGCGGCACCTCGTACGGGACGGCGAGATCATCGACCCGCCCGGCGCCGAGCAGATCCGCGCCATCGAGGCGGACATCGACCGGGCCCTGGACGAGGCGGCCGCGACCGTGCCCCTCGACGAGACCGCCACTCTCGTCGGCCTGGCCGGCTCGGTGACCACGGTCGCCGCCATCGCCCTGGAGCTGCGCGAGTACGACTCGGCGGCCATCCACCACTCGCGCATCCCGCTGGCGAAGGTCCGCGAGATCACCGAGCGCCTGCTGACCGCCACCCACGAGCAGCGCGCCACGATTCCGGCCATGCACCCGGGCCGGGTGGACGTCATCGGCGCGGGCGCCCTCGTCCTCCGGTCGGTCATGGAGCGGGTGGGCGCGGCGGAGGTCGTCGTCTCCGAACACGACATCCTGGACGGAATCGCCTGGAGCTGCGCGTAACGCTCCGCGGCGCAAGGGCCGGAAGGGTCCCCTCCAAGGGCTCTTGGACCCCGTCGCGAAGAAAGTTCGTGAAACTCTTCACATGAAAAAAGGGCCCGTTGACCGAACAAACCGGTCACCGGGCCCTACTTCTTGGGCCGTAGGCCCCCGAGGTCGCAAAAACGTGCGGTTTCAGCGGTGTTAAAGAGATGCTTACGCGCGGTGTGGTCCACCCGGGTTCAGAGGCGCAATCCCTGATCAACAGGGGTTTCCAACGCTTCGGAGGGTAGCGTGGTTCCCCCTCGGGAGTATGGCGTCGATCACGGAGGCGCGGAGTGTAGCAGATACCCCCCATGACCTTGTGAAGGGGCTCACGAGGGGTGCCCCGAGTGGGGGTGGATACTCGATTACATGAGCACCACGGAGCGTCCCAGGATCCTCGTTGTAGGCGGTGGGTACGTAGGTTTGTACGCGGCACGCCGCATCCTCAAGAAGATGCGGTACGGCGAGGCGACGGTCACGGTCGTCGACCCGCGCTCGTACATGACGTACCAGCCCTTCCTCCCTGAAGCTGCTGCCGGCAGCATCTCTCCCCGCCACGTCGTGGTGCCGCTGCGACGCGTGCTCCCGAAGGCGGAGGTCCTCACCGGCCGCGTCACCACCATCGACCAGGACCGCAAGGTCGCCACGATCTCGCCGCTGGTCGGCGAGGCGTACGAGCTGCCCTTCGACTACCTGGTCATCGCGATGGGCGCGGTCTCCCGCACCTTCCCGATCCCCGGCCTCGCCGAGAACGGCATCGGCATGAAGGGCATCGAGGAGGCCATCGGCCTGCGCAACCACGTCCTGGAGCAGCTCGACAAGGCCGACTCCACGACCGACGAGGAGGTCCGCCGCAAGGCGCTGACCTTCGTCTTCGTCGGCGGCGGCTTCGCCGGCGCGGAGACCGTCGGCGAGGTCGAGGACATGGCCCGCGACGCCGCGAAGTACTACAAGAACGTCAAGCGCGAAGACATGCGCTTCCTGCTGGTCGACGTCGCCGACAAGATCCTCCCCGAGGTCGGCCCCAAGCTCGGCGCCTACGGCAAGGAGCACCTGGAGAGCCGCGGGGTCGAGGTCTACCTCGGCACCAGCACCAAGTCCTGCGTCGACGGCCACGTGGTGCTGAGCAACGACCTGGAGGTCGACTCCAACACCATCGTGTGGACCGCGGGCGTCAAGCCGAACCCGGCGCTGTCGCGCTTCGGCCTCCCGCTGGGCCCGCGCGGCCACGTCGACACCCAGGCCACCCTCCAGGTGCAGGGCACCGACTACATCTGGGCCGCCGGCGACAACGCCCAGGTGCCGGACCTCGTCGGCCGCAAGGCGGGCAACGAGAACGCCTGGTGCCCGCCGAACGCCCAGCACGCGCTGCGCCAGGCCAAGGTCCTCGGCGACAACGTGATCTCCGGTATGCGGGGCTTCCCGCAGAAGGAGTACAGCCACGCCAACAAGGGCGCGGTCGCGGGCCTGGGTCTGCACAAGGGCGTCGCGATGATCGTCCTCGGCAAGACCAAGATCAAGCTGAAGGGCCGGCTGGCCTGGTACATGCACCGCGCGTACCACGGCATGGCGATGCCGACCTTCAACCGCAAGATCCGCGTCTTCGCCGACTGGACCCTCGGCATGTTCCTCAAGCGCGAGATCACCTCGCTCGGCGCCATGGAGAACCCGCGCGAGGAGTTCTACGAGGCCGCCAAGCCGGCCCCGGCGCCCGCCGCCGCGGCCGACGACAAGGCCAAGAGCGCCGACAAGGCCGGGGCCAAGGCCTCCTGACCGCCCGTCGGGAGTGACGTCCGGCCACCACGGACGCCACCCGCACACCACCGCCGAAGGGGCGGCCGCCATCCGTGGTGCGGCCGCTCCTTCGGCGTATTCGTTGTGGCGCCCCGCCCCCGTTTTGCTGTTCCCTTACGAACGAACGGGACTACCGGGCGCCCGGACGGCGTTTACGTGGTGGGTGAAACTTTCTTCACCCTTCTCGTCAACACGGAGGTGTGCGACATGGCCGACGCCGCTGGACGGCTCTCCAAGCTCGCCGAGGAGGTGCTGGGAGCCCCGCTCCCGGTCCGCATCCGCGCGTGGGACCGCAGCGAGTACGGCCCGCCGGGCGCACCCACCCTCGTCATCCGCAACCGCCGCGCCTTGCGCCGCCTCCTGTTCAAACCGGGCGAGTTGGGGCTGGCGCGCGCTTGGGTGGCTGGCGAGATCGAGGTCGAGGGCGATCTGTACGAGGCCCTCGACCTGCTGTCCGGGCTGGTCTGGGAGCGCGGGAACGCGGCCGGCAAGCCACAGCGCGCCGCCGTCCTGCGCGCCCTGGCCAAGCCGGAGATCCGCGCCGCCGCCCGCGACCTGCTGGCCCTGGCCGGGGCCCCGATCCCGCCCAGGCCGCCCGCCGAGGAGGCCCCCAAGAGCCACGGCCCGCTGCACACGCTGCGCCGTGACAAGGAGGCCATCAGCCACCACTACGACGTCGGCAACGACTTCTACGAGCTGGTGCT
The DNA here is from genome assembly GCF_044327445.1 of Streptomyces sp. NPDC018045. NCBI lineage: Bacteria > Bacillati > Actinomycetota > Actinomycetes > Kitasatosporales > Streptomycetaceae > Streptomyces > Streptomyces sp. NPDC018045. Next base: position 577,436 of record NZ_JBIRFL010000005.1, read on the forward strand.
CGGCCCGTCCATGGTCTACTCCTGCGCCTACTGGGAGAGCCCGGACGCCACCCTGGAGGACGCCCAGCGCGACAAGCTCGACCTGATCTGCCGCAAGCTGGGCCTCAAGGAAGGCGAGCGGCTGCTCGACGTCGGCTGCGGCTGGGGCTCGATGGCCCTGCACGCCGCCCGTGAGTACGGCGTACGGGTCGTCGGCATCACCCTCTCCGAGGAGCAGGCCACCTACGGACGCAAGCGCGTCGCCGAGGCGGGCCTCGCCGACCGCGTCGAGATCCGCGTCCAGGACTACCGCGAGGTGCACGACGAGCCGTTCGACGCGATCTCCTCGATCGGCATGGCCGAGCACGTCGGCCGCGCCCGCTACGCCGAGTACGCCGCCGACCTGTACGCCCTCCTCAAGCCCGGCGGGCGGCTGCTCAACCACCAGATCGCCCGCCGCCCGCTGGCGGACGAGGACGCCTACCACGTCGACGAGTTCATCGACCGGTACGTCTTCCCGGACGGCGAGCTGGCCCCGGTCGGCCGCACCGTCGGGCAACTGGAGGACGCCGGGTTCGAGGTGCGGGACGTGGAGGCCATCCGCGAGCACTACGCGCTGACGCTGCGCGCCTGGGTGGCCAACCTGGAGGCGCACTGGCAGCAGGCGGTGCGGCTGACGACGCCGGGCCGGGCCCGGGTCTGGCGGCTGTACATGGCGGCCTCCGCGCTGTCCTTCGAGCAGAACCGGATCGGGGTCAACCAGGTGCTGGCGGTCCGCACCCCGGACTCCGGCGCCTCCGGACTGCCGCTGCGCAGCCGCGACTGGCGCGGCTGACCGCCGTACGGCACGAGACGGCCCCGGTGCCCGGACCGCGCGGACCGGGCACCGGGGCCGTGCCGTACCGGCGCCGCTACTCGGCCTTGATCGCCTCCAGCATGTTCAGCTTCGCGGCCCGGCGGGCCGGCCACAGCGCGGCCAGCATGCCGACCACCGCGGCGAGCGCCAGGAAGATGCCCATCCGGCCCCACGGGAGCACCAGCTCGTACGTGGACATCGAACTGCCGATCAGCTCACCGGCCGCCCAGCCGAAGAAGACGCCCAGGCCGATGCCGAGGACCCCGCCGAACAGCGCGATCACCAGCGACTCCAGCCGCACCATCCGCTTGATGCCGGCCCGGTCCAGGCCGATCGCCCGCAGCATGCCGATCTCCTGCGACCGTTCGAAGACCGACATGGCCAGGGTGTTGACCACCCCGAGCACCGCGACGACGACGGCCATGGCGAGCAGCCCGTAGAGCATGTTCAGCATCAGGCCGACCATCCGGGCGATGCCTTCGGACACGTCCTTCTTGTCCTGGACGGCGATCGCCGGGTTCTTGCCGAGGGCCTCGACCAGGGAGTCCTTGGTGGCCTCGGTCGCGCCACCCGTCGTCTTGACCATCACCTGCATGTCGGTGGGTTTCTTCTGGTGCGGGGCCAGCACGGAGGTGTCGAGCATGATGCCCCGGAGCATGTCGTTGCCCTCGTAGACACCGGAGACGGTGAGCCGGTCCTTCCTGCCGTCCTCGAACGTCACCGCGAAGGACGAGCCGACCTGCCAGCCGTGCCGCTCGGCCGTGCCGCTGTCGACGACCGCGCGGTTCGCCTTCGGCGTGCCGAGGCCGTCGAAGGAGCCCGCGGTGAACCTCAGGTTGGTCAGCTCGCCGATCGCCGTGCCGTCGACGCCGGTCAGGTACTCCCGCTCGCCGCCGATCCGGGCGGGAGCGTTGCGCAGCGGGCTGGAAGCGGTGACCCGCGGGTCGGCCGCCAGCGTCTTCGCCACGTCGGGGGAGAGCGGGCCCAGGCCGGCCATGCTGACGACGTAGTCCGCCTTCAGGGCGTCGGTCGCCATCTTGTCGACGCCCTTCTGGACACTGCCCGCGATCACGGTCAGGCCGGTGACCAGGGTGAGTCCGATCATCAGGGCGGAGGCCGTGGCAGCCGTACGGCGCGGGTTGCGCACCGCGTTCTGCCGGGCCAGCTTGCCCGAGATGCCGAAGGCGCGCAGGACGGGCGCGGTGGCCGCGACCAGCGGGCGGGACAGCAGCGGCGTCAGCACGAAGACGCCGATCAAAAGCAGCCCGGCGCCCAGCGCCAGCAGCGCCTTGCCGTCGGAGCCGATGGCGGTGGCGCCCAGGACGCAGGCGATGCCGGCGGCGGCCAGGACCGCTCCGATGGCGTTGCGCACCACCAGGGACTTCGTGGTCGCCGCCGCGTGCACGCTGTTCATCGCGGCGACCGGCGGGATCTTCGCGGCACGGCGGCCCGGCAGCCAGGCGGCGAACACCGTCACCACGACGCCGACCAGCAGCGAGGCGATCACGGTCGTGGGGGAGACGACCAGCGGGCCGTCCGGGACGGTGCCGAGGGCGCCGGTCAGCGCGCGCAGTCCGGCGCCGATGCCGATGCCGGCCAGCAGGCCGGTGACGGCGGCGACCGCGCCGACCACGAACGCCTCGATGAGCACCGAGCGGGTGACCTGGCGGCGACTGGCGCCGACCGCGCGCATCAGCGCCAGTTCCTTGGTGCGCTGGGCGACCAGCATGGTGAAGGTGTTGGCGATGATGAAGATGCCGACGAAGAGCGCGATACCGGCGAAGACCAGCAGGCCGGTCTTCATGAGGTCCATGCTCCTGGCGATCGCCTCGGCCTGGTCGTCGGCGAGCTTCTTGCCGGTGACGGCCTCCGCGGAGTCGGGCAGGACCTTGTCGACCGCGGCCTTCAGCGCCTCCTGGGACGTGCCGGGGGCGGCCTGGACGTCGATCTCGCTGAATCCGCCGGGCGTGGCGAACAGCTTCTGCGCCGTGGCGGTGTCGAACAGCGCGAGGCTGCCGCCCGCGGCGACCGCGCCGTCGTCGGTGGTGAAGATGCCGGAGACCTTCGCCTCGCGGACCGGGCCGTCCACGGACAGCCGTACGGTGTCGCCGACGCGGTAGCCGGTCGTGCGGGCGGTACCGGAGTCCAGGGCGACCTCGTGCTCGCCCGTGGGCGCGGTGCCGGAGGTCATCGGGAAGCGGTCGTCCTTGCCGTCCGCTCCGGGGTAGTAATTGCGGCCCCGGGAGCTGGAGCCGTTGCCGGCGAGCTTGCCGTCCTTGTCGGCGATGGCGGTGAATCCGTCGACGGTGCCGGTGACCGAGGCCGCGCCGGGCACCCGGCCGGCCTTTTCGAGCAGGGCCCGGCTCAGCTCGGGGGCGGCGCCGGGCCGGGCGCCGGGCGCGTCGGAGCGGTGTGGCTGGATGGCCACGTCGACGCCGGCGTAGCCCTTCTGGGAGCTTTTCTGCTGGGCGTCGGAGAGGGTGGAGGTGAAGACCAGGGTGCCGGAGACGAAGGCCACGCCGAGCATGACGGCGAGGACGGTCATCAGCAGCCGGGCCTTGTGCGCGAGCACGTTGCGCAAGGCGGTACGGAACATTCTCAGTCCTGTGGGAGGGGGGAGCGGTGCGGTGGCTGCCGGTGCCGGTCAGCTCACCCGGCCCCGGGCGTCGAAGCCCTTCATGCGCTCCAGCACCCGGTCGGCGGTCGGGTCGGCCATGTCGTCGACGATGCGGCCGTCGGCGAGGAAGATCACCCGGTCCGCGTAGGCGGCGGCGACCGGGTCGTGGGTGACCATGACGACGGTCTGGCCCAGTTCCCGTACGGAGTTGCGCAGGAAGCCGAGCACCTCGGCGCCGGAGCGGGAGTCGAGGTTGCCGGTGGGCTCGTCGGCGAAGATGATCTCGGGCCGGGAGGCGAGCGCGCGGGCCACCGCGACGCGCTGCTGCTGGCCGCCGGAGAGCTGGCTGGGGCGGTGCTTGAGGCGCCCGGACAGGCCGACCGTCTCCACGAC
>NZ_JBIRFL010000006.1:0-485848 GCF_044327445.1 Streptomyces sp. NPDC018045
GCCTCGCACATTCGCCGTGAATAGGTACCAACCAGTTGATACTGGGTGCCCGACGAAACGCCTAAATCTGCACGTAACCGACAAGAACATCCTCTCAGAGGTCGTTTTCATCGGCAGAGTCTGTTTGCTCCCGACATATCTTTGTGGCGAGGTGGCACTCAGAGCTGGCGGTGGCTCAGGCGACGCCTGTGGTTCACGGGAGGCCCGTATCGCCTGTCTCATCCCGCAGGATCTGTCTCACTCCACGAGGTGCGGTTCATCCCGTTACGCACCTATCCGTCACGCGCAGATCTGGGAAACAAGCGGCGCCTGTGAAGCACTGAGACGCATAGTGGAGGACAAGCCAGCAAAAAACGACTCTCAGGGGCCTCGCCAGAGGTGCCCGGCTGTGGGCTCAGCCGGTGTGATCGGGGTGCGGGTCAGGGCGGATGCCAGCCGGCCAGAGGCTGTCGGGGAAGGCTGCGGTGTCGGTGTCGGTGTCGGGCATGAGTGTGGTGAGCATCTGCTGGGCGGTTTTAGCGTTGTCGGTGGCGCGGGGCAGCATGACGGTTTCGTAGGCGTCGAGGGCCTCGCCGATGGTGGGGTGGCCGATGACGGCGCGGGCGAGGTCGGCGCCGTCGAGCAGAGCGAGGTTGGCGCCGACGCCGATGGGCGGCATCAGGTGGGCGGCGTCGCCGAGCAGGGTGATCCCCGGGACGCGTTGCCAGGTGTGGGGCACCGGGAGGACGAACATCGGCCGGTTGATGAAGCTGCCCTCGTTGTCGCGCAGGATGCCCAGCAGGCTCTCATGCCAGTCCTGGTACCGGGCAAGGAGGCGGTCGCGCACGGCTCCGGTGTCGGTGAGGTCGAGTCCGGCGTGCCAGTCCTGGGGGCCGCGGAAGGTGATGTATGCGCGGACGTGTCCGTTGCTGTTGCGCTGCAGCACCAGGCTGCGGCTGCCCGCTTTGGCCGACATGGTGCCGCGTCCGACCAGGTGGGCGATGTCGGGGTGGCGGTGGTCGACATCGTTGAAGTGGGCTTCCACCAATGTGACACCTGCGTAGGCGGGTTGGGCGTCGGAGAGTGCGGGGCGTATCCGGGACCAGGCGCCGTCGGCGCCGATGACCAAGTCGAAGTCGTCGGCGTGCGCGCCGGTGCGGTCGTGATGGTGCAGGCGGGCGGTGCCGTCGGGCTGCGGGGTGACGGCTTCTACGGTGCGGCCCCAGCGGACCGTGCCGGGGGTAAGGGAGTCGAGCAGAAGCGCGCGCAGTCGGCCGCGGTCGATCTCGGGCCTGCTCAGGTCGCCCTCGCCGGCGCGGTCGTGACGTACGAGGGCGGCGTGGCGGTCGTACAGGCGCCATTCCTGGCCTTCGGGCCGGGACAGGGCCAGGAACTGGTCGAACAGTCCGGCTACGCGCAGGGCCGCCTGGCCGGTGTCTTGGTCGATGTCGAGGGTGCCGCCCTGGGAGCGGGCGTGGGGATCGCTCTCCTGCTCGAAGACCGTGACCGGTATGCCGTGCTGTTGCAGGATCCGCGCGCAGACGAGACCGCCGAGGCCGGCGCCGGCGATGGCGATGCGAGGGGTGGTGGACATGAGGGTCACGCTCCATTCGGTGGGTGAAGAAGGTGCCGGTGTTGTGTGGTGAAGCCCTGTTCGGCGTGGCGGAGCAGTCATTCCGGTGGGAACGCTGCCCGAGTTCCGGTGGCCGGCGCCGGTCAGGCATGCCGCCCACAGAAGCACAGCAGCTACAAAAGTACAACTGATCCGTTTTTGAAGCCGATCGCCTTTGCGATCCGATTCCCCCACCGGGGTAGGGTGGAGGCATGGCCGAGACATCGACAGGACGCCGCGAGCGCAAGAAGACCCGGACTCGGCAGGCACTGGCCGATGCCGCGGTGCGGCTGTTCACCGAGCGCGGCTTCGACCATGTCGGTGTGCGTGAGGTGGCGGAGGCGGCCGACGTCTCGCTGAGCACGCTCTTCAAGCACTTCCCCAGCAAGGAAGCTCTCGTCTTCGACCTGGACGCCGACATCGAGAGCGACCTGGTCGCCGCCGTGCGCGACCGGTCGCCCGGCCAGTCCCCGCTGCATGCCTTGCGCGACCACATGCTGCGCACCCGCACCGCCGTACGCTCCGACGACCCCACGTTCGTCCTCGTCGAATCCACCCCCGCGCTGCGGGACTACGCCCGGCGCATGTGGTCACGCCACGAGAAGACACTGGCCGCCGCCCTCGCCGAGGCCACCGGGCTCGCCCCGGAAGACCCCGCCGTCACCGGCCTGGCACGCTTCGCCCTGGAAGCTCCCGGCATCGCCCGGGCAAGCCAAGACCCGGCCCAGGCCGTACGCGACTTGTTCGCCCTGCTGGAACACGGCTGGGCCACCACCCCCCTGGCACGACAGGAGACCGCCCCGGCCGGAACTCACAACCGCGATCAACGGCCGCATCGGCCTTCTCAGTGACGCACACACTTCGCCGCCGACTGCGGGGAACCGTGGTGAGTCTCAGGTCGCAGGGCCTGGAGCCCTCCGCCTAGAAAAGCTTTGTCTGGCCAGACTCTCCCCCGCGCTCAGGTGGCCAAGCACAACGCTCACCCAACCAAACCGCTCCATCACAGAAGCGATCCGGGCCACTCGACCTGCCCTACGTGGGGGGTACGTTTCCGGCACGGACGTTGCAGCCGACCGAGCCGGCTGCCCCCGGTGGGGCCTTCATGGCGGCAGCGGAACCCGCCTTCCGGCGCCTGGAGCAGTACACCGTGCGGCTTCGCCCGCACGATCGGCCTGTCGCACACTCGCGTATATGGGAACCGGCCAGGTTCGGGCTCGGTGTGCACGTCAGCACCGCATGCTCAACGCATTCGGAGATTGGTGCGTCCGGTGGGGCAGCGCGCAGAGTGGCGATGTAGACGCGGACCATGCCGTAGCTGACAGAAGTGTTCCCGGCGACCAGTTGGTGCTGCAACTGGGGACGCTCGCGCGTCCCGCAGCGAGCCGTCGTTCCAGGCGGGCCTGCAAGGACCAGCCTGCTGGGCCGGACCCGGTTCTCGCGGAGGGTGTCCTACCAGAACGTGTGCAGGCACAGCTCCTCGGGGAATTGCCCCTGAGAGGAGCGGAGCCCCAGGAGACCCCGCCACCAAGGCTGAGGGACAAGCGAGCGCGATCCGGAGTCGGCAGGCCAGCGCGGGTTGACCTTGACCTTGGGGCAGGGCACACACTCACCGCATGGCCGCCTCGAAGGGGCCGGTAGCCGCCGCGCCGCCGTTGCGCTTTCGAGCTACGCCAGCCACATTCTTCGCGAGGTAAGGAATAGCCATGGGAGAGCCACTCCACACCGTCAACAACAATCGAGGCCGGGTGCCGTTGATCTCCCGGCGAGTGGTGGTCACGGCGATGGCGGCCACGCTGCTGGCCGGAGTTGCCACACCCGGGGTTGCCAGCGCGGACAGCACGGCCGTGCCAAAGACCGCTGCTGGGCAGGATAGCCCGGAGCTGCAGAAAGCCATCCAGGAGTGGGCCGATGCCGGTTACGCCGGGATGCAGATGCGCGTGCGCGATCAGCAGGACGAGTGGGTCGGCAGCGCCGGGGTGCGCAAGCTGGGCCAGACCACCAAGCCGCCGACGAACGGGCGGTTTTGGATAGGCAGCACCACCAAGACCTTCACCGCGACCCTGGTGCTGCAGCTGGTGGCCGAGGACAGGATCGGGCTGGACGCCCCGGTGGCCGGCTATCTGCCCGAGTTCAAGCTGGACCAGCGGATCACCGTGCGGATGCTGCTGCAGCACACCAGCGGGTTGTTCGACTACACCGGCGAGCACTACCCCGGCGGGAAGGTCGTGCCGGGGATCCCCGCCGCGGGCAAGGACTGGGTGGACAACCGTTTCCGCACCTACCGGCCGCAGGAGTTGGTACGGCTCGCGATGTCCAAGCCGCCGCGGTTCGCGCCGGGGACGGACCAGAACTACTCCAACTCCAACTACACGCTGGCCTTGCTGCTGATTGAGAAGGCCACCGGCCGCTCCTACACCGAGGAGATGCAGCGACGAATCCTGCGACCGCTCGGCCTGTCAGCCACCGAGGTGCCGGGCACCCGGACGCAGCTCCCCGGGCCGCACGCCCACGGCTACTACCGCTACAGGGACGCCGACGAGTGGAAGGTGGCCGACGTCACCCACCAGAACCTCTCCCTGCTGGCCGGCGCCGGTGACATGATCTCGACCACCCAGGACCTCCAGACGTTCATCTCCGCTCTGTTGGGCGGCAAGCTCCTGCCGGCCCGGCTGCTGGCCGAGATGAGCAAGCCGCATGGGAAGCTCGGCTACGGCTTGGGGCTGTTCGTGCAGGCCCCAGGCCCGAACTGCCCCACCGTCGTCCACCACAACGGCAGCCCTCCGGGAGGCTACGGGGCACTGATGATCAGCACGCCCGACGGCAGTAAGACCCTGACCGCCTCGATAACCACCGGGGACGCACCGATCAACCCGGCAGAGGTGTACCCGAAGGCGCTGGACAGACTCATCAAGGAGGTGTTCTGCGGCCAGCGAGCGGCAGGCTGACGGCTTCCGGATGCGACCAGTTCGGCCGCTTTGGCGCCCCGGACCAGACCCTGTTGACGACCCGGCCGAACGTCACCGACATCCATGACCTGTCCCATAGCCCATACGAACCGCCCCCATGCCGACCACCGGCCCCGGCGGCCCGTGCTCGCTGAACTCACCACGGACGGGCGGCACACCACCTACCACGGGCGGGCCCTCAACCGGTCGATGCGGTCGACGGGCGGGATCCGGAACCCGGACCGGGCCACCGGCGTGATCACGGTGAACGACAGCTATCTGCTTGACTACCCAGCCACTCCAGAGGGGGAGGGCCCAGTGCAGTTCCGGCACATGGTCCACTGACGACATGACAGACGGCATCACCATCGGCTCAGCCGCAGCATTCGCCGGCGTCACGGTGAAGACCATCCGGCACTACCACCAGCACGGCCTGATCAACGAGCCCCGACGCGACAGGTCCGGTTACCGGCGCTACGGATCGGCCGACCTGCTGCGGCTGATCCAGGTCCGAACGCTGGCCGGCGCGGGTGTACCACTGGCCCAGATCGCGGCCATACTGGACGCCGATCCGGACCGGTTCGCCGCCGCGCTCGTCAGCGTCGAACAGCAGCTCACCAACCAGATCGACGAACTGATCGCACGGCGCGACATGCTGCACCGGCTCGCCAACGGAGACCGAGCCCTGCTGCCCGACCACGCCTGCACGTTCCTGAACCGGCTTCCAGACCTCGGATACACCGCGGACGACGTGACTACAGTCCGAGAGGCCCTGGTGCTAGTCAGGGCCCTGGTACCGGAAGGCTTCGACAAGTACCTCGCCCAGATCGAGCGCGGCCTCGACGATCCCCGGTACGTCACGCTGACCCAGCGCTGCTGGCGGGCCGGCGACTGGGAACCAAATGACCCCAGGATCGACCAACTCGCCGCAGAGCTGGCCGACCACTTCCTCGCCAACCCCTGGCTGCTCCCTGTCCTGACCGGCCTTCAGAACCGCGGCGACGGGGCGAGCCGCTACGAGCTGCTCGCCCGTCACGGCGGAGACCGGAAGCCGGCCTGGGCCCGGCTGGCAGTACTGGCCGAGACGCACCTGCGCTCGGCGGGAATCGACATCGCGCACCAGACCCCAACTGACTGAGAGGGCATTTCATCCTGTTGTTTCATCCCTGTCTGCCAGGTTCGTTGTGTTTGGCCGGGTCGCGCCAGGGCACGGCGGTCTCGCCGGCCAGGCGGCGGGCCAGCAGGTCGGCCATGGCCAGGTGGATCACAGCTTCGGAGCGGGCGGGCAGGGTCTCGTAATCGCGGGCCAGGCGGCGATGGAGCATGAGCCAGCCGTAGGTCCGCTCCATCGCCCAAGCACACTGCACCTATGGATGGCCAGGAGAGCGAGCGGGGCCCGATAATCAGCCGTGGGGGGCTGCGGCGGCTGGCCGCGGTGGCCAGGCAGCTTCAGGCCCGTGAGGGGGATGGGTCTTCATGCACGAGGGATGTGACGTCGGCCCCAGACGAGCGCGCGGACGACGCTGAGCGATCAGGTGTGGAGGCGCCTGCCGGAGGCAAACCGGCAGGCGGTGGTGTGGCAGCTGACGAGGCTGGCCGGTCGTGTGATGACCGCGGCCTCGGTTGAACGGGCCCGGCCATGACCTCGGTGCTTCCCTGGGAGCGGGCCAACAGCAAGGTGTGCGACCGTCACCTGCAGCGCCTCGCGGCGGTCTATGTCCGCCAGTCCACGCGCCAGCAGTTACTCAATCACCAGGAGTCGACGCGGCTGCAGTACGCGCTGAAGGACCGGGCCGTGGCACTGGGCTGGGAGGCGGACCGGGTCCTGGTCATCGACGACGACCTCGGGATGTCGGCGATCACCGCGGTGGCCCATACGGGGTTCCAGCGACTGGTCACCGAGATCGGCCTGGATCACGTCGGGCTCGTCCTCGGCGTCGAGATGTCGCGCCTGGCCCGCTCGGGCAAGGACTGGTACCAGCTCATCGAGCTGTGCGCTCTCGGGTGCGGTGCTGGCTGACCTCGACGGTGTGTACGACCCGGCCGACTACAATGACCGCCTCGTCCTCGGGCTCAAAGGGACGATCAGTGAGGCCGAACTCCATCTGATCAAGCAGCGGATGTGGAACGGGCGGATCAACAAGGCCCGCCGCGGCGAACTCACCTTCCCGCTGCCCTCCGGCTATGTCCGCCGACCGTCAGGGGAGGTGGTCTTCGATCCGGACGAGCAGGTCCAGAGCGTCATCCGTCTGCTCTTTGCGCAGTTCGAGCGGCGCGGGACGCTGCACGGGGTGCTGCGCTACTTCGTCGACCACGACATCCGGCTGGGCATCCGGCTGCGGGAGGGGCCGGACAAGGGCACGCTGGAGTGGCGGAGGCCGAACCGGATGACGCTGCAGACCCTGCTGCACAACCCCGCCTACGCCGGTGTCTACGCCTACGGCCGGCGCCGGGTCGATCCGCGCCGCAAGTACCCCGCCCGGCCCAGCACCGGCCGGGTCGTCCAGGCCCGCGACGAGTGGCTCGTGATGATCCCGATGTGCTGCCCGCCTACATCTCGGTGGCGCAGTTCGAGGCGAATGAGGCGAAACTCGCCGCCAACCGGGCCCGCGCCGGGACGATGGGCGCCGTCCGTAACGGACCGGCTCTCGCGGCCGGGCTGGTCTTCTGCGGGCGTTGTCACCGGCGCATGGTCGTGCGTTACCCCACCCAGCACAGCCATTCCCTGCCCGAGTATCTGTGTTCACGCGACGTCACCAACTACGGGGCCCTGCGCACCTGCCAGCTTCTGAACGCCGCCTGCGTGGATGCGTTCGTCGAAGCACAGGTCCTGGCCGCGCTCACGCCCGCCGCCGTCGAGGTCTCCCTCCAGGCGGCCGACCAGGTGGTGGCGGAGCGAGCCGAGCTGGAAGAGCTGTGGTCCCAGAAGCTGGAGCGGGCCGAGTACGAAGCCGACCGGGCCCGGTGCTGCTACCACCTCGCCGAACCCGAGAACCGCCTGGTCGTTCGCCATCTGGAGAAGGAATGGGAGTCCGCGCTGGCCGCCCAGCAGAAGCTCCGCGAGGACCACGAATGCTTCACCCGCACCAGCCCCCGCGTCCTCACTCCGGCCGAGCGGCAGACCATCACCGTTCTGGCCAGCGACATCGGCGGGCTGTGGCATGCGAAGACGACCACGGTCACGGACCGCAAGGAGATCGTCCGCGCGATCGTCGGCAAGGTCATCGTCGCGGTGACCGGCACCACAGAGCGCGTCGAGGCGACCATCGTCTGGGCCGGTGGCTCCACTACCGCCGGCGAGCTCGTCCGACCGGTGCAGCGGCTCAGCCAGCTTTCCTACTACCCGCAGATGGTCGACCGGCTCCGTGAACTGGCAGGCCAAGGCGTCGGAGCCACCAGGATCGCCGACCGACCCGAAGCCGAGGGCTACCGGCCGGCCAAGGGCGGCAACCGGATCAACCCGACCACCATCCGCAACCTCATGCGCCAACTCGGCTGTCCCGCAGGCCGCGTCCACCGGCCCCGGCCCGCACCGCCCGGCGAAGAACCCGGCCTGGACGAATGGTGGCTCAAACACCTGGCCGCCGAGCTGGAGATGACCACCGCCACGCTCTACGCCTGGATCAACCGAGGCTGGATCACCACCCGCCGCGAAAGCCGCTGGCCACACCGCCTCATCGCACACGCTGACCAGCAAGAACTCGCCGAACTACGCGAACGAAGGACTCGCCCTCCCGGCTGTTACAGCCGCCGCCTCTGGAACGAGGCTGACAGGACGCCAGCCGATCCCACTCCATGAGTGCACTGTGCTTGACACGTCTCTACGACCCAGCGGTAGATGCCCAGTCCCGTTCTGCGCCGTGTTCCGCGGTTAGCTATCGCGGGCGCGATGCCGCGCTGATGGACCCGGCCGCAGCAGATCCCTGATCGTGGCAGTGGTCGGCGCACAGCGTGTCCGGCTTACGGCAGAGGCGACCGATGCTGCCTCAGACCAGCAGAATCGCATCGGGCAGGGGCAGCAGCCCAGTGACGTCGTTGCGGTTGCCACCGGTCAGCAGGACCACGAGCGGGGTGCCGTGCCCGTAGGTGATCAGTTGGTGCTTCGAGCCAGCCCGGCCCCGGTCGACCGGCGAGGGGCCAGTGTGGATATCCCGCTTTCGAGTTGGTGCGTGATAGCGCCTGGGCATGCTCCACCATCAGTACCTGGCGGGACGGCCCGTCAACGACAATGAAGGCTGAAGGCGGTCAGGCGGACGCTTCCTTCCTGCCACCTGGGGATGGCCGGGAGCGACCGCGCCGACCGGCCGTGCGCGATATCCGCGACGGCCGCGCCGGAGGAAGCAGAGCGTGCAGCTCGGTGAGCTACGAACGGACCTCCCAGTCGATGCAGCTTCGGCCAGAGGAATGCGCGAAGGTGGTGGGCCAGTAGGACAGGAACGCAGTGCCTGTTTCGAGCGCATCGGTCACCGCCCCGGCGAACTCTGCCAGGCTCGGGCCCAAGAGCGTGCCGTCCAGATCGCCGGAGCCGATGCCCATCTCAAACACATGCCCGTACGTGGGGCCGGGCTGATGGTCGACGAACGCCACGCCTCCGTCGTCGGGCAGCGCGAAGGGCACGCACCGGTGCAGATGGCCGGCGACCTCTTCGGCATCCCCGTCATCCGCGAGGCAGGGGGCGACGTGGTCCTCATGGACCTCCACGAGAATCTCGTGCGCCGAGGGGATCTCCGCGGTGGAGATGAGCCGGTGGCTCGCGGCAGGATGCCTCCGGCCGGGAAGACTCCCGCCACCGGGCCGCCGTCCTGCTCCGGCTCGGCAACGCCGTTGCGCCGCTCCAGCAGCCTCCTGAGCTGAGGATGGAGGGCGAAGCCCAGCTGGTCCTCCACCGCGGCGATCTCCGTGGCGGTGGCCGGGGGCCGAAGCGCGGCGTGATCCCCAGGTGAGTGGGCAACCAGCCAGGATTCCAAGCGGTCCCACGCCTGATCAGACGAAGCAAGATCCATTGAAGCCATGCGCAAACGATAGGCGGCGATACTGACAGACCGGTGGCCGAGCTGTCCGCCACCGAGCTCCGCTCACAGCCGACCCCGCCTCCTCGACGCACGGACGCAGAAGCACGCCCCGGCTGGCCGCCCTCACCGCGCAACGGCCTCCGGTTGGCTCGGGTGCCGATTGAGCGTGCCGGGCAAAGTACCTGTCGGAGCCCTATGCCCAGGTATCCAAGGGGTTGGCATGTTCGGTACATGCAGGGAGTCGTCTGGGGGTGGCGGGCGCGACTACGCCTGTCGCAGCTCGGCGGCCACCCGGGCGATGTCCGCGGCGAGCTCCGGGTCTCCTGGCGCCGCTGCTCGGTCCGTCGCTGCCATTCGGTGCGCCAGGGGTCGCGGGTGCGCCGAGAACCTGCAGACCACGCTGGTCACGAAGGGAACCTTTCATGAGGTCGGCGCCCGCGAGCTCGGCTACCGCATCGCCGGACGACAGGCCGCCCGGACCGCACTGATCAGCGCGGGGCCGCGCCGGCGTGCCGTCTGCGGGACCCGGACCCGACGCCTCACCGGCTTCACAGAGTGCCGCCGACAGGCGAGATTCTTCTCATCGGTTTCCTTCTTCATGCCGTAGGCGAACGCAAAGCGGCGGGGTCACCAGCACCGTGTGCAGACGACCCCGCCGCGTGGATGCCATGCGTGACGGCGATCGGCGCCGAGACTCCAGCAGCAGCCAGGTTGCGCGCTCTACTTGCTTGCTGCTTGGAATCACTCAGCCGACGAGCTGAACCTCACCGTTCGGCGTGCCGGTGCCGGTCACGCCCGGGTAGTAGCTCATGTTGCCGTCGTTCCAGCGGATGAGGACGTCGCTGGGCCCGCCGGTGGCGGAGGTGAAGTTGCCCACCGTCATCTGGGCGATGTTCTTCCACGCGGACTTCACGGGACGGACCTCGGTACGGCCGTGGTAGCCGGCCGTGTTGACGCCGGGGAAGACCTGGTTCTGGCCGTCCTTCCACTGGACCATCAGGTCGGCGGTCTTCTTGCCGGTGAACTCACCGGCGCCGATCTGCAGGGCGTCGTTCTTCCAGCCCTCGCTGGCCTCGGTGAGCTGCGTCTCCTTGCCGACGCCGTTGACGCCGGTGTCGGAGTACATCGAGGTGGAGCCGTTCTGCCACAGGACGAGCAGGTCGTCGCGCAGGGCGTTGCCCGTGAGACGGCCCGCCGTGATCATCTTGGCGTGCGACCACCAGGAGCCGACCGGGGCGAGCGTTTTTTCGTCGTGGAAGCCCTTGGTGTCGACGTGCGTGTACGTCGACAACTTGCCGCTCGCCCAGCGGACGGAGATACCGTCGCTGCCGTTCTCGGTGAAGCGGCCGCCGGTGATGGTCTCGGCGCCCTTCCAGTAGCTGCCCGCGTTCGCGAGCTTGTACTCGGCGGTGAAGGGAGTCTTCGGGTCGCTGTGGTCAGCGCCCTGGAAGAGGGAGGCCGAGCCGTCGTTCCAGACCACGAAGAGGTCCATGCGGCGCTTGCTGTTCGCCGCCCCGCCGTCCGTGAAGTGGCCGGACGCCAGAAGGCGGGCGTTCTTCCAGTTGGAACGGGAGAGCAGCGTGCGTGAGTAGGTCTGCGTGACCCAGTCGGCGATGTCGTCGACGCGGGTGCTTGCGACGCTCGTGCGCTTCTCGGCCTCGTCGGTGCCGAAGCAGCCGCCCTGCCAGAAGTTGGTGTTGATGGCGGCGAGTTCGCCCTTGCCGTCCTTCTCGCGGAAGGCGGGGCTGCCGGTGTCGCCCTTGCAGAGGGCTGCGTCGGCGGGGGTGCCGTTGAGGGTGGCGCCCGTGGCCGACACGCCGCTGACGCCGAAAGCGGCGTGGTGCAGACGGATGGCAGCCCACTCGTCCTTGGTGCGGCCGTAGCCGGCCACGCGGAGCTCGTCGCCCTGCCGCGGGGCGTCCTTCGCCAGGGAGACGGGCGTGACGTCGGCGACGGAACTCTTGAGCTTGACCATCACGAGGTCACGGTCGCCACGCGGGACGAGCTCCTCGGCCTCGACCGTCGTGCCGGTCTCACGGGACAGGTCGGTACGGCCGACCGTCACCTTGGTTTTCATCTTGGGGGCGCCGCCGGTGATGCGGAAGCCCTGCGAGGGGTCGTCCGCGAAGCAGCTCGCGGCGGTGAGCACCCATTGGCTCTCGACCAGGGCGCCGGTGCAGCTGCGCTTGCCGTCACCGATGTCGAGCTTGGCGGTGAAGGCGAACTGGCTGTCCTTGGCCTCGTCGCCGACGACGGCGTGGGCCTGGGTGCCGGTCAGGACGGTGGCGGCGACGGAGCTGGTGAGAAGTCCTGCTATCCACGCGGCGCGCGGAGTCTTGCCAGACATGAATTGTCCTCAAAGAGAAGTCGAAAATTGGCGGAGACGGACAGATGTCTCCTCGGGAGTCGCTCGTTCGCTTACTTCTTCGCGATGATTTCCAGCAGAGTGAACTGGCGGCGATCCGTGTCTGCCGTCTCCCCGACCGGCGTCCAGTTGTTCTTCTCCAGCTTGAAGGTCTTGTCGGTGTTGTCCGTCTGCATGTTGAGGTCGACGTTGTAGTCGTTGCCCTTGGCCAGGTAAACACTCGGCAGTTCGAGGCTCAGGTAGCCCGACTTACCCGTGACGCGGAAGCAGAAACGGCCCTTGCCGACCTTGTCCCGCTCGGTCATGCCACGGGCGGTGATCTCGATGAGGCCCGGGCGGCTGTCGCACGGAACGAGGGTGACGTGACCGTCACCGCGCTTGAGCTTGATGCCGCGCTCTTCCGCGATCTTCGCAGCCTGCGGGTACTCGAAGTCTTCGACGCCCGTGGGCGGGGTGTCGTCGGCGATCGCGGCGGTGGAGCCGGCCAGCGTGGTGGTGACGGTGACAGCGCCAAGGGCGAGCAGACGGGAGAACGACCTCATCGATGAGTTCCTTGCCTTCGGAAAAGTAGATATGCAGGCGTGCAGGCGTGCAGGCGTGCAGGCGTGCGCGCATACGTGCCCGTCCGGCAAGGAATCTGGGTGGTTGGTCCGACCCCAGTCGACATGGCCCCGGCTGTGACGGCGCGTGGGCTTCCCCCTTGCGACGCGGACTGGCCAGCTATTGATATCACCTGCGCAGGATGCCCGGAAAGTAGAGCCTGGGGTGCATAGCACATGCTTGGCATGCCATGAGCAGACCAATACGGACAGATCCCCTTGTCCACCCTCATGCGATGATGTGTACACGCCGGGTGACCACTGGCGCATGACGGGCGGCTTCGCGCCGCCCGCTCACGTTTCGAGGGGACATGATCAAGAGTAGAGAATCGTCGTCACGTGCGACGAAAGTGCGGTCTCTGGGGCGCATAGCCACAGCCATCGCTCTTGCGACGGGGGTGGTGACCTCGTCGGTGATGACCGCTGCCCCGGCCTTCGCAGAACCCGCTTCGACATCGCCCAACGACCGGGCGCGGGTTCTCGAGCTGTGGTGCAACGGGGGAACCGCCACCAGAGCGGCGGCAGAGCAGGCACTGCTCGGCCCTGACGAGCAGATCAAGGAATTTCTGGACAGCCAGAGCAAGACACTTCAGGAAGAGGACGACCGAGTCACGGTCGCCCGGATGCTGGGGCAGAGCGGCAGGGGCGTTCGGGATTCCGCACAGAAGGCTCTGGACGGTTCCCCCGAGGAGGTCCGGAAGTTCCTGGAGTCCGGCTGGAAGGCGCCATGGGAGGAAGACCTCCGCGCCTCGGTCGCGACGCTGATGGCTTCCGGGGGCACGGGTGTCAAAAGTGCCGCGCAGAAGGCGCTGAATGCCGGAACCGTCGAAGCCCTGCAGAAGTTCGCGCTGGAAGACCGGTATTCAGCGAAGGAGGAAGACGACCGAGTCGCAGCTGGGACCATCATCGCGACTGGTGGTCCTGAGGTGAAGAAGGCGGGAAACGAGGCCCTCAACGGCTCTCCCGCCGATGTCGCCCGGTTCCTCGAGTCCGGCCAGTTCCTGGCCCGTGCGCGTGACCAGGAGCGGATGACGCTCACCCAGCTGCTTCAGACCGCGAAAGAGGCCGGCAAGAGGGCGGCTGAACAGACTGAGGCGGCCAAGGAGGCCTCGGCTCGCGCGGTGGCCTCCGCGAAGGCGGCCAAGGCCGCTGCCTTGCGTGCGGCGGCGGAGGCCAAGGAAGCCAAGAAGTCCGCCAACCGCGCTGCCGGGGCCGCCGCCCACGCGGCTGATGCCGCGAACGCGGCTGCGGATGCGGCGGAAACGGCCATCGACGCGGCCAACGAGGCCCACTCGGCTGCGCGGGTGGCCGCGAGCGCGGCTCAGGCCGCGGCGTCTCTCGCAGCCGCCGCGGGTCAGGCCGCCGCCCGCGCGTATCAGTCCGCCAACGCGGCAGCCGCGGACGCGGGTCAGGCCGCGGCAGCCCGACAGGCGGCCGAGGAAGCGCGCGACCTCGTCAAGAAGACGAACGACGTCCTGGTGGCCCTGGTCGGTGCGCTCGACGCCATGGGCCAGGCCGTCGAGGCCGCCAGGGCGGCGGCCAGTGCCGGAGCCAATGCGGCAGCGGCAGCGGAAGCCGCCGCGGAGGCGGGCAGCCTGTCGGATGCGGCCGGCGCCGAAGCCGCGCGTGCACGCGCCGCGGCCGAGCGCGCCCGCCGGGCCGCGAACGCCGCGAACGCCGCGGCCAATTCCGCAGAAGCGCTGGCAGCGGAGGCGGCCTCAGCCGCCCGCGATGCCCGCAAGGCCGCGAGCGACGCGGCCGAGCACGCACGCAAGGCCGCCGACGCGGCCGACCAAGCGGCCAAGCATGCCGGTCAGGCTGCCAAGGACGCGGCACAGGCGACCAGGCACTCCAACGCCGCCGCCGCTGCCGCCGACAAGGCGGGCGAAGCCGCTGACAAGGCCGGCAAGGTGGAGGAGACTGCCCGGAAGACGGAAGCCGCCATGCTGGAGGCCAACCGGACCAAGGGCATCCTCAAGGCCGAGCAGATGCGGAAGGCATACGCGGAGCAGCTGGCGCAGGCCGAACAGGGCGAGGCCGAAGCGACTCGTCTTGACGCCGACACGGAGAAGCTGCTGACCGACGCGGTCAAGCCCGGGACGGACGGCAAGACGGCGGTGACCATGGGGCGCAAGGCCGCCCTGCGGCTGGTGACCGTTGGCGGCCCCTGGACCAAGGAAGCCGCAACGGCTGCGGTGTCCGGCTCCGACGCCGACGTCCAGGAGTGGCTTCGCACCGGCCGAGCGGTCGCAGCCGAACAGGACGACCGGTCTCGCGTTGCGCATCTGACGGAATCGGACGACCAGGCTGTACGCAAGGCCGCCGCCGAAGCATTCTCCGGCTCCGCGAAAGATGTGGACGAATTCCTGCGCGACGGCCAGTACGCCGCACAGGCCGAGGGCTACCGCGTCGAGATCGGTAAAATCATGAATGCGGGCGGCCGCGCTGTGAAGGCTGCCGGCAGTGCAGCGTTGGATGCCGGAACACCCCGAGCCTACGTGAAGTTCCTTCGCTCGGGGCAGTACACGGCACGTGAGGAGGACGAGCGGGCCACCGCGGCGACGCTCAAGGCCGAGGGCGGGGCCCATATGAAAGCCGCGGCCGACGTGGCTCTGTCGGGCCCGCCGGGGCTGCTGCACGAGTTCGTGACAGTGGGCCGCTATCAGGCCGGGAAGCAGGACTACGAGACGGCCGTCCACGTCGCGGCCATGCGGCAACTCGTCGCCGATACCCGGCGCGTCGCTTCAGTGGCGCGGCAGAACGCGGCCAAGGCCGCCGAAGCGGCCGAGAACGCCCGGGGCGCGGCCCGCGAGGCCCGGGGGTGGGCCGACAAGGCCGCGGCATGGGCCAAGGAGGCCGCCGGGTACGCGGAACGGGCCCGTGAGTCGGCCAACCAGGCAGACGCCTCCGCGGCCCGGGCCATGGAGTCCGCCAAGCAGGCGCGGAGCGCAGCGAACGCCGCGGCAGCCGACGCCCGAGCGGCCAGCCAGTCGGCGGCCTGGGCCGACTACTCGGCCAGCAAGGCCTCCGCGTACGCGAGCCAGGCCTACGTGTCCGCCGCGAGGGCGCAGAGTGCGGCTGTGGCCGCGGGCAAGGACGCGGGGGAGGCCGCCAAGGCGGCCACGGAGGCGACAGCCATCGCGATCAAGCGGTGGACGGAAGCGGAGAAGGCTCGGAGCAAGGGCCAGGGCAAGGACGGCAAGCGGATCGACGTCTCGGACAAGGACGGCGGTCCGTACGTCAGCGATCAGGATGACGCCAAGAAACACCCTCCCTACCACGAGATGGGTTTCTTGGAGAAACTCGTGTGGGGTGTCACCACTTCTCGCGGTGGAGATCCGATTCTTCAGACCATGGGCGCCGCCCATGCCTTTGCCTGCTACACGGGCAAGATGTCCTGTGACCTGATCAACCACTGGGAGAAGAGATCGGGCGACACCTACAACTTCAACGCCGACCAGATGCGTGATCTCTTCAAAAACCCGACGTGGCAGAGCGACATCAACACGCGACTCGAGAAGTACGCGAACGAGGCGGCCGCGAAATGCTCGGGGTCGGAAGGCACCACCTGCCCGGTGAACCTCGACAGCAATTGGATTGGGTTCACCTTCACCCACCCCGGATCGAAGGACCACATTTTCGCCCTGCACTCCATCCAGTACCGGGTCAGCGGTAACCTGACCGCGACCGTGGGCAGTGGCGGACAGGCCAAGCTGTCCGGCGACTACCGCGTCGATCTGAAGAAGGAGTACAACTTCGACACCGACAAGGCCCCCATCGACATCTACCACATTCCCGTGACGGTCGGCGACCTGGCTCGCGCTCCCAGCCGCGGGTTCGCCCGGGACTACACCGTCCAGGGCAGCATCACGTCTCACATGGACAAGGCCGGACACCGCTAACCGTCCAGCGGCGGACAGACTCACAACGACAAGGGAGAAAGTGTGCGGACACGGTCCGTGAAATCGCCTGGAACGTCTGGGCAACGACGTCTGATGACGATGGTCCTGGCCCTGTCCGCACTCTCCGTCTTCGCGGTCGCGGGGTGCTCGTCCGGAGAACAGGACAAGCGTGCCTACCCCGGTACGTCGTCTGGGCAGAGCCTTGAGCACGTAATGGACAGGTTCAAGCTGAAGCTGCCGTCGTGCGACGTGAAGGAAGTCGGCTTCTCGGGATCCGCCCGGTATCCGGAGGAGAAGCTCAGCCTCAGTTTCCGCGCCCCCAGGCCCTGCGTCGAGAAATTCCTGCAGGAGCATGGTGTGTCAAAGGTGAAAGACCCATATCACTGGCCTTCAGGCAGGGTGGTGTCCGGCGACTCGGATCCCGCGCCGGAACCCCCCTTCCTGGAGGCTGAGACCAAGCGGTTCGGGTGGAAATTCGACCCGCGTAAGCTCTACAACGTGTACAGCGACTTCCACACCTCGAACGGCAGTCTGTTCAAGGTCCTGGGAGAGCCGCACGGCGACACGGAGACGCTCTACTTGCAGTCAACCTATGCAGGCGGGTCGTGACCCGACGAACCCTGTGGTGAAGGTTTTCTGAGCGCTCGGCAAGGAACTGCACCACGGAAGCGCCGGGCGGCCCGCTAGGAGTTGTCTTCAAATGTCACGCCCATATCAGGAGCGATGCAAGGGTGACGGCTGCTTGGGAGGACTCGGCGGTCTTCTCGTAGCGGGTGGCGATGCCGCGCCACTGCTGCACACGGTTGAAGCAGCGTTCGACCACGTTGCGCCACGTGTATATCTGCTGGCCGAAAGCCAACGGGCGCCCGCCGCGACTGCCCCGCCGGAGCCGGTTGCGGATCTGGTCGGAGCGCTGCGGGATAGTGTGGCCGATCCCCGCCGTCTGAGCCAGGACCGTATCGCTTTGGAGCTGTAACCCTTGTCGCCGATGACGTGATCGGGCCGGACACAGGGCCGGCCCGGGCCGGGGCACCCGGATCGCGTCCATCACGGCGGTGAACTGGGTGCAGTCGTTGGCGTTCCCGCCGGTAACGGTGAAGGCG
This sequence comes from Streptomyces sp. NPDC018045, assembly GCF_044327445.1. Taxonomy (NCBI): domain Bacteria; kingdom Bacillati; phylum Actinomycetota; class Actinomycetes; order Kitasatosporales; family Streptomycetaceae; genus Streptomyces; species Streptomyces sp. NPDC018045. Next base: position 17,518 of record NZ_JBIRFL010000006.1, read on the forward strand.
AGCGGGCGGCCCAGGGCGTCGCAGGCCAGGTGGATCTTGCTGGTCAGGCCGCCCCGCGGCCGGCCGAGGCCGGGGCCGCGCAGCCCATTCTCGGGCCCCGGCAGCGTGCTGGTGAGCCCGGGCCACGGTGGAGCCGGCCGACACGAGCCAGTCGATGTCACCGGCCGCGTCGGCTTGCGCCTGGGCGGCCCGGAGCATCCGCTCGAACGTGCCGTCCAGAGCCCACCGGCGAAACCGCGTGTGCAGCGTGGCCCACGGACCATACCGTTCGGGCACGTCCCGCCAGGCCGTGCCGGTACGGAACTTCCACACGATCCCGTTGAGCACGCTGCGGTCGTCCAGCCGCTTCCTGCCCCGCAACGACTCGGGCAGCAGCGGCCGGACGAACTCCCCCTCGGCATCCGACAGCTCATGACGACGTATCACCCGACCATGATCCACCATGCAAGATCATTTGAAGACACTGCCTAGCTCAGACACCAGCCGCAAACTGGGTCGCGGGGTGCTGGGCGATCCCGTTTCCCCGTCCTGTGCATCGTCGTTGGCCTGATCGAGCGATCGAGACCAAAGGGTCGGGCGTGCGGCCAGAGTGGTCGCCAGAGGAGCTGTTGGCGAACTGGACGCTGGTAGACGGCGACTGGGAGCTGGTGGCGAACAAGAGCGGGACGCCCCGGCTCGGCTTCAGCCTCTTGCTGAAGTTCTTCGAGTCGGAAGGCCAGTTCCCCGATGTGCTGGAAGAGATCCCGCCGACCGCGGTGTAATACGTCGCCGATCTGGTGAAGGTTCCGGCCACCGACTTCGCGAAGTACACGCTGGTCGGCCGGACTGCCGAGTACCACCACGAGCAGATCCGTGAGGCCCTGGGATTTCGGCCCTCGACGGTTGCGGATGAGAAGGCGCTGGCCGAGTGGCTGGCCGTGGAGGTCTGTCCGTAGGCCAGCAGACATACTCTCCCTTGACCAACTCGGCCCCAGCCAAAGGCCTGGCAGGCGGCCATCAAGCTGCCTGGAGCAACGACACCCCGACCAGAGCCCGACGCACCGAGCGGCATCGATTCGACCCTGGTCAGCCTGCCGTAGAGGGCATGTGTCCACGCCGGTGCTCGGGAATGGGGGCCAGGCCCACGAGCGTGCAGACCGGGCCGACCGTGCACAGCAACGCGTCACACAGCTCGAACAGGACATCGCGCGAAAGCAGGCATGAGTACAACGGTGAGGGTACAACCATGGCGAGGAACGCCCGGGCCCAGCAGATGCGGGAGTACGGCCGGTCCGTGCTGGAGGGGGCCCGGTCGGAACAAGTCCTGCGCATGGCACGGCAGGTGAACGCCGCGACGTACACGAGCGCGCGGGAGTACGCCGGCCGCTCGCTCTTCGAATTGCTGCAGAACGGCTACGACGCACATCCGAAGGACCGCCGCGACGGACGGATCCACGTCCTGCTGGACGAGGCGGAGGGCGAGTGGGGGACGTTGTACGTCGCCAACGGTGGCACGCCCTTCACCTGGCGGGACGTCGAACGGGTCTGCGAGCTCGCGCAGAGCTCGAAGGAGGTCGGCGAGGGCATCGGGAACAAGGGGGTCGGGTTCCGCAGCATCCTGCTGATCAGTAACGCGCCCGAGATCTACAGCGCAGACCCCGACAGCCCGCTCGGCCCAGAACTGGACGGGTACTGCTTCCGCTTCGCGCAGAAGGATGACGTGGAGGAGGTCCTCGCCGGTGAGGACAACGCCCACAAGGTGGCCGCCAAGTATCCGCCGCTCCAGGCACCCCTGCCACTGGACGAGGTGCCCGCGACCTGTCGACAGCTCGCCGCCCAGGGCTACGTGACCGTCGTCCGGCTGCCCTTGCTGGGCGAGGCCGCCCGGGCCGAGGTCCGGCTGCGGATGCGCGAGCTCGCCGGGGCGAAGGTACCCGCGATGCTATTCCTCGACCGGCTCACCAGCCTGACGCTGGAACGGCGGTCCGCCGGTGGCGAGACGGGCGAGTTGAACGACCGCCACGAGGCGCACGAGCGGCACGAGCTGACCCGCTCCGCGGAATGCTTCGCGGTGGCGCAGGACAGCGCCGGGTACGGACTCCCCGTCACCTGTGCGACTGTGGACCTGGGGCCGTCCGGCACCTATCTCGTAGCCCAGGGCACCGTGGAAAAGGAACGGCTGAACAGCACGCTCGCCGAGGCCGTGACTTCCGGGCTCCTCGACGACACGTGACAGGAGTGGAAGCGGCCCGCCGTCGTCGAGGTCGCACTCCCGCTGCCCGCCTCCCGCCGACCGCGACGCGGGCAGATCTACACCCTTCCTGCCGCTGGGCGAGGACCAGGCCGCCCCGTTCCCGGGCAACAAGCTGCGTAACCAGAACCACGTAGAGACAATGCCGACGGCTGCAACCGGCAATGCTGGCACCGATTGGGCCCATTCCAACTCATCCCTGACACTGAGCAACGCAGAGTATCCGCAAACGACCGGTTTCCCAAACCGGCGATTCCTCGGATTATTGGTAGTCCACCGCTTCTCCCTGCTTCCCCACTCACGGAAGCAACCCGACCCGAAAGGCACTGCGGACAGGAATGCCCAGCCAGAGCAGCACGACGCATCATGACCCGTTCAGCCCTGAGCACATCCGCGCCACCTGGAGCGGGACCGCGAGCGTCGAGGACGCCGCCCAGGCGTTCGGCTTGTCGAGGTCGAAGAGCTACGACCTTGTTCGCCGCGGGGAATTCCCATGCCGCGTACTGCCGATAGGCCGCACCGCCCGCGTCGTCACCGCCTCGCTCCTCCGGGTACTCGAGAGCGGCGAGCCGGAGTACAACACAGCCTCCAGCGCAAGCACCAAGCCATCTTGACCAACTGCACGAGGACGCCCCGCCGGAGCAAGCCGGCGGGGCGTCCTCGCATCAGGTCCCGTCTACGCAGGCCCCCGTCGAAGCGAGCCGGCAGGGCCCTCACATGTCACGAGCGATCACAGCCGAGTCACCAACTCCACGGACACCATCACGCCACAACGTTCTGACCTGGACTTACGCTCTCCCCCTGAACCTACTGGACGCGCCTGGACGGCTTCTACTACATGTGCCACGTAGTACCAAGTGCCGCCCCCAAAACCAGACAAGGTGCGTCTTCCGGCCCATCAGAGCGGTATTGCAGGGTCTTCACCGACGTCTCACTCACCCGCCCGACCCTCTCATCTGTCACGAGGTGCCACATCGCCAGGGTGAACCTAGCGAAACTTGGCTGCCTTGCATCCGCCAGCGCCATACCGACCTGGGCTCGCAGGGACTCCAACCGTCCGCCCTCTGCCCCGCCTCGGCGGTGCTGGCCACCTACAACCGGTGTACCTTCGACCCCGACGGTCCCCGCGGCGGAGACAACAGATCGTCGTTGTCGACGACGGATCCAGCGACCACACCGGCGCGGTGCTCGCCCGCTACGAGTATCTCGCCCGAACGGAACTCTTCGTCAAAGCTGCCTTCTACATGGCGATGGCCGAACAGATGACCCTGCAGCGTCTTCGGCGCGGACCGGTGCTGCGGGCCATGCTGTCCCGACGACACGGCATCCTCCAGGCGTGCGGGATCGTCCGCGCCGGGCGAAGGGGCGAAGGACTCCTCAATGTGAACCAGGCGGGGACACCGGTGCCGACGGTCGACAGTCAACCTCGCAGCGTCACCTACGCCGTGGTCCGCCACCCCTACGGCAATGGCCGGCCCCGTCCCGGAGACCGAAGTGGGCTTCAAGACTTCCTCCAGGAATTGGGCGATCCTGCGCGAAAAGTCGATGCCCTCCACAGGAGGGGCTCGACGATGGCGGAGGTACCGACGGAGCAAGGTGGGCCGATCCTCGTCATCCGCGACGGCTGGGAGCAGGTGAGGGAAGTGCGCGATTCTCTCGACCGGATCAGTCGGAGAATCGCGGCCTGGGCGGACCGGTACGAGAAGCAGGTGGAGCAGTCGACCGAGTGCTGACACCTGGTCGCGTCAGTCCTCGGAAGCAAGCATCTTAAGCATCTTCTCCGCTCGCGCGTAGTAGACCGTGAGCACCTCCACACCGAGGGTGTCTTCCCGGATCTCCATGCACACGGCTCGCGCCTTCTCACCGTCGCACCGGGCGATCAGAGCCTCCGCCAAGTCGACGCGGAGGTCGAGGACTTCAGGAGACCTCAAGCCGTACTGCCCTCCGAAGTCGGGGAGACGTTCGGTGAGCAGGTCGACCGCCTTGCCCGGATCCTCCGTGAGCAGGCGCCGGACCTCGTGGTGGAGATCCTTGACGTCGCCCCGCGGACGGAACGTCTGTGGTGTGGAGGAGGGTTCGACGGCGAAGAGGATGCGGGGCTCCTCGGGGGCGAAGAGCGCGCGAAACGGCCGGGTCGGATCGCACGGCAGAAGCTCCACCGGAGGAGGGGCGCCCGGGGCAGGCAGATAGGCACGCAGGACACGGTTGACCTCGTCGGCAGTGGCTGGGCGATGCGCGGGATCCACCGCGAGCAGCCGATCGACCAGGTCCAATACCTCATCGGGGAGTCCGACAGTGAGGGCGCCCAACGAAGGGTGGGAGCCTCGGCCCAGCCTCCGTCGTTCCCAGAGATCCTGCTCGTCGAGGAGGACGGGGCGGCCCGTGAGCATTTCATACAGCAGGCAGCCGAGGTTGTAGAGGTCCGACCGAGCGGTGATCTCCCCGCCCTGGAATTGCTCGGGAGACATGTAGAGCAGGCTGCCGGGGGTGCCACCCGTTCTCGTCAGTCGGGTGTCATCCACGGCTCCCGACACGCGAGCGATACCGAAGTCCAGCAGTTTCGTGTAACCCTCCTCGGAGATCATCACATTCGACGGTTTCACATCACGGTGCACGATGCCCTCGCGATGCGCCTCCGCGAGGACGTTGCACAGAGGCACGACGACGCTGGCGGCGACGGGGAGTTCAAGTACGCCACACTCGTCGATCAGGACCTCCACGGACACACCGGAGACGAATTCCATCACGAGGTAGAAGTTCCCGTCCTCCTCACCGCAGTCATGCACCGCCGGCACGCCGACGTGTGTGAACCGCGCGGTGACTCCGGCCTCCTGGAGGAAACGCCTGAGCATCTCCCTGCGATGCTCAGGTGTGGCGACTACGTCGGGAGTCAGGAACTTCACCGCCACCGGCCGACTGAGCAACTGGTCGTACGCCTGCCAGACCATCCCCATGCCCCCGGCCCCCAAGGGGCTGTCCAGTCGGTACCGGGTGTTCAAGACTCGGCCCGCGCGGATCTCGAACCTGCCGGCACCGTTTGCCCACGCCATCTCATCTCCGTCTGTCGTCGATCGGGTCGACCAGCCCCGCCGCCAGTGCCTCGGCCAATTGGCGGGCGACACTGCGGCCCTGGTCGACGACTGCGGCCAGGGACTCCTCGAACCGAGCGATGTCCCGGAACGCCTGGCCGATCCTGTGCTGTTCCTCCTGTGACCGCACCGGGAGAAAGAGACGTCCTGTGTCCAGGCGGCTCCGGCGGCCGGTGGTGACCGCGGGGGCGCCGAAGCGTCCGGTGCCCGGGCCACCGGTTATCGTCCCGGCCAGGAACCAGGGGTCCAGGGAAGCCCGTTCTGGACGCAGGACGGTGACGCCCTGCCCGGCTACGGCGCCGTACTCCCGTGGGTCGGCGGGACGCGCGCGCTCCGGTGCGGCGGCGAAGACCAGGACGTCCCCCTCGCGAAGCCGCTCGCTCTCGGCCGCGTAGGTGTGACCGCTCGGCCCTGCTCGGGACAACCCGTCGTCCAGTGTGAGCAGGGGCACCCGCACCGTCGCCCCGTCGTCTGTGTCCTGGACTGTGGAACCCCGCCAGGTCCGAAGAGCACCGGACCGGATGAGGTCGTCCAGCGAGACGCGGGGCGAGGTATCGCCCTCAGACGGACCGGTTGGCGGCATGGGCGTCTCCCGTACGGCGGGAAGCGCGTTCGGCAGTCCGTTCAGCAACCGTAGCCACCCAGCACGGTCCTCCTCCAAGCACGTCAGATCGACGGGACCGCCTGACTCCCTGCGCACGTGCAGCGCCGGGGTGACGTCCGCGTCGTCGCTGAGGAGCACCGTAACCGGCACGCTGGCGGCGAAGTCGGCATCGAGTTCCTCTCCCTCGCAGAACCGGTGCCACACCGAAGTGACCGCCGCCCGTACGTTGTCCCAGTCCGTCGTGATGCCGGACTGCTCCGCGTCCGGGCCGACGAACAGATCTACGTCGATGAACAGCACATCCTCTGGCGGCGCCGCTGCCCGGGTGCGCTCGACGATCCAGAGGTGGGCACCCGGTGTCCGGGAGGATCCGGAGGGCAGAGCCACGACCGCCCGAAGGGTGCCGCGCCGCAGCAGCTCGGCCCGGATACGACGCCCCGAGGGCCTGGCGGCCACGCCCGCCGACATGAGCAGGACAGCGCGGCCGCCGTCGTCGAGATGAGCCAGAGCGTGCTGAAGCCAAGCGAGTTCCGGCTCTCCCTTCGGCGGCAGGCCATGGGTCCATCGAGTGTCGTAACCGAGTTCGGCCCGCCCCCAGTCCCGCTGGCCAGAGGGAAGGTCGCACACAACGCCCTGAACACGCGAGGCGGCATGGGCATCCCCCAGCAGGGAATCACCGGGCTTCACGGACACGTCGTGTCCGTGAAGGCGCAGCCGGACGGCGGTGATCGCGGCGAGGTCGCGATCGAGGTCCTGACCCAGCAGGGCGGTTGTCCCGCTCCCCGCGGCCTGGAGAAGCAGACCGCCGGTGCCGCACGCCGGGTCGAGCACGGACACCGGCGCGTCGCCATCCGTCGAACCGACCAACGCGCACATCAACGCAGCTACCGGAGACGGTGTCACTTCGACCTGACGTGCGTGGGCCTCCGTCCAGCGATGGAGCAATTGCTCGAACGCACCAGCGGCGCCCAGTTTCCTCCCCAGGTCCTCGATGTCGGCGCTCAGGGCGGCAGGCAGAGGAGGTGCACCGTCCTCCGCTCCTGCCTGGCGCCGGGATGGCTCCTCGCCGAGCAGTCGGAACCCGGCCGACGCCAATATCGCGCCCGGACGGGCCGGGTCCCGCACCGCTTCCATCGCCCGCCACACCTCGTCGGCCGGCGTGATACGAACCGACCGACCGCGCCCTTCGAGCCAATTCACCACCTCCGAAAGCAAGAACTGGGGACTCCCCGCCGTACCGCCCACAGGAGTGGGAAACTCCGCATATCTCCGGCGCCAGTTACTCACCGCCGCAGGACCGACCCCCGCGATCCGGGCGATCTCGGCTGCCGTGACCGTGGCTTCGCTCACCATCGTGCCCTCCTCACGCGAGTTCTCCGAAGAACCATAGCGTGCCATTCGTTAATAGACATCACCTGAATGAATCTGTTGACTAGCTTCACGCGAACATGATCCCATGAGTGGCATCCCATCAAGGCCGACGCCGCGGAGAACTCATGGCGATCTGGACCCCACCACCCGGAAGCACCTGGCCCACGTCCGAGAGGCTGATCCGCGTGTTTGCGGGCTCCTCCTTACGCCAGGGCAGCGGCCGCTGCCCGTACAAGAAGGCCCTCAGGGCACGTACCGGATTCCGGATTCCCCAGGGCCCACTGCCCGCGTACAAACCCGACCGGCGGGAGACGTTCAACCTCGGACCGACGGGGACCGCGCTCGACCTGATCGAGTACGGGGGTGTCCAGCCCGAGGAAGCCCTCCACCAGGCCCTGGCGGCCACACATGAACGGCCGGAGGCCGATCCGGGGCTCGCCTCCTGGACCCGGTTCGCGGTCGATCGCTACTTGGAGGGCAGGCCGCCTGGGCTCCTACCCGTCGACTGCGCCTGGGTTGTCGTCACGTCCCTGGGAAAGGCCGACACCCGCGGCGCCAAGCGCTACGAACAATGTGTCTGGGGTCGCCCATACGTCTCCGCGGACGGGCGCATCCGCGAGTTGTGCGTGCCGGTCGCCCGATACGTGGCCTCAGCCGACCGTGCGAGACATGACGTCGTCGACCCAACGGAACGCGCGGACCTGGCCGCGGCCGCCCATGTCGTCAGCCTCGGCGAGCCGTATCGGCTGCCTGCCCCTCACCGGTGGAGCCAGGGCGCCGAGCCCGCCCACGACGTCGGAGATGCCGCTCGGCGGCGTCCTGTAGAAGTAAGGATCACGGAAGTGAGCTGCCTCGACGGGCAGCGTTTCGAACTGCTCCGCGAAAGCCCCGAGGAAGTCGCGGAGCGCTACACCGCGTACGGCGCTCCAGAGCTGACCAAGGCCGTCACCGGCGGGGGGTTCCTTCCCGGCTTCGACTGCGAGGACTGCAAATACGCTCCCAGCTGCCCCGCGTTGAGCCGAATCGGCGGAACACTCGGCATCGAGGACCGGACGAAACCACGCCGCATTTGGTCGGTCACCAACGGGCGCTCCTACATGGGCCGCCCAGGGCACGACGAAGGCTGCCCGGCCCGCGAGCGCCTACGGCGTCTCCGCCTGCCGGACCCCGAGGGGCGCGCGCTCACCCCCCAAGTCATCCGGGGCCATGCGGTGCACGAGTGGATCCAGCGGCGTCATGAGACCGGTCCCGGGACAGCGTGCCGGCCCGAGAACGCACCCGACGGGCGGACGCCCTGGTCGGCCGGCCGCTGGACGGTACCGGAGGAGCAGGCAGAACTCGGTGCACAGATGATCGCCGCGCATTCCCGCCACTGCCCGTACAAGCTGTCCACGGTCCACGAAGCCATTCACGAGCGGACGCTCGTCCTGCACGACACCTCGGCCGATGTCCTCGTGCTCGCCAAGACGGACATGATCTACAGGGACGGGCCCTCCTGGGTCTACCGGGAGACGAAGACGGACGCACGGCGCAACCCGCCGCCCGAAGATGCCGACATCTTCCGCGCACGGCCCCAACTCGCGCTCGCCGTGCTGCTCAGCACCAGCCCCGTCCTCAACGACGACGCCTCCGCCGCCCGTGTGGAGCTGGAGCTCCTGAGTCCGGCCGGCGCCCGGCTCACGATCATTGACCCGCTCGCCCCGGAGAATCGCGCGGCCGCCCGCCGAGCCATTCACGAGCTGGCCACCGACTGGCACGCCGACGCCGACGCCCCCGCTCGCCCCGGCCGTCACTGTCGAAGCTGCGAAATGGCCGTCTGGTGCCGCCCGGCTCCGCCCGCGGACACCGCAGCCACCCCCACTTCCAGCGCGCCGAAAGGCTGAGATGCATCAGACTCAGGCCGTACGCCCCACACCGTGGGCGGAGTCGGAAGACATCCGCCTGCTTCAGGGCGTCGCCACCGCCATGGTTCGCCTCGCTGAGACCACCGGTACGGAGTCGCTGAGCCGCCCCTATCCCGAGGAGGCACAGCAAGCCCTGAACGACACCGTCCTGGCATGCCTCCTGCTCAAGGCCGATCCGCCCGAGAGCCTTCCCAAGCTGGTCGAGTGGGCGGCCCTCCGTCCCATCGACCGCTGGTCTATCACCCTGCCCGCCGACGCGATCCGACCGGGATCCCTATTGCTCGACAAGGCGACACGCCAGCCGACCCAGCTCTGCTACGAGTGGGCGGTCGACGCGGAGGAATCCACCGCGCTCTCGGAGCGGCCGTTCATGGGCACGGCGGCCACGCGCTGCCGGGAGGAGGAGTACCCCGAGGCATATCAGGCCTTCCGCAGCCTGTTGATCCGACGCCCGGTCCTGACGTACCGCGATCTGGTCACCCTCCCCTCAGCGGACGACGGCCTTCTGGGGCCCCTCGGAGAACTGCTGCACGACATCTACCAGCCGGCTCCGGCGTCCTACCTCGACCGCAAGCGCAGGATCTACACGACGTGCGGCCGCTGCCGCACCCTGCTGCATCCGACGACCACGGGCGGAATGTGGTGTGAACGCCGGACTTGTCAGGACCGGGACTCCGTCCGACCGGGTCGCGAATTCCGGGCCGATGACGACGGAGGCGTCCACCTCCTGATCGGGCCGTTGCGCCAGTGGGTGGCGGCCCCCGGAATCCTGGAGGAACGGCTGGCCCGCAGGCTGGTCAAATGCGGCGCGGACGTCGAGTTGTGGCCCGACTACGGCGCATACGGCATGCGCGTACGGCTGCCCGACGGGACCACGCTGGCGGTCGAGCACAAGGACTGGGCGAGCCCGGCCCTGCTGGGCCGCCGGGCCGCTCCACCGCTGTCCGGCCCTCCGTACGACCGGTGCGTCTGGGTGGTCCCGTCCGCCCGGCTGCACGAACAGCCGACCTACCGCATGGTCTTCGAGCGCTACCGGCCGAGCCCGTCACCGGAACTCATCAGTGACAGAGAACTCGTCGACACCGTGCGCAAGGCTGCCGGGCCCAGGCTGTCCGGCGTCGACACCACAAGCGACGAACCGGCCGAGGGACTGTTCTGATGCGCGACCGCACATTCTGGGGCACTCCACACGCCGACCGGGTCCGTTCCGCCTGGCCGGTGGACACGGGCCCGGCCCGTGCCCCTCGCCTCCTCCGCGTCGAACTCGGCCTCTACCTGCTGGAAAGGCTGTGCCCCGGCGAGCCGGCTATCGCGGCGTGGACCCTCCTGGGCGGCTACCCGTTCGCCCTCGCACAGGACAAAACCACGGAGCGCGAGCGGATGCTCAGGGTGGCCAGACACCTGCTGTGGCCGCTACGGCGCCCCCGCACCTGGGAACGCGCTCTACAGCAGTACGCCGCCTTCCCCGCCGAGGTGCGCGGCTACCGGATCGTCGACATGCACGCGGCCGCCGTCCGGGAAGAGGTTTCGGTCCTGGCCGAACGCTGGCAATTGTACGAGCGGGCCCTCACCACTGCCCCTCGCTTCTACTCCCGGCCACGGCTGGCGATCGCCCGAACCGGGAAGTCGTACCGCTTTCCGCAGGGCAAGCTCATCACGTCCGTGCGCCTTCCCCGGCATCTGCCAGTAGCCACCGTTCGCCCCCAAGTCCTCGTTCCTCCCCCCAACGCGGGCAAGCCGATCGAGACGACCCTGGCCCGGCTGAAGGAGACCGCCGAGTGGATGGACCGGAAGCTGCGCGTCACGGACCCCCGCGCGTCCTGGGTCCGGCGCGTACGACGTATCGAGCTGGACGTGCTCGACTCCACACGATCTGCCTTCGGCTCGCTCGGTGAGAAGGACACGCTGTCCGTATCGGGCCTTTTCCATCTCGTGGGCATGGTCGGCGCCGGCAAGAGCACGCTGCGCGATGTACTCACCGTGGAGACCGTCCGGCAGCGGCGAAGGGTTACTGTCGTCGTGGGCGACGTCGCCGAACAACTGAGGTTGGTGGAGCTGTTCCGCCTCCTGGAACTGAAGGTCGCTCCGGTACTGGGCGCGTCCACCCGGATTCGGAACGTTCAGCGCATGCACCGCAGGCTCACCGGCGCGGGCGCGGGTTCCCTGCTCAGCCACGAGGCCGAGCACTTCACCTATCTGAGCACCGCCTGCCCCCTCGACGCCCTGCGCGGCAGGGAAGCGTTGCAGCCACTCGAATTCGCCGACTCGCCCTGCACCCGCCTCTATCCCGCGACCCCCCGCAGGGAGGGGCGGGCGCAGGACGACATACCACAGGACACCACCGAACACACCGCCTCGGAGCCGCCCGCCGCCGCTCCCCACCTCGATCCCGACGACGCGGACAGTGGCCGGATGGGCACTGCGGAAGGCTGCCCGTTGTGGGGCGCCTGTCCTCGTCATCGTGGCGCCCACGCCCTGGTCGACGCCGACATCTGGGTGGCCAACCCCGCCAGTCTCGTCTACGGGCTGACGCCCCGACACCAGAACCGGGAGCGAGCCCGGTTCCTGGAGGTCGCCTGCGTCCGCAGCGATCTGATCATCGTGGACGAGGCCGACCGCGTACAGATGCAGCTGGACACGATGTTCGTCCCCTCGGCGACCCTGGTCGGACGCTCCCCGGATTCATGGCTGGACGAACTCCAGACCCACACCACCGATGAGTTCGCGCGGTACGGACGCCTTCAGCTGTCCGACGCGGACGTGGACCGCTGGTCCTCCTCCCTGACCGCCTCGATCGCCGCCACCAACAGGCTGTACTCGATGCTGATGCGTCACCCCAGCCTCCAACGATGGATCAGGGACGACTACTTCAGCTCATGGACACTGCAGCAGAAACTGCTCGACGAATGGTTCCGAAAGCCGTCCTCCCTCGACGCGCCGGACCAGGACGACGAGCCCGACATCGACTTCGAGGAGGAGGCCCCTGACGAGACCGACCTCGACGAGGACCTGGACGACGATTCCCGTGCGGAATCCGAGGCCGTTGGGGAGCTTGAGGACCCGCTCGACGCCAGACGCGCCGTCGTCACGGAGGTGCTGGACGCCTTCCGCGACGACCCACTCGGCGGAGAGCGGACGGACGACCCCGAACTCACAGACCTGATCGCCCTCGCCCGCGCGCTCCTCCACACCCTGGACGAGGAAACCACCCGTCTCCAGGCCGGCGCCACGCTCAGCCGACTGTCAGGGCTCGCTCCCGGATCCGACGCGGACATGCGCCGCAGGACCCTGCGTTTCGAATTCACCCTGTTGGTCTGCGTCCTGCAGCAGCGCCTTGATGTCCTCACGGAGCTGTGGCCGACAGTGGAGGCCGCGCTCAACCTGGAATCGACCGACAACCAGCTCGCCCGTCGGCCGCCGCTCGACTATGGCCCGCTCCTGCCCGAGTCCCCCATGGGCAACATCCTGGGATTCCAGCTTCTCACCGAGAACCTGGAGGCCACGAGAGACCCCGCCGGAGCCGAACTCCGGTTCTTTCGCTGCACCGGGGTGGGTCGCGCCCTGCTCACCGGGCTGCACCGGGTCACCGCGCTCGACGACCGCCCGACCGCTCACGTACTTCTCATGTCCGGGACCAGTTGGGCCGGTACGGCGGCGGGCGCGCATGTGCTGGCGCCAGTCAGGGCCATTCTCAAGATCTCGCCCAAAGAGCAGGCCGCGCTGCTCCGGACCACTTTCCGCAAGGTCTTCGTCCCCGGACCGGACGGGAGACCCCTCCACCTCTCCGGCACCCGCCCCGACCTGCGCCCCAAGGTCCTGGAGCTGATTCTCGAGGGACTCGCCCGACCTCGCGAAGGTCAGTTCGAGAGCACACTTGAGGAAGAACTGAGACTGATCACGAGCGCTCGTCGGAAGCGTTTGCTTCTTCTCGTGGGCTCCTACGACGAGGCGCGCCGGGCCTTCGAGGTCCTCGACGCCATCCCCCGCTGGAAGGGCAGGGTGTGCAGACTCGTCCCGGACGAAGCCGAGTTGGAGGTGTCCTTCGGCGGCGCCGACCCGGGTGAGCGCCTCGCAGCCACCCAGTCCAGGACGCTGCGTCGTGGCGATGTCTCCGCCTTCGGAACCATGGACGCCCAGATCCTCATCGCACCACTCATGTCCGTGGAACGGGGCCACAACATTCTGAACGACGCCGGCCAGGCGGCCATCGGCTCGGTGTTCTTCCTCGCCCGCCCCCATCCCCGCCCGTACGACATCGGTATCGCGGTCCAGGGCATCAACAGCTGGGCGACTCGTCTGGTGGCCGACGGCGGCTTCGACGAGCTGGTGGCCTCTGCTCCCGATCTCGACGCCGCGGGGCGTTCGTTCCGCCGCGAGGCACGGATCCGATGGAAGCACCTGCTGACCCGGAGGATGGCCTGGCGAGAGCTGAACGACGAGGACAAGGTCGCCTTCACCTGGGATCGGCTCGTGGTGATGTGGCAGGTCATCGGACGTCTGGTACGTGGCGGGGTCCCGGCCCGCGTGGTCTTCGTGGACTCCCGGTTCGCCGAGCGGGAGGCCGCCGGTCGAGGACCCGACGACTTCCGCACCGGTCTGCTCGCCAGCCTGCTCCACGTCCTCGCCCCGTACTTCGACAAGGACGGTCCGCACCCGTCGGCCGACCGGCATCTGGTGAAGATGCTCTACGAGCCCCTCTACCAGGCACTGGAGAACATCCCTCCGTACCGGCCGGACGCTCCGCGCCGCACCACTCGAGGAGCCGCATGACCCGCTACGACGCCATCCGCCTCGCCCGCTTCGCCCCCGCCCCAGGGGCCGCATGGACCGTCGCCTATCACACGTTGTCCCTTCCGGAATTCCATCGCAAGCGTCTCCTCGATCTGTACAGGCTGGGACTCCGGAAACCGGACACTTGTCACGGCGTGCCGGTCGGACGCCTGAACGCACTCCTTCAGGCCCTGACCCCCGAAGTGGTATCGGTGGCGAAGTGGATCGACGTGTCCCGGGACGAGCCCTGGCTCTACGCCCGCACACCGGTTCCCGGTGACGTCCTCTCCGCGTTGCTCACCACCTGGGTACAGGATCTGCGGCCAGAGCCCGAGCATCGCCTTGAGGTACGAAAGGCGCTGCGCGAGCTGCGCTTCGGCGAACTGCGGTGGGAAAAGCAGGACGTTTCCCTGTTGTCCAGGGCCACGACGCCGAGCGGCACCGCCGCTCCAGAGGACCGGCTCTACCAACTGCTGCCCGACGCGATCGCCGATCTGGTGCTGGGATGCCCGGACCCGTTCACCTACCCAGGCGGCTCTCTCGCTTTCCGAGGGGTGGCCCGACGACCCTCCGACCGGGGCGCCGAACTGCTCTCCTGGCCTCCCGATCGTTACGACGACCAAGACGGACGGAGCTGGTGGTTCTCGGCGCTTCTGACCGTGACGCTGCAGACCGTACCCTTCTCTCCGGACCTCCAGATCCACGTACGCTCCGGGGTCCGACGATGGGCGACCCGTACCGGACGGAACGGCCTGTACCTCCCGCCTCGCCGAGCAGCGTCCGTTTACCTGCTCGCGGACGCCCCGTGGATCGGCGACGGCCACCGGTCCTCCGCCCGCTTCTCCGTGGGGCGCCTCGCCTATGACCGCGAGCTCGGTGCCCGTGCCTGGGAGGCCGGTGGCCCGAGCGGCATGCTCACCCGGCTGCGGCTCCGCCGGCCGCTCCCGGAACCGGGCGAGCTCCTGCGTAGCCCGGAGGACTGGCTCGACCGGACGGGCCAGGTCGCCGCCGCTGTGGTGCACAGCACGGCGATGGGCTCCCACGGTGTGAAACCCGGGCTCATGCCAGGCGATCGTGTACCACTCATGGAGTGGTTCGAGCAGGCTCTGCCCGAAGGGCTGGTCCGGGCGCCCGACCAGGTGCGGGCGGACCGGTACCTGCGCTCGCGACGGGGCGCCCGGAAGAGTCAGGAGGAGCCTGAGGCCCGGGATGCGGATGAGACCGCGGCGCTGCGCCGAGAAGTGGCCAGTCCTCTCGAAGGCGAGCCACTGCGGCTGGAGTTCCTCTGGCTCACCCGACCCAACCGGGACGCCGGCGTGCGAGCCCTTCGCACCGTGCTCGGACTCCCGGAAGAGGTGGATCCCGCACGGCAGGACCAGGCAGGGGACCGAACGGAGGAGACCCTCTCCTGGCGAACTCCGGAGCTGACGGTGGAGCTGCGCCTTACCTCCGTCGGTGAGCTCGCCGACGGCCTGTCCTTCCCCGCCGACGGACACGTACGGACCGAGGTGCTGCGCACCGCTCTCGCGGCTCGTCGTGACCAGGTTGTGCGACGGCTGCCCGAGGCGCCGGCCAAGGGCCGAGTAACCCTGGCCCTCGTCGAGATCCACCACAAGGACGCGTACTCACCTCGCTCCGCCGACCCCAAGTTCGCCCTGCGCCTGGGGTTCAGGGACGCGGGACGGGTGACGCAGTTCGTGGTGAATCCCCGGCGGGCAAACTCCAGGTTCTCCGACGCCGACACGGCCCGGGCGAAGAAGTTCGAGGCCTGCTGGACGGACGGCCTGCGCCAACTGGGCCATCGCGCCGTGCCCGATCATCGTCTCGGTCCGGTCGTCCCGGACGACATGCAGTACGCGGCCCTGTGGCTGGTGAGACGGCGGCGCGACGGACCCACGCGGCAGGCGGACCTCGTGCCGATCGCCGTACGCATCCGTCCCACCGCGCCCGCCGCCGAACGGATCACCGGCTGGGACCACCGGTCCGGCACCTGGGTTTCCTACCCCGAGCTTCTGATTCGTCTGGCGGAATCAGCAGAATCGCCCACAGCGGAGGACGACGTGGAGCCTTCCGAGTGGGACGCGGACGCGCCGTCCGAGCCGGACGGCGCGGAGGACAATGACGGCTTCGATCCGGATACCGAACCGGGCAGTGGTATCGAACAGCGCCGGACCGCTTTGGCATCCACGGTCCAGGAGATCCTCTTCGGTCTGCGCGATCGCCCCACGCTTCTACTCCTCCACGCGCAGAACACCCGGCAGCTGTGGCCTTGGCTGCAGAACGGCCACATCCAGCCGGACATGATCCAACTCCACGGTCAGCAGGCGCAACGGATCGCGCTTCAAGGCCCCGATCTCCGTGTGGTCCGCGTGCGGGACCACACCGGCACCGAAACACCCCAGTGGTGGGGGCACAGAGAGCATGCCCAGGGCGACACCGATGGGGAGGACAAGACTTTCGGCATCCCGACCGGCCTCTGGAAGCCGCCGGGCTGTGATGAGCGGCATCGGGTGTTCGGCAGCACGAGCGAGAAGGCGGGCCCCGGCACACAGGTGTCGGTCATGGCATCGCGCTGGGCCCTGCGCCCCTACACCCGAGGCGACAAGAGCGGCATCACGATCGACACAGGCAGGCTTGCCTGGAACCCCGCCCTTCTGGAGATCACCGTTGCCGCATGCCGTCCCGACGACGACCCCGAACTGTGGGCGGCGCTCGCCCATCGGCTGCGTCAGTCCCCCGGACGCGATCCTCTGTTGGCTCTGCCCCTCCCCCTCCAATTGGCCCGCAAGGCCTCCGAGTACGTCCTCCCCACCACCCAGGAACAGCCCTCGGAGCCCGACGAGGACGACGGAGCCGTGCAACTCTCCTTCGACCTCGGAGCGATCACCCCATGAACGCCCTGGATACGCAGAACACGCCCGACCTCCACGCCATGTGGGCCGATGCCCACGTCTCCTACTCCTCCCCGACGGGCCTGGGCTCGGCCTGCCCCAGCGATCCGCTGGCCGAACAGACATCTGCCTGGCACGCACGGCTGACGGAGACCGCGCCGAACGGCGCCCTGCTGGTCCAGAACAGCATGTTCGACGCGCTGCGGAACGCCGACACCCTGCACCTGCTCCACGTCACCTGGTCCGTGGAACAGCTCGTGCGCCACGGCACACTCCGACCGTCCGGCGGCTGCCTGGTGGGAAGCGTCTATTGCGCTCCGCTGACGCCCACGGCGAAGGGCCTGCGCATGCACAACCTCTCCGACTACATCCTCACCAAGGAGGCCCCGGCCGCCGTCGCTCGTTCCCCGCTCGTCGGCCGGACCGCGATTCCGCTGGTACTGGAGATCACGCTGCCTCGTCACACCTACCGCGGCCTCACCGGCATCGATTACCTTCGGCTGGGGCCGATCCGCCTCCGCAATCACCTGGATCGCGTGTTTCTCCTGGGCAGGGAGGAGCGAAATCGCCTGCGCGAAGCCGTGGTGTGTCGTGTGAAGAACTCGGCGGACTTCCTGGCCCTGGCGGCAGCCATCGCCTTCACACCGGAACCGACGGAGCACAAGGCCTTCCCCCGCCTCTTCTCCGAGACCACTTCCAGGCTGCCCATTCTGGGCTACATCTACTTCGAAGCCCTTTCGGAGTACCTCATGCTGCACTCCCGCTCGGCCCAGACCCGACGGCTCGCGGAACGCGGGGAGTTCAACAACCGGCTCTCCAAGCAACTCTTGTTCAAGGGATTCCCCGGCACGACGGGACACTTCGATCTGGCCCGCTTCCGTCCCGCCTTCAGCCGTCTCGAAGAGCTCCTCGCACGGATCGATCCGACGATCGAGGCATCCCACGCCCGCGCGTACCTCACGGCCCGCATCAGCTATCTCACGGCGGCGCGCCTTCTGGGGCCGGAAGCGATGGCCGCCGAACAGTGGCATCGCATCCGTTGGAACTTCGACTACGCGGCCGAGTTCTTCGGCCCGTTGTTGGGCCACCTCATCCATCGAGAGCTACGCCGCTTCCAGAGGTATCCGGACTTCTACCGCTTCTACGATCAGGAGAAGGCATTCCAGGCCTGGAACTACTGGAATCAGATGGACATGGCACTGCCCTTCAACGGGACGTTTCCCAAGGGCGAGATCGGGGTCAATCCCGCCTGCCCGGACCTTCGTTATCGCGTGTGGAAGGCCGAACTCGGGGACGACCGTCTCCTTCATACCATCGAGGAGCTCCCCCTGCGGCTCACTCCCCGGCTCGTCGGCACCCAGCACACCCTCATGCGTGACAGACGTACGAGGAAGCCCTCGCAGAGCCGCGGGCCCACGATGGGCGCTCTGCACCGCTTGAGCGACACTGACGGCACCGGCACCGGCACCGGCACCGGCACGCAGGAGCGCACGAGTGACGTCCGGCGCCGACCGGTCGCGGGCCGTTGTCTTCGGTGTCCACGATTTCCGTGAAAAAAATCGGTCCTCGTCCTCACCAGGCAAGGCAGCGGACAGGGTGATCCGCCTCCTGGGGACAGGGGCCGGCCAAGCTGGATCCTGCGACCGGGCTTCCCAGAAGCCGAACCTCCTCGACGTCGCGATCACCCGCGCACGCCGTCGGCTCATCGCCATCGGTGACCACGAAGCCTGGTCGCGGCACCGCTACTTCTCCGACCTGGCTCATCACAACCTCATCCACCGATGGCCACACGCTTCTGTGAGCCGGTGATCACGTCTCGGGTCCGGAGTCAGCCGTGCTGCTGCTCGGCGTCGACGAGGGGAAGCACATACTGTCCGGCCAGGTATGCGAGGTGCAGTGGGAGCGGGCGGGCCAGCGGTGGATAGTCATCGTGGTAGCGGAGTTGGTGCACCAGCGTGGCCCATTCGGCGGGGCGGTCGGGGATGACGTGCTCGCGCCCCGAGTCCGCGAGGGCCTTCTCCGACAGACAGCCGAGCACCGTCACCTCCAGCTGCGCGGGGTTCCAGGCAGTCTTCCCAGGTGCTGTGGGGCACTCCTTTGTCGGCACCAGTTTCCTCAGCCCCTTCGGTAGTTTCGCCACCGTATGCGGGGTCCCGGCCGTACTGGCGAAGACGCGGTTCTCCGGCTCGGCCGACGCCCAGACTCCCTCGGAGAAGCCGATCTTCTCCATACCGTCGTGGGCATACCACTCGGCCACTTCATACCGGCCGTTCGCGTCTCGAACGAGCACCGCACGGAGGTCCTCCCCATAGACCCGAAGAGGCTGGTCGGGTTCGGCCCCGAATCCCAGCATGTCGCGTGCCAGGGCGCCGTTGCGCAACCGAGGCCAGCACTGGCGCAGGTTTCCGGCGCCGACCAGCAACAGCGTCGGTCGGCCTCGGAGCTGGAAGAGGAGCGCCCGGATCTGCCGCTCGGTCTCCTGCTGCCACTGGTGTTCTGCCCCCTCGTCCTGGTGCTCTTCCTGTGCCAGCGACAGCAACAACTGCGGATAGGGCACCCACTCGGCTCGCTCGGCCTTCCAGCCCTCGATGGTGCCGGGGCCGTTGTCCGGGCGTACGCGCACCGCGACAAGCCGACGTGCGGGACATCGTGTGGGCCCCTTCTTGGTGTACCGCACCAGCCAGAGTGCGGCGTACTGGAGATCACCGGGGATGCCGGCTCCCACTCTATGGGCAGGCGGGCTGATCGCTCCGAGCTGTCGGAAGGCGTCCAACCATGTCCAACGGGCACGATGCTCCGAGGTGTTCGCGGCGTGGTCGTCGGCCGGATTGACGAACTGACTGAGCCGCCCCTGCCGAGCCCACGCGATACGCAGCGCGTGCTTGGGGTCGGAGTCCGGGGCGGTGGCGAAGGCGCCTTTACCAGGGATCTCGGCGATGACGAGGCTGACCTCGCTTCGCGGCGGATCCATCCGCTCCGCCACGAACGCACAGCGGTCAGTGATGGCCTCGGCAAGTCGAACAGCCCTGCGGCGCCTGCGGTCGCCCGAGATACGCAGGGCGTCGACAAGGGCACCGGCGGGCCGGGTCCGTACATTGATCTCGATGCCCTCGGACCGCCACTGCCAAGTGTTCTCCGCCTGAGCAACCCCGCTTCCCGGGGCAAGCCCGATGAGATTCGGCAGCTCTGTGAGCAACGCCGCCCTCGTCTCCGGTGCCTGCCACACGATATCGACGTCCAGAGACCGACCGTCCAGAGCACGGGCCAGAGCCGCCCGACGCAGGAGAGCCTTCCGCACCTCCCTGGTGTCCGGTCCGGATTTCTCGGCCGAACGCGGCAGCAGGGAAGGGGTGTTGCTCCGGGTGACCCGCGTGAGATCGCCGGCCCGGCGCAGAACGGGCCGTAGCCCCTCCTCCACCCAGGCGTCCAACTCCGATCGCTCCCGCGGCATCAGTCCGGACCCGACCTCGTGCGTGCCGAACGTGGTGTGGTGGACGATGCCGGCGGCGACATCCCGCTGTCCGTTGATCCATTTCTCCGCGGAGGCGAGGAGTTCAGTGGGTTCCGGGTAGTGGCGCACGATGTCCAGCTCCGGCAGCGCCAACACGGGACTGTGGCGACGCCAGGTGATCTCCTTCCGCCGCCGGTCGTATACGAGGGTGTTGGCCGTCAGTCGGTAGCCCTGGTGCGGGCCCTCCGGCCACGGAAGCGGGGCATCCAACAACACGGTCGCCCCGCTCAGCTCCCTGGCCCGCACGTCCGGTCGGGTCACCCACCGGCGCACCCCTGTGGACACATGAACGCGAAAACTGGCAGCGAACGGCACCGTGTGGACGGTGATGTTCACGCGGGCCGAGTAGTACCAGGTCTGTTTCCGGTGTTCGTACCGCAGCGGCGGCCAGGAGACCAGTTCGGCCCCGTTCCCCGAGCTGACAACCCGGAAGTGGAGTGCGGCGCCACGGGCCCGGTAGGGACGGGCGGCAAGGCGGAAGGCGATCGCCTCCGGCAACAGGCTGTACAGCCGCTGGGTGGGTTCGGCCGTCCCGCCCGGGGACATCACGGTCTCCGTGAGATCAACCTTCTCCGTCTCCCACGTCGGGAGTCGCACCTCCGTGGCCGCGTTGTCGGCCAGCAGGACCTCCTCCAGGTCGCAGCCATCGATCTCGTCCTCGTCTTCCCTGTCGGACAGGCTGGTCGCCCATGTGCCGAGAACTGTCGCGAGGACCCTCCGTGGTACGGCCTCACGCGCGTACAACCAGGGCAGACGGCCGTCGGTCCCGGCGTTGCGGCCGGTCGCGAGGACGCCGGGCGCCATGGCCCGCAGCAGCGAGTTGAGTCGGTTGACGGGGAGCCGGAGAGACCAATCGGCATGTCCGTCGGCGAACCCGTAGCGTCGGACGAGCGCCGCCCGCAGGTCCTCGCCGAGCCGTAGGACATGCAGTTGCTCCTGCCAGGGTCCGTGTGCGGGGTCCGGCTCGTACGCCACCGGGCGGATGGTCTGGTACATGAGGTGCCTCCTCAGTGACGGCGGAAAAGCTCTTCCCTTGGAGCGGCGGGCAGGTCGTCCTCGGCCAAGCAGCGGTCGAGCATGCGCCACAGCGGTTCATAGAGCGCACGGACGATGAACCTTTCGTCGGCGGGCTCTCTGTCATCGACGAAGTACGGGTTCAGCACGTCGAAAATGCTGTGCAGCAGGCTGGACTTCGGTGTGTCCAAATGTGGTGGTGTCGCCGCGCGATGCGGGGCGAAGGCGGCGTCCACGAACACCACTCGGGCCGGCACTCCGCCGCGCACCAGTCGCCCGATCACCTGCCACATCAGCACCAACATGTCCCAGGTGACCTGTTCCCGGTCGTCGCCGAGGCTGCTCCACGCCATGGAGCGCTGGAGCACTGTGTACCAACGGGATCGGGCCTGACGGCGGACTTCTTCCGCTCCTTCCTCGACGGTTCCGCCGCTGCGCACCCAGGAAGCGAACTCACCACTGTCCTGCGCACGCACGATCCAGTCGTTGATGGAGTGGACCGCCAGGGAGAGGTCGTCAGGATGCGGATTCGGACGGGCCAGGAAGTAGACCGTACCGATGGCCGCCTCGGCGTCGTCGTTCAGGATGTTGTGGCCGCGTTCGACGGCCAGCAGAGGCGCCACGAGGATGTCCGCCTCCAGATCCTTGAGATGCTCCACATCTCCACGGCGCAGAGAGCGGGCACGATGCGCGGACCGGGTCTGATCGTCCTCGTCGATCTCCTCGTCGTCCGAGACGAGGCACAACACCTGGTTCCGCCAGCGGGAGTTCAGGTTGTGCAGGGTGTCGGCCACCACGCGTGCTTCCGCGTAGCTGCCCACCAGCAGCAGGATCTGGTCACGGCCCGCGGGAAGGGACAGGAACTCCCGCTCCAGTGGTCCGCCGTTCTCGATCTCCTCTGCTCCGGCACCGAGCCAGGTGGCGATACGGCGTAGTTTCTCCGGTCGATGTTCCGGATCGGTTCCGGAGAGGTGGATCCTCTCCTCTCCGTCGTCGATGAACTCGAAGCGCATCTCGCTCTCGGCGGCGATGACTTCCATGGTCTCCCGCGGCGGCTCGATGATGACGCCGACCGGTTCGCGGAGGTGGTAGCGGCTGGACCTGCCCGCCCAGCTGCTGCCGGACATGAGGAGCAGATGGGCGCCCGGCCGGTCGTCCACGGAGGCCAGATGCGGCATGGCACGCAGCAACTCCCGGCCGATACCGCTGCAGCGGAAGAAGGTCAGTTCTCCGCTGCGAACGCACCCGTCGTCCCCGCCGTGCACCAGGAACTGGAAGCCGAGCACATTGCCCATCGGCGCCTCGGGCACCATCGGACCGTAGTCCATCGGTCGTCGGTACATCTCGTTGTAGCCGAGGCTGAGCGCCGCCTCGACCCGCGGCCACATGGCGTTGATCATCGCGAGTCGCGGTTCGAGAGCGCACAGCAACAGCGTGAACTCGAAACGTACGGCAAGTTCCGCCTGCCACTGCTCAGGGGTCCGGGGAGGAGGCGGATCCTGCCGGACCCGTTTCCCTCGCAGTCGCTTTCGCCGCAGCTCCTCCTTCTTCTCCTCCCATTCGGCCAGGGACTTCTCGTAAGTCTTCCGCTTCTCCGTCAGAAAATTCTCGTCGAGACGGAAAAGGTCCTTCATGACACTCATCAGGCCGCTTCGGGTGTTCTCTGGATTTCCCGTGTGCAGAAGTTCGTTGAGCAGGCTGGTCAAGTGGGTGAAGTCCTGGTCGGTATGCCGGGACCGGTCCCCGAACGGGTTGTCCCGGAACACGTCGAGGAGGTTCCCCAGAGCCTCCCGCGGATCGCTGTCCGCGTGGAGGGGGTATCGCTCGTCGAGCAGACCGAGTTGCAGCGTCCAGGCGCTGAAGTATCCGGTCCGGATCCAGCGGCGCAGATCGCGGTCGCCGACGAGCATGGCGTACAGACGGTCCGTCGCCATCCCCGCTGTGTTGAGGGCGGCGGAGAAGTTCTCCACATCCCGGTCGGAGAGCGGGGTGCGACCGCTCGCCGCAAGTTCGCGGAGTTTGTGCCGAGCCAGTACATCGATGAATCCCTTCTCCTCGTCACCGGCAAGGAGAACAGCGGGAGCGAAGGTCCGGTCCAGTTGCATCTGCACCCGATCGGCTTCGTCCACGATTACGAGATCACTGCGGCAGCACGCGAGTTCCAGGTAGCGAATGCGCTCACCGTTCTGAGGGCGCGGTGGGCAGGCATCGACCAGACCGGCCGGTGTCGTCACCCAGATGTCGGCGTCGACCAAGGCCCGCGAGCCGTCATGCCGGGGGCAGACCGACCAGTACGGACAGCTTCTGCGTTCCCTCTGCCATTCCGATGCCGGGCCACTGTCGGTCCGGCGCCGCGGGTCGGCCGCGGGGCGGAGCCGGGTGCATGGGGCCTCACCGAAGGCCAGCGTCTCACCGGCGAGATGACCGCGCCGCCTGACGTTCAGCACGCAGGAGGTTCCGAGGTACGCGAACGCCGGGTCGTCGTGGGCCAGCAGCCGCTGCTCGCCGCGGCCGGCCAGCCTGCGATGCAGCCGCTGGGCGTGCCGCTCGCGCCCCGCGAAGCCAAGGACGGGCGCGGCAGTGCCCTCGGTGTAGAGGTTGTACAGCTCGACGAGCTTCAGTACCTCCGCGACATCGGAGACCACGACGGTGGTGCGTCTTCCATGCTGTGCGAGGTGAACGGCGATGATGTCGCGCAGCGTGCTCTTGCCCGCGCCGACGATTCCCAGCAGGTGCTGAATGCCGTCCACCGTGAACTCATGGGCCTTGCGGAACTCTCCCCCCTGCTTGATGGACATCTCAAAGCTCTGGAGCCGGTCCAGCCACTCGGGCGCGCGCCCGCGGCCGATCCGTGCGAACAGGGCATCCATTTCCCCGGCGGTACGTTTCAGATCTTCCAAACGGAAGATCAGCGGTTCGCCCCCGCCCGCCGGGGCCGAGTCGATGTCATGGGCCACCAAGGGGGTGTGCGGCACCGGCGGCAGGTCGACCACGGCCATGGAACGGCTGACGGGGAAGGCGTGCGGACCGGGTCCGGCGACCGGGAGACGCTGTCCGGCCAGCGGAGGAGCGACCCGCAGCAAACCGTCGTAGACCTGCCAGCGGTCGTCGGCCACTCCGACCTCCTGCCGCACGGCGGGGAATTCGAGGTCCGGTACGTTGTAGCCGCGCAAGGCCGGGGTGAACCGCTGATAACGCTCCAACGCCTCGCGCCACGCCCGACCCCTGCGCAGGGTCCACAGGGAGTACCGAGCGACCCGGAGCGTCTTCTCGACGTCCGAGGGCAACCGGAGCCCGTACGCCTCCGCGAACGGGTACCCGCTGAACAACACCCACGCATGTCCTGCTGGGGTGTTCGGCATCAGCCTCTGCTGGAGGTACAGACCGAGTTCGACTTGGCAGAGCGCTTCCAGGGCGGGCTTGCGCACGGATGGGCCGGTGAATGTCTGAAGTGCGCGGAGCACATCGTGCAAGGGCGGAGTCAGGCTACGCATGGTCTCCCTCTGCTCCCTCCGTCGAGTCGGGGGCTTTCCCCTCGTGCACGCCGAAGGCCGACTGAGCGACGGCGTGGTGGGCCAGGTCTCGGAGCCCGGTGAGCAGCACCCTGTCCCGGAGCTCGTCAGGCAGGGCTGCGGTGAAGGATCCGCGGTAGTCATGGCAATCGGCGAACCGCTGAGCCACGACCACCAGCATCAGATCCGGAAGCGATGTCTTCCGCTCGATACACCGAGCGGCCAGGAGCGCGGGCTGCACCCGGTCGTACACCTGAATGTGACGGGAACCGGTCCTCGTTCCCCGCAGCCGGTATGTGCCGAGTCCGTCGGGAAGAGCCTCATAGCCGATTCCCGCACGATCGAGTCGGTCCAGAGCGGTCTCTTCGACTCGGCGCGGCAGAGCGAGGAACGCCCTCAACCCTCGCCGGAGCAACCAGCTCCGGTCCGGATCTCGGATCAGCCCGAGGCGCTCACCGTGCGGGCATACCTCCCCTTCGCACCAGGTGTCCGGTCCGGCGACGGGAGCCCCCTGATCGGGAACCTTCCGGTCGCGGAGCAACGCGGGAAGCCCACAGACAAGGCAGTTCAGGAAGGTGCCGCCGGCGAGCAGGGATTCGGGCAGCGGTCGATAGAATTCCTTGACGCGGCTCCAGACAGCCTTGCTCCATCCGCCTGCGAATCGGTCTTGTTGGTGCACGACGGGGTGACATGCGAGAAACCGCCGACATCGCTGGTACTGCTCTGTGGAGCCGCACCGCGCCGAAAGCCCTGCGAGGAGTACGCGTGCCTCCCTCTCCACGCCGCCCTCCGGCATGTGGGAGGTCAGTTCGAAACAGGTGCGGGTCGGTGCCAACCCGACCGGGTGGACCAGCGTCGCGTCCGGTGTGACGAGGGACGCCGGCACCTGGAAGAGCGAATCACCCGCGGAGCGCCAACGGCACCACTCCCACAGTTCCGGAAGACTTCTCGGCGGTGCCTCCCCCAGTTGGAGGCAGTGCAGTACGGTGCGATCCAGCGCGCGCTGCGCGGCGGACGGGTAGGGCAGAGTGAACGAGCGGAGGCCCTCGTGTTCGGCCAGGGCCGCGATGACGCCGGCGAGTTCGCAGAAGAGCGCGGAACCGGGGTGGGACTCGGCCCCCGAAATGTCGCTGTTCGTGGGTCCCTCGGTGTCGGAAGCCGTCTTCCGTGACCTCATGCGGCCGCCTCGTTGGCGAGGGAGACAGAACACCATCGCGCCACTTCACAGCGTGCGCAGGCTCGCCCGGGAGTCGCGGTGTACCAGTCGTCGGTGTGCCAGTCGGTCACCAGTTCCCGGATGATCCGCTCCGCCTCGGTGCGGCGAACAGGGGCGAAGGGATCAATGATCTCCAGATCCGCGCCGCCCGGGCGCAACACCTCCAACTCGACGCGAGCACGTGCCGTGCCGCCACCGAGGCCACCTCGCGCGGCGAGCAGGACCGCCAGGGCCAACTGGGGATACTTCGCCAACAGGGAACGACTCGAACGCCGGTTGGCGGCCGATGTCTTGGTTTCTCGCCACACCCACGAGTCCCCGTCCCGGTAGAGCAGGTCGGGTGCCGTGATCACCATCACGTCGGCGGTCGTGTCGTGCCGGACCACGCGTGGCTCGGTCCGTACGTCCGTGGCGTCCTGCACACATCGCAGCGGACAGACCGTGGCGTGATGGCGCAGCAGCCTCGCACCGAGGACGCGTACGTCCTCCGGGACATCGAACCCGTCGGGCACCCAGTGCTCGGGGACATCGACCGTGCAGGGCCTCAGTGGACCGTGGCTGTGGCGCTGCGCGAGGTAGGCGTGCAAGGCCCTGCCCCGCTCAGCCGTGGGGTCTCGCTCGACGGCATCCTCGGTGGGCAGGTGCAGCCGACGGAGGTGGTCGCGTGCCGGGCAGGCCCGGTAGTTCCGGCCGTTGGTGACGGACCAGGTACGCCGCGTCCGCCCGTGTGTCTCGACGCCCAGCAGTCCGGGTGACTTCCTCAGAGCCGGGCAGACGGACGCGTAAGGGCATTCCGCGCAGGAGGTGCCCGGGCGGTACTCCTGGCTGTCCAGTAAGTCGGCCAGCGCGCTGGAGCCGTGCTCACGGTAGCGGGCGAGTGCCTCTGTCCGCGTACCATCGAAAAGCAGACGCACCTGGCCGTCGAGGAGCGCGAATTCGATGATCCGTACACGCTCTGGAGGCGGCCCCGGAGTGCCCTCGGCCAGCACCAGAGCCGCCGCGGCGACGAAGCCGTCGGGCGGTGCCTGTCGGTTCAATCGGTTCACGGGGAGTCGGAGTTCACGCACTCTTCCGTCCGCGGATCGCAGACAGCGGCCCCATACGGTGAGGCGATACTCCTGTGCGGCCCGGGAGCCCCAGCCAAGCGCTCGGTGCCGGTAGATCCAGGGCGGCATGATCTCGACGAGCGGCTGGTCCGGGTCTGCGGGGAAGGCGTTGTCGTACGTCGTCAGCGCGTGTTCCGTCCACTGCCGCAGTCCGTCGTGCAACGGTGCCGCAGGTCGCCTCTCGCCGTCGAGTCCGCGGTCCAGGCGGGCATCACAAGCCGCCATGAAGGGCCCGAACGCGAAGTGCTCCAACGGTTCGCGGGAGCGGGTGGCGGGCTGACTCGGGCGGTAGTTCCGCGCCTTGAGCGCATCAGCGGCGGGGCAACGGAATTCTCCTCCTTTGAACTTGCCGACCGACACCGTGATGGTGTCGGAGACACGATGCACCCCATCGGGAGGCAACCATGAATCGACCATTTCGCTCCTTTTCACGCGAGAGCACAACCGGGTATGGAGGGGGATGATGGAGAAAATCGAGGAAATCGGCGACGTCGAGAAACTCTACGAAGTCCTGCATCAGGTCGGCGACGGCGGCCAGGCTGATCTTCATCTCGGCCGCGAGCGGGCGTCCAACCGAAAAGTGGCCCTCAAGATCCAGAAGCCCTGGGGGCACGAATCGATGATGTATTTCACGGAGATCGGAAAGGCGCTGGCGAAGGAAGGCTCCCGCACTCGAATTCTCGCCGGAATTCCACAGGTCCCCGACCTGATCGCCACCGGCCACTACCGCAACCGTCGTTGTCTCGTCCTGGAGTTCGTCGAAGGGAAACTACTCCACGATGTCCTGACCTCGGCACGACCGGTCCGGGACCCGAGCACCGTGGCCTCGGTCATCGGCCAGCTCTGCGAGATCCTTCACGCCGTGCACAGGAAAAGGCTGGTGCACTGCGACCTGAAACCCGAGAATGTCATGGTGGAACCCACCGGGAGAATTCGCCTGATCGACATGGGATTCGCCATCAGGATGCGCACACCGACCGAGTGGTCCCGTGGCACGATCGGCTACATGCCACCCGAGCAATTCGACAGGAGTCCTTTCGGGTTGACCAGGCAGGCCGACATCTTCGCCCTGGGCTGCATGCTGCTGGAGATGACGGTCATGCGACTTCCCTACGCCGGCTCCGAGGGACGACCCGCTCTCGGCTGTTCCGTTCCCGTACTGCCTCCGGACCGCCTGGCCGCGCTCCCGGTCGAGTTCGCTCCGCTCGCCCTGCGCATGGTGGAGCGCGAGGCGGCACACCGTCCGGCCCATGTGCGGGAGGTCTTCGCGGCGCTCCGCCCGTACATGCCCGCGCCGGGCTCACGCCGACCGCTGAAGCCCCTCCGCCCAGATCCCACGGAGTACTACCGCACCCACCCGCCGACGCTGTGATCCTGCGGGGTCGCCTTCATCGCAGCCCCTCCAGGCGGTCCCGTACCTCCCGCACACCATGGCCGCCCATCCGCTCGCGCAGCACGAGGACCCGCTCCAGCGCCTGCACCGCCTCGCGCGAGCGGCCGGCCGCCACCAGGGCATCGGCGTAGAGCCACAGGAGCTTACTCTCGTCGTGCCAATGCTCCAGCTCGCGGAAGATCTCAGATGCCTGCCGGTACAGGCTCAGCGCCTCGGCCCGCTCGGACCGGGAGAGACGGATCTTGGCGAGGGTGTACAGCACATCCGCCTTACCTCTCAGATCCACCGTCTCGACCAGGTGGAGAGCGTCCGCGCACACACGGAGCGCCTCGTCGTACTCCCCTCGGTCGTAGTGGAGCGTGCCGATGCCGTTCAGCGCCGCCGCCTCACCACTACGGTCGCGCAGCACCCGGTACAGCTTCAGAGCCTGTCTGTGGTGTTCCTCCGCCGTTTTCCCATGCCCCTGCTTGCGGAGGGTGAGCGCGAGCGTGTGAAGGGAACGAGCAAGGCTCAGCCGGCCGCTCTCACTGTTGTCCTGCCCGCTCAGCAGTACGGCCCGCCGCAGTTGTGCCGCGGCCATCTCGAACTGTCCCAGCCGCCAGTGGGTGCCGGCCAGCATGCGGTAGACCATGGCGCAGTCCACGGGAGCGGCGACGACCTCGGCCGCCTCCCTCGCAAGCTCCAGGCTTCGCTGCGCTTCGCCCAGACGGTGGCGGCACCACTGATAGGTCACCAGCGCCATCGGCAGCAGCCACGTGTAGCGCTCCAGCCCCTTCTGGTAGGCCAGTTGAATGCCGAGCTGGACGGTGTCGTACTCGCTGTCCAGCAGGGCCATGGCCTGTTCGAGGCCTTCGGGCTCGCACACACTCACTGCGTCGGGATCCCCGACAGGGAGCGTCCGATGGCGGTCGAGCAGCTTGTCGCAGGCTCTGACGTTCTGCAACTGGTGTTCCAGGACCTGCCGTACGGTGGCCTCCTCGAAGTCCCGCCGCGGACCGTCGACTCCTGGAACGACCTCGTGGCGCGCGAAGGCTCGCACCAGGTCGTGCAGGCTGTAGCGGTCCGACCGGAACTCCACCAGACTGGCCGCCACGAGTTCCTCCACGGCCCGGTCGGCACGAATCGGTTCACCTGCCAAGCCGAGGTCCATGACGGCGTCCCAGCAGATACTCGGGCCGGGGTGAACAGCCAACTGCCAGAGAAGACGGCGGGCCGCACCGGACAGCGCACGCTCGGAACAGGCCAGCGCCATCCGCACGGACAGCTCCTCCTCCGGCAGATGCAGGACATCCAGCTTGTCCCTCTCCTGCCTGAGGTCCCGTACGAGGGCGCTGATGCCCTGGATTGAGCGATGCTCCAACCGCCGGGCAACCACCGTGAGTGCCAGCGGATGACGGTCACACAACTCAACTAGTTCGCGGATGAGTTTGCCATGGCCTCCGCGTGCCGGCGCGCGAAGTCGCTCCTGAAGGATCGCGGTGGCAGCTTCGTCGTCCAGTGAGCCCACCGTGCAGAAGTGCGCGTCATGTCCGGCGCCCAGCTCCCCGAGCGTCTTGCGGCTCGTGACGATCACCGCGCTGGTGCCGGTCCCGGGCAACAGCGGACGCACCTGCGCGGCGTTCAGCGCGTCGTCGAGCACGATGAGCACCGACCTACGAGCCAGCGCCGAACGCAGAGCCGTACTCTTGCCGTCCACTCCCGTCGCGCGAGTGCGAGGTGACAGATCTGCCAGGAATCTGTCCAGAACATGCTCGGGGTCGGCGGGCCGCGCATCGGCGCCCGCAAAGCCCTGGAGGTTGGCGTAGAGAACCCCGTCCGGGAATCTGTCGCGCAGCAGTGCCGCGAGCCGATAGGCCACCGTGCTCTTCCCGATGCCGGCGAGTCCTCTGAGCACGATCAACGCCGATCTTCCCGCTGTCTGTCGCTCCTGCACGACCTCGTCGAGATCACGCATCAGCTCATCTCGCCCAAAGGGTCTGTGCTTGCATGCGGGCAACTGGTCCGGGACAGGGTGAAGAGCCGTCCCGCGTGCCCGACGGGGAGTACCGAGTAACTCGTCGATGACGTCCTGCAGATCGGAGTCCGGGGCAGGGGCCCCGTGGCGCTTCGTCCACCGCTTGATCAGCCTTTCCCGTGCCACATGCCCCAGCTCCCGGCCATGGGTGACCAGATAGAACCGAAAAATCCAATCCTGTTCCGGCATACGTTCAAACAATTTCTCCGTTTCCGTACGCAGCCATTTCTCCTCACCGGCCCACCATGCCGCCTCCAACTGGGAGCGAAGGGCGCCCATCCGCTCCTCTCGCAACTCGGCCTTCCGTGTCCCGAACGTTCCGACCGGCAGCCCGCGCAACGGCTCGTCATCGCACCATTCCGCCAAGGCGTCGCACAATTGCTCGAACTTTTCCGGCCCTTGAAGACGGGCAGCCTTCCGCACCCCTTCACGGAAGCGGAGGAGATCGACGCCTCCCTCCGGGATAACAATCGCACAGACGCCCGAATTGATGCGTGGGACAGCCTCCTCCCCCAGCTCCTTCCTCAGATCCGACATGACCCGATACACGCGGTCACGCGAATACTTCGCGCCCGGCCAGAGGGTCTCGGAGACTTCCTCAGCGGTACACCTGAACCCGGGTGATGTCACCAACAATCCGAACAGCGCAGCCGCCTTCTCAACGCCGGAAAATCCCTCACCACTTGATCCTCTGACACTGACCAAGCCGAGTACGCGCCCCTCCACAGTCTTTCCCCTTCCGCGCACCACGCGTAGTCACCGCGTCCCGAACGGCACTCCTGAATCTGTGCGCACCCAGAGCCTCTTCTACACGCTCACGCCCTTTCGCGAGTTCAGATCCGGCTCAGCTTCTCCTCAGATTCGGCGCCACGGCACTCTGCCTCGGCCGGGCACGATGGCGTCAACCGCTCGCCGCACAAGGCGATGCCGGCCCAATCACCGATCGAAAGGATTCCGCTCCATGAGCAACCGTCAGCGCAGCCGCCGGGGGAGCCGCCTCAGGCGGTCCGGCGGCTTCCCGCCCCACCTGCGGCGAACCGCCCGCAAGGCGCAGCTGCAGAGCGCCGCGACACCGCCGCCCGCGGCGTCGGCCACTTCGCCGTCGAAGACGGGCTGAGGCGCCCCATCGCCTCAGAAGTCGCCGTGGTGCCCGCCTCCGGGCGGGCACCCTCGGCCAGTCGGCCGCTCCCCCACATCCGCAGCCCCATCTCCATCCCCCCGGTACGAATCCGAAGCCGCGATATGACCTCCCGACAGGCGGCACTGCAAGACAGGACACGTGCGTAAAACTGAGGCGCGTGGGACTCATTCCCGTTTTGTCGGTTTCCAGCAGTCGTCGAGCAACTGCGGCGACCACATTTCCATTCATCGGCATCAGGGCCCCCGGTTCCCGGAGCCGAGAGAGGACAGTGCATGGCGTACCCGACATCCCGCGGTGCCTTCGCCGCGGTCATTCACCACTTCGAGAATCCTCACGTCAAGGAAGAAGTACTACTGACTGTCGACACAGAGGGGAACGACGAGCCGATCCGGTTGTCCCCTCCCGAGGCCCGCGAGGCACTGTACGGTCCGGACGCCGCCCCGGAGCTCGCCACCGCAGTCTGGAAGGCGACGCTCCGAGCGGCCTGCGCCGAAGCCACACCGCACGGCCCCTGGCAGCTCCTGGCAATCTGGTTGGCCCTGCCGCGTTTGACCGGCACGGCCTACCGCATCTGCGGTCGCCTACGCGTCGACCGGTCCGACGTAGAGTCCGAGATGGTCCTCGCCCTGCTGGAAGAGCTGCGAACCGTGGACCCCGAATCACCGCTCTCGGCCCAGACTCTGATCAGGGCGGCATGCGGCGGCGGGTGGCGCTTCGCGCGCGCGGCACTACGAGAGGCTCCTTCCACGCACTTGGAGAACATCGCGGAGGGCGACCACCGCGCGCTGACGGGCGGGACCGCCGAAAGTTTGGCGCGGCAGGCAGACTTCGAGCTGGAGGTCACCCGTCCCGAAGGGGCAGCCGGACTGAACGCGTCGCTGCGCTTGCGAGTATCCACAGCGCAGTTGGAGGAGGAGGTACTCAGAAGCCTAACCGATCACCTCGGGTCGCACAAAGTCGTCAGTCGGCCCAAGCACTCCGGGCGGAGGCACCGCACCGGCACTATGTCATTGCGGCGCTGTGCGAGGCGACGGTGAAGCCCCCGGGGACCGGTCCGCTCAGCTTCACCGAGATGTTCGAACTGCCAGTCGCAGTGGATCTGCGGACAGCCGCACGAGCACTGGGTATCTGCTCCGGAACCGCATACCGGCTGATCTATGAAGGCACCTTCCCCTGCTCCATCATGCGCGTCGGCCGCCAATACCGGGTTCCGACCACCGAGTTGATGCGCGTCCTGGGGATTGAGGAGCGGCCTCTGTACACCGTCGAACTCGAAACGGGTCCAGACTCCCCACAGGACCCCCTGAATCCGTAGAAGCGACTCGGGCAGCCGCCCCTACGCGGCATGTGCGGGCGCCCGAGGCGAAGACTCGGGCGCCCGCACATGCCGCAACCCGCCACGACCGCTCGCTCCCCCGGGCACGACCGAACGCTCCCGTCATTCTCCCTCTCCCCCGTGCCTCAGGCGCACGACGAAGTCCCGGATGACGACGGGTGCGGGCGCCCTTCCGGACAGGACTTCCACCAGATCAGGGCGCATTACGACGGCACAGCCAATCGTCCGCGGCGTGGCGAGGTGGTAGGAACTCCTCTCGTACTCGGTACGCCAGCAGATGAGCCGGAGGGCCGGCCCGCGCTCGTCCTCCAGGATCAAGGGGGCTCCGGGCCACAGGCACAGCGCGACAGGGAGCCACCGGCCCGGTGTCAGCACAAGGTCGGGCAGTCCCAAACCGTGCGCAGCATCCCCGGCGGCGGCCATATCGCGGTCGACACCGAGCAGCGGGAAGCCGTCCTGTGGAAATCCCCGAGGAAGCTCCCCCGGTCCCTCGGCCCATTCCACCAGATCACCCCCCGAGAACGGCGGGGCATCCGGGTTCCCATGGCCCCCGCGTGCCGATACTTCCGGACCGGAGAACCTCAGGCTGACCGAATCGGTCGTCCGTCTGCGCGACGACAGGAACCTGCTTCTCTCCACGGAGGCGAGGACGTACCAGTCGGTGAGCGGCCGGCCTGTCAGAACGTCCGCTTCCGTCAAGGACCGTACGGAGACGGCCTCCGCAGAGGCGCCAGCCAATGAATCGACCGGATCGTCCTGAGCGGGCGAAGCGGGCGGGAACAGAAGGCCGGGGCGCGGCCAGCGCGCCGCTTCGAAGGCCAGCGAAACGACCGGGCTATCCGTGAGTGCGGTGGCCAGGCGGTCCTCCCAGGCACGTGGATCAACCACTCCCAGACCGGCCGCGAGCCGGTGGGCTCGACTGCCCGCCGCCGTTCGCTGGATCGCTTCTTCGACCGCTTCCTCAGTGGCGATGTAGGCGTCCGGCGGCCGTTGTTCGTCGACGCTCCGGTAGGCGCGGAGCTGAGTCCTGGTCCTGCCCTTCGTACGCTCACTGCTGAGCCTGCGATCGGCATCGGCCAGGACCGCCCTTACCAGCCCCGGCTGCAGCTGCTCGGCTTCGTTCAGTCGTACGCCGGCCAGTTCTCCCACGAGCCCTTCCAACATCCCCTCCTCCCGGCCGCCTTCCCGCCCGGAACTCGTCCACAGGCTGTTCGGGGGCCTCAACACGTAAGAATCCGAAGGCCCCATGGGGACGTTCTCCTCATCGACGAGCAGTCGGCGGGCAAGAGCCCGGACGGTGAGAAGCGGTCCTGCGGCCAGTGCCACAAGGGCGTGCCGGCAGTGCTCCGCAACGAACCGGCCGGCCGGTCCCTGCTCTTCGATCAGACACAGCAGCCACGTCAGGGTCGCCGGATCGGTGGCGTGCTCCAGCGCCAGAGCCATGGCAGGGGCCGCTGTCGCCGGGCGCAGTGAAAGGAGAGTCCGTGCGGCAATCATCGACCGCCGCTTCGCCTCACGTCCCGCGTCGGCCATCCCCGCCAGTGCCGCAGTCGCGAAGGCGCAGTCCAGATTCCCCAGTACGGCCGCACCGCTGTCCTGGCCAGGGGCGTGGTAGGGGTGAACGGGGTCGTCGCTGTCGTGGACCCGGGGTGCCCTGCTCTCGATGACCGCCGCCGCTTCGTCCCACAAGGCAAACCCGAGATCGAGGGAATGCTGATCGGGCAGGCTGATGGCCTGGTATACGAAGGCGAGGATCAGCGCCGGTGTGACGCCGTGGGTGCCGTACCGGCCGGTACTCACGATGGCTTCCGCCTCTTCGGCCACGATGCGCAAGGTGAGGGCCTGATCGATCCGCCCGGCTCGGCTCAGGGCGTCCAGGGATGTCTCCCCGCCGAAGTTCAGCCACCCGCCCTGCCCGCGAGTCCGCACCCAGGTCAGCGCGTACGCTTCGGCGGCCAAACCGTCCTGGCCGTGCCGTTCGAGTCCCTCCGCGAGCTGACGCAGGAGAAGAGGGCCGTCGCGGAAGTCGAACGGTCCGGAGATGGCCCGCAAGACTTGTGCGGCCTCATCGGCACGTCCTGCGGCAGCGAGAGCGAGCAGCCGATAACCAACGAGGTTCGTCATATGGTCGAGGGCCTGCTGCGGAGTGCCTGCTCCGTAGGGCCGCAAGCGCCAGTCCCTCAGTGCCCGGATCAGACCGACAGGACCAGGGAGTACGGGTGGCAGGACCATACCAGCCAGCAGGTCACCGGCCGAGGGTGGCTGCGCCGGCCTCGGCGAGCCGCTCCACCGCCCGGATTCTCCTGCGACCGGTGGTTCGGGAAGGGGCTCGATACTCGGGGCACCAGCGCGCTCGGCCACGGTGTTGAGCGCCGCGACCCGTCGCTCGTCCGACACGTTGGTCTCGTCACCGTTGGAGGAGTCATAGTGCGCCTGCCGCTCGTCCGCCCGGCTCAGGGACCAGCGCAGCAGTTGCGATACATCGTCCGGCATCGCGGGGCCGAACGTCCGGACGAGTCGGTCCAGTACCTCCGCGTCCCCTTCCAGGAGTGGACTGTCCAGCGTGAGGCGAAGCGCCGTCGTTACGACCGGATCCGCATCGTCCTTCCACCTGGCCCAGAGGTCTTCCCGCGCGCCGTGAAGGAGGTCGTTGGGGCCATTGCAGTCTCCGAGGAGCCCGGTGGCGGCGAGCCGGGCGAGCGCCACCGGATCCGCTCCGGCCAGTGTCCTCCACCACTCGGGTCGTGCGGCGCGGGTCTCCTTTCCATCGGTGTGGAGGGTCAGGCGTCCGCACAGCGGCTGGAGCTGCGCCACTCGCGCCCTGCCTCGGGCCGGGTCGGCGGCCACGAGAGCGGGCAGTGGGTCCAGGACTTCGTAGACGGTGATGTCCTTGTGCCAGCCATAGGCCACCAGGAAGCGGCATGCCTCCAGCCAGCGTGCCTCCGCCCCGGCGTAGTCATTTGCGGCGAGGGCGAGGCGCGCGTGGGTAAGAAGGTATGCGGCCAGGTCGCTGTAGTAGCGTCCGCCGGCATGCTGCTCGAACTCGCCCCGGATGGCTTCGTCCACACTGGCCCGCCGTGTGGGCGTCGCGTGTTCGACGGCGACCGAGAGCAGTACATCGGTAGGCAGCGGACCTCCCAGCTCACCGCGCAAGGTCGTGCTGATCTTCTGGCTGACGTGGGTGAGCGCCTCCCACGCCTGCGGCCAGTCGTCGTCGGACACGAGTACGACCGCCCGGCGCACCGTCCCCTCGACGAGTGGGTGAATCGCATAGAGGTCGCACGCACGAGGATTGCCGACGAAGGGCCGGAGATCTTCGGTCAGAAGCCCGAGAGCTTTCACCGCCAGGCCGGACCGCCGGCCCGCACTGGTGGATTCGGCGCGGACGAGGGCGATCGCAAACCGCAGCCAACAGGGGTACCAGCCGGGCCCCTGAACGAGCGCCTCCGCCGCATCGAGTCCCAGGGGGTCGGCCTCTGCCACGACTGCCAGCGCGTCAAGCCAGTGGGCGACGGCCTCGGGCCTCCACCGAACGCGTTCCTCCTGCACGGCGCGGGTGAGGGAGAGCAGCACGTCACGCCGGTGTGGACAAGCCTCCACCTCCGGGTCGCCTGCAAGATCGGCCGCAACGACCCCCAGCGCCAGCAGCCGGTGCAAAGTTCCCGGCAGATGCCCCATGCCGACGGCCTTACGGGCCCAGTCGACTGCGCTGCCCGGTTGTCCGGTCAGCGCACCGGCGGCGATCTGCTCCGCGAGCGAGAGGCACACCGGGCCGCCCGCGGCGAGACGCGATAGCAGATCGGTGACGGCATCCAGTCCTACAGTGTCCAGCAGGGCCTTCACCGCGGCGTCGACTGTGGCCTGATCACCCTGCTCATCGAGCCACTGGGCGATGCGGTCCGGCGACACTGGTGCACCGAATCCGTCCTGCTTCCCTGTCCCCCGGGATGCTGCGGAAAGGCGCAGCCGGCCGCGCAGCCGGGCCAGGTTGACGGCCAGGTCTGATTCCGCCCCGTACGAGGTGTTGTCGGATTCGGCCTCATTCTCGAATGCCGTCATGTACTCGTGCCAAGCCGCCACGGCACCTGCCGCGTCGAGAACCGCGCACATCTGCAGGCCCGCCCGGGCCGGCATCACGGTCCGGCCGTCGTGCAGGAGCCGGTCCGCCATGGTCTGGGCGCCGAGCAACGCGATCGGCACGTCGGCGAAGTCCACCAGCACCGAGTCGAAGCGCTCGTACTCGTACGTCTCAGCAGCCCGGGCGAGCTCGACGCAGCGCACGACAAGCGGCCAGTTTCCCGATCTGGCCGCGCAGCGCAGCCCGGTGGCGAGGTTGTCCCTGATCGCCGACGCTGGGAACGCGGCTGCGACGGCGCGGGCGACGAAGTCCCGTCCGATATGACCGAGTACCTCTGTGTCGCGCCCCGCCTCGGCAAGAATCCGCAGGAGCCGCCGGAAAGCCCTCGGATCATCGAAGAGCCCCTTCTCGGACAGCCATGTGGCGATCAGCACCAGCGTCGCCTCAAGGGCATCGGGGTGGTCCTCGTACCCCATGCGCAGGTAACGGGCGAACGACTCGTGGTACACACGGAGTTCGCCCTGAGCGGTCCGCTCGGATAGCACCGGGGCCAAGACCTTCAGTGCACCGTCGATCCGGTGCCGCCGGTCCGGGATAATTTGTCCGAGTTCCTCTCGGGTGACCGACATACCGAGCAGGGCGATGATGTCCGCGACGACATCGGCTTCGGCGCCGAGGGTGTCGTAGAGGTGGGCGTAGTAGTCCTCCAGTGACTCGCGGTATGGGGGAAGAGCTCGCACGGTTGCCGCAGCTGCCGTGACCGTCTCCGGGCGGAGGGCGACCTCACGACACAGGTATGTCGTGTACAGGGCGTTCCCGCCCGAGCGTTCCTGCAGCGCGTCGAGGAAGTCCGTGATGTCCCGACCGTCGGTGAGCAGTGCGTCGGTGGCGCCGCTTCCCGTCGACGGGACGAGGCCGAGCCGCTCGGCCATGCCACGGAGTTCTTCCGGTGCGAGCGGCGGTACGGCGACGGTGGCCGCCCCTGCCCGCACGAGGGGGGCAAGATGAGTCCCAGGCTGACTGAGGACGATGAGCACGCTGCCGGGCGGGAGCAGAAGTGAGCTGAATACTTCAGCAAGGGCCAGGGACGGATCCGCTCTTCTGGTCCTCCCCCCATGTACGCGGGTGACGTGATCCAGCCCATCCACGACAAGCGCCACTCTTCGGGCGGGATCCTTGCGCAGGGCAGTCGCCACTGCGTTCGTCAGAGCCTCCTCGTCGGCAGCGAAGCGCGGGCGCTGGTCGTGGACGAGGCCCGGATCCGCCTCAGCCAACCGGCCAAGCAGACTTCCGAAGACCGATTCGGTCATCACCCGGGTCAGTTGTTCACCGTCGGCGTCACCCAAATAGCAATAATGTTCGGCGACCAGCCATCCGTCGTGAGCGAGCCGTTCGACCAGTTGCTGGCACGCCCAGGATTTCCCCTGCCCCGGCGGGCCGGTCACCAACAGAACACCCCCGACAGCCGCGGCGGCCCCGGCAGACTCCACCAGGGGACCAACCGCACCAGGCCGCGCCACTTCCAGGGTCCGGTCCACAGGATGCGCACGTGTGACAGCACCGAAGTCCTGGCGTAGCTGGGCCCGACGCAGCAGCTCCTGGGACGTGACCTCGATACCTCGCTGACGGGCGGCTCGGACCGTGCGGATCAGCGCCTCGGCCACGTCCACTGCCGAGCGGCCTTCGTTGGGGTGGACCCCCGCACCGAGTTCGCTGCGCACGCGGTGGAGGAGAAGCTGCTCGGCCGGGCCCGGGTGTTGGAGGTCCATCGTCATCGGTGGCGCTGAGAGCTCCACCACCAGGTGTTCGCAAAGCCACTCCAGGTCCTCCCTGGCTACGGCTGTGTCGCCTTCGGTCAGGAACCCGAATACATTCCCCGCCTTGCGCCTTCCCTGCGCCGGCAGCTCAATCCCCTGCCACAGGGCCTCGGCGTCGAACCGTAGGAGTGTGGTGTTCACACCCGCCAGAAACGACGCGTCGGACGCCCGTGCAGGCACCATAACCTTGCTCAGGACGGCATCGTCCGGTGGTGCATCCCGCATCACGATGCGCAGCCGAATCGTACGGGCGGAGGCCCCCGGCCCGTCGCGGTCGGCGACGGCTGCCGCCACAAGGCGGTCCAGCCTCAGTCCACGACCGTCCACTGTGAACGTGGTGTAGGGGAGGGGGTGATCGTCGTTGTCCGAATACTTGAACTGGGTCCGCTCACGGCATCCATCGGCTCCAATGACCGTGAGGTCGTCGAATCGGTCGTCCTCCACCAGTTTCTCGTCGACGTGCACAGCGGCGATCCCGCCCAGCGGCAGATCCACCACTCGACACGCCTCTAGCAGATCCTGGTACTCGTAGCCGCGATGCGCGGCAGTCAGATCACCCATGGCGGGAGCATTGTCTCCGATCGGGCACCTACAGGAAGGAGAAGGGACAAGGGTAAAAAGAGGACCTCCACAGGCGCGACAGCAGGTCAGGACCCCGCCGAAGCCTGGGCGTGTGCTGGCCGTTCTTCACCAACTGCGAGGGATCACTTCCGCGTAGATCCCGGCCGTGACGCACACCGCCGTGCGATGTCGGCGAGAACCCCAATGGGACCTCTCCGGTCATTCCCGCTTCACACAGGAACGGCCCCCTCAACGCGGCTCCGACCGAAGCAGCGCGCCTTGGGGCCGTATAGGGGCTCCTGCCCTTCAAGTGCGGGAAGACGTCGGTTATTCGGCGACGTCAACGCCGTAGCCGCGAGCCAGCTCGGCCAGGCCGTGGTCGTAGCCCTGCCCGACGGCGCGTAGCCGCCAGCCCTCTCCCCGGCGGTAGACCTCGGCGAGAATCATGGTGCGCTCAGTAGTGGCGGCGTCCAGGGTGGCCCGGGCGGTCGGAGCCGCGGCGATCCCGCAGGTGGCGGTAATTTCGATGGCCCCGACATCCGAGAAGGTCGACGAACCGTCGATCGCGGCGGCGATCACGACCCTGTGGATCTCCAGGGGCAGACACTCCAGGTCGGCGGTGACGGCCTGTTCCGTCGGACCATCCATGGCAAGCCCCAGGGTGCCGTTCGGATGCTCAGGGGCTCCATAGAAAATGAAGTCCCCGTCTCCTGCTACCTATTCCCGAGCGCCGACCGCGAAAGCGACAGCGTCCATGTCACAGACGGTCTGCTGACGCCACGTCGCGGCCACCGCCCAGGCCGTGCCGGTGTCGAACAGGTCGATGACGGCGCCTGGGACCAATACCACTGCCGTGTCCAGCTGGTTACCGGCCCCGCTCCTTCCCGACACAGGCGTGGGTGCGAGGAGCAGCCAGTCGGCGTCGTGCACACTGAGGCCGGGCGTGGCGGTGCGACTCATACGGCGGTCCGCTTCACCGCCGGGCAGCACGACGACGCCGGACACGCTGGCGGAGAGGCTGACCGCCGCAGAGGCGCCAAGGGTGACAGCACGCGCACGTGCCTCGGCGGCCTCTTCATGGATACCGCCCAGGGCCAGAACCCTGCTCCCGGTCAGCGACTGGTCCACCGTAGCAGCGGATGTGGTCGGTGCAGCAGTCCGCTATGCCGGTATACTCGGCGTCGGCGCAGGCAGTACAGTGGGCGCGCCCGCGGGCGCCTCGACCGCGCGATGCTGCCGTGCAGCGCCCTTGGCCTGGCCGACTGCACACCGCTCAATAGCCGCAGATACGCAGGCTCATCCACGAGCGGAGCGCCCTCGTTCGCGGCGCGCTTCAGCTTGGCAGATCCGGCAACGGGGTCGCCGGTGACGACGACGCTGGTCTGGCCACTGACCGACGTCAGCGTGTTCAGCCCGGCCGCCACCGACCGGGCGACCAGTTCCTCACGGGAGACCGGGGTGTCCCCGGTCATGGCGACCTTCATGCCCTGCGTCAAGGCCCGCCCGGCGCGAAACGGCCCGGATTCCGGTACACGCAGGGCGCCTTGGGGACATACGGCTTGTAGTCCTGGTGGGGCGGGTGATCCAGGAGCGGCAGGGCCAAACCCTCATCCTGCGCGTCGTGGGCCCTCTCCTGGCGCACCCGTAGTGCTCGGCGAGAGTGCCGAGTTTGAGATCGAGCGTCGCGGGCCCGACCAGGCGATTGAGGGCCAGCGTGCCGAAGACGGAGACACCCGGGCCCAGGGCCGCTTGCGCCAGCGCTTGCGACAGATGCTCGAAGCCCCCGGGGCTTAGCGCGCTGAAGTTGTGATCCACTCCACCATGATGACGCTGCCGGCGTCACAGCGGACTTCAACGACAACTTCGTCCCCACCGGGCGCTGCACCCTCCGGTTACGGCACGGCCAGGACCTCCACCGCGTCACATCCCGGCGAGTCCGAGTTGGCGAGCCATGGCCGTGCCATCCGATTAGTTCCTGGGCCTTCGCGCGGCACGCGCGACGGGCCGCTTGCCAGGAAGCAGCATCCGCACAGAGCCTCGCGCACCCTCGGAGCCCCGTCGTTACTTGCCGCCCTGACAGGGCCTGACCAGCCCAAGATGTTGCCTGACTCTCCATCAGGAAAAGCGATAAATGAGCGTTACGAGCGTCAAGACATCGCCCGTAACGCCCACACGGCACATAATGCGCACACACAAAGCCGCAGGTCAGGGCCCCTTAGCCACCGGCTCCAGAATCGCCACGCACTCCACATGATGAGTAACCGGAAACACGTAGAGACAACGCCGACGCCCCTAACCGGAAAACTGGCGCCGATTGGGCTCACCGCGGCTCGCCCCTGCCGCCGAGCAGAGCAGAGTATCAACCAAAGGCCGGTTACCAGAACCGGTGATTCCTCGGACTATTGGTAGTCCACCGCGCCCCCGCTTACCCACCGCCCGGAAGCAACCAAACCCGAAAGGCACTGCCGACAGGAATGCCCAGCCAGACCGGCGAAACACACCACGGCCCGTTCAGCCCCGAGCACATCCGCGCCGCCTGGAGTGGAACCGCAAGCGTCGAGGACGCTGCCCCGGCGTTCGGCTTGTCGAGCTCGAAGAGCTACGATTTTGTTCGCCGCGGGGAATTCCCCTGCCCCGTGCTGCCGATGGGCCGCACCGCCCGCGTCGTCACCGCCTCGGCCCTCCGGGCACTCGAGAGCGGCGAGCCAGAGCACAACGGAGCCTCCAGCGCAAGCCCCAACCCGTCTTGACCAATTGCACGAAGACGCCCCGCCGGAGCAAGCCAGCGGGGCGTCTTCGCATCAGGTCCCCGTCTACACAGAATCCCCGTCGGAGCACGGCGGCAGAAGTGTCCCAGGTGTCACGGGGGTGCCACCAATCCCGTAGCCACTCTCGCACCGCAAGTCCCAACCTGGACATACCCGCTCACCCTGGACCACGTGGACGCCCCTGGACGGCTTCTACGACATGTGCCATGTGGGACCGGTGCCCCTGTCAGCACCGAGCAAGATCCGGGACAGGGGCGGTCCAACACGGGGTGCTGCCTAGCATTTCCAGCCATCTCTGCAGCTCAGAAGCGGTGGACGCCGTTTACCACCAGCAGACGAAGAATCTGCTGGTCTTCGCGGATGCGGCGCCCGTCCGACTGAGCCTGCACTCCGTGACCGACCAACGGGCGGCCCCCCCCGAGAGTCCTATAACCGGGCGGTCATCTGCGCTTCTTCGAACATGTCCGAGCCGGTACATCGAACACACGCCGCGGCCAACGCACTGAGGAGGCCACCTTCCGGCTGGCGCTGCACAGCGGCTGCCGCGCTGCGGCGACACCCGCTCCGCATCACCGAATCCGGACCCACCATCACACAACTGGCGTGAAGCGCCCGGCAGCCGCGTAGCCTCCCTGGCCGCCCAACCACATCCTCGGCGCTGCCGAACGCGCTCGAAAGAGGGCCCGCGATGACCACGAAACTGCTGTCGCGTCCGCCCCCCCACGTGACTTCACCGCCTCCCTCGTCTCCGTAGCCCTACCGCGACGCCTGCACACGCACCTCCCGGCCATGACTCGGGCGGCCGCTCGGCTCGAAGAACCAGCGTGCCGCCCCCACCGCGGCGCAGCCGAAGTGTGGGGCAGCCCCAAGCTCTTACCGAACGCCACTGGCTCGGAGCGAACAAGAACAGGAAGGCGATCAACGAGTGGCTGCTGGGGATAATGACGTACGCAAGGAAGCGTTCACAGTAGGGGGAGCGATGACGCTGCCTGAGATGGAATTGTCCCGGCTCCGGCCGCTCGGGGCCGAGGGACAGCGGTCCGGCTTCGAGCAGTTCGTCTGCGAGCTCGCAGCGGAGGGCTGTCCTGCCGATGGGGCCCGCTTCGTAAGTCTGCACGGCGTCGGCGGGGACGGTGGGGTCGAGTGCTTCTGGGTTCTGCCGGACGGCACGGAGCACGGCTGGCAGGCCAAGTTCTGGGTGTCCGGAGACGCCGTCGACAAGCAGCAGCTCGACAAATCAGTGTCAGCCGCGCTCGATGTCCACCCGAAGCTCACGAAGTACACCATCGCCATTCCGGTCGACCCCACCGGCCCCACCGTCAGACGAGGAACCTCGCAGTCCCGCCTCGGCACCAAGCCTCCTCGCCGTGAGAAGAAATCGCTGCACGAGAAAGTGTACGAC
The DNA here is from genome assembly GCF_044327445.1 of Streptomyces sp. NPDC018045. Lineage (NCBI taxonomy): Bacteria > Bacillati > Actinomycetota > Actinomycetes > Kitasatosporales > Streptomycetaceae > Streptomyces > Streptomyces sp. NPDC018045. The sequence continues at coordinate 61,246 of NZ_JBIRFL010000006.1, forward strand.
ACCGGGGGCTGGCTCGATACCTGGAAGCAGATGGCCGCCGACCGGGATATGTCGGTGATTTTCGAGGTCGAGTGGGCTACGCACCTGATCACCCGGTTCAAGAGGATCGACACCACCGGTGTGCGGTCCCGGTTCTGGTTCGAGGTCGAAACTCTCGCCGCGCAATGGTGGGAAGACCGCTTGAAGGAAGCCATCGCAGCAGCGCGTCCCCGGTACGTGCCGGAGCTGAACGTGAGTATCCCGACGACCCGGCATGCCCTGGCAGCCCTGTGCGCCGACGAAGAATGGTCCCAACAGACCTCCGCCGACATCTCCCGCTTGCGGAAGCTCAGCCGCAGGCTTGAAAGCGCCGCTTCCGGCAGAAGGAAAGAAAAGGAAGGCGCGGGGACTGGTTCGCCCACAGAACGCGCGCTCGGCGCAGAGTTGGTTGACGCGCTGGTGCAATGGCAAGAAAGCCCGTCCGAATCGACCGCAGCTGCGCTGGAAGCGTCGCTTGCCTCACTCCAGGCAGTGGCTTCTCAGGCAGCGACGGCCGAGGAGGCGCGGTTGGACACCGCGCACCCATCCGGCTGGGACACTCCCTCATGGCGGCAGCGGAACGCCGAGTACATGGGCTCGTTTCCCGCTGCCACCGTGGGCGCACTGCGCGAACTGAACACTTTTCTGGCTGAACTGACCGATCGGGTGACGGGCCCGACAGGACGCCTCCGAACAGCACGCGCCATCGTGGTGACCAGCCCCGCCGGCATGGGCAAGACGTTCGTCACGCTGGACTACGTCGCTCAGCGGCTGCGCGCCGGACGTCCGAGCGTACTTCTCCACGGGCGTCATTTTCGGGACGAGCCCATCCTCGAGCAATTGCGGGCGCTCTTCAGCCTGCCCACAGACCTCAGCGGCCATGATGTACTGGCCCTTCTGGACCAGGCAGGCCGCAGCGCCGGCTGCCGTGGTCGACGCGCTCAACGAGTCACGGCCGCGGACCATCTGGCGTGACGAACTCGACACGCTGATCACCAAGGTCAACCGCTTTGAGCATCTGCGCGTCGTACTCACCTTCCGTTCGCACTACCGTGCCCAAGTGCTACCGGACGAGTTGGTCCTTCCGGAGATCGTGCACCGTGGCTTCCACGGCGTGGAGTATGACGCGCTTCGGGAGTACGCCGACTTATACCGCCTGGAGCCGCCGGCCTCGCCTCCCGTTCAGTCGGAGTTCAGCAGTCCGCTCTTCCTGCGCCTGTTGTGCGAAGCTTTCAAAGAGCAGGGACGCCTTTCACTGGAAGACGCCACCATCGGCCTCGACGAACTCGCGGACCTCCTGCTGGACCAGGTCAATCGCCGCATCAGTAACGAGCTGAACGCCCCCGTCACCGACCAGGTGGTGCATCAGGCGATGCACGCCATCGCCGAACGGCTGGGCAGCGGAACACAACCCTGGATGAACCGCGCGAGCGCGCACGTACTTCTGCAGGACATCTGGCCCGGGCGTACCACCGACAGGTCCCTCCTCGAAGCTCTGCTGGGAGAAGGACTGCTCGCCGAAGACGTCGACCCGGCCGCCACCGGGCCGAAACGCAACGTCGTCGCGATGGCCTTCGAACGGCTCGGGCAGCATCTCGTGGTTGCCGCCGCGATGTCTGACCTCCAAGACCGTGAACACATACGCCAAGCACTCGCCACGGGCCCGCTGCGCCAATTGGTGGGGCTGGACACCGAACCCGACCCGGGGCTGTTGGAAGCACTCTCCGTGGTCTTGGGACAGCGCGGGATGGAACTCACCGAATTCCGTGACCAAGTCGGCGAGCGTCAGGCCGTCGCAGCGATCGTGGCCGGCCTTCCATGGCGTTCGCAGTCGACTATCACCAGGGTCACGATCGGTTGTGTCGACTCCGCCCTCCGCAGACCGGAAACTTTCCACGAAGCCATGGACACGCTGTTCCGGCTGGCGCCCCGCTCTGGTCACCCTCTCAACGCCGACTATCTCGACACGTTGCTGTCCGCCCGTTCGATGGCAGCAGTCGATGCCTTCCTCGCTCCGTGGCTGCACGCTACGAAGGAGGGCGGCGGAGCCGCGCACCGGCTGATCACATGGGCCCGGGACCGGGATATCAGCCGTATCGGAGTAAATACTTGCCGACTGTGGGCCGTGGCGATCCTGTGGTGCACCGGCTGCCCCGACCGACGCGTCCGCGACGACGCCACCCTCGGGGCCGCACGGTTGCTGATCACTTGTCCGGAGCTGGTACCCGAGTTGCTCGAACAGTTCCTCAACGTCGTCGACGACTGGATCACTGAGCGAGCCTGCTATGCCGCCTACACCGCGTTGCTGCGCTCCGGCTCGGCCGACCAGTGGAAGGCTGCCGCACAGGCCGTATGGAACGTGCTGTTCGCCGATGAGCCACCACTGAACGCGGCCCTACACGATGAGGGCCGGCGTATCGTCGAAGCCGCAGCCGAACGTGGCGCGCTCCCTGTCTGCGTGGGCCTGACCCGCGTGCGGCCTCCCTACCCGAGCACCTGGCCCATCGCCTGGCCGGCGCCGGACGATGTAGCGAAATTTCGGGAGTCCCGTGACTACCCCAAGCTCCACTTCAGTTGTACGGCCGACGACTTCTCGACCTACATCGTCGAGTCGACGCTGCGGGACCGGCCTGGCATCGTCCACGAGGATGTGGCGCGTCGCGTTCTCGTGGACGCCGTGGAGCTCGGGTATTTGCCCGACCTACACGCTCCCTTCGACCAGCACGTCCTGCAGACCTACGGCAGCGGCCGCAGCAAGCCGAGTTGGATCGAACGCATCGGCAAAAAGTACCAGTGGATCGCTTTCGCCCGACTGCTCGGCCAGATCAATGATCACGTCTCCCCCGCGCGCGATCGCTGGTCTCCCCCGGAGCCCGCCACGCCCGGTCCCCAATCGACCCGCCTGCGCCAGATGGACCCCACCGTCTGCGACGCCCAACCCGATGCCGCTGGCCCGCCTCAGCCCCACGTACCGCAGTACAACTGGGTCGACTTCGACCAGGCGTCCTCACCCGAAGCCTGGATCGCCGACGACACCACACTCCCTGACCCGCCGGTCGAGTTCACCGGGAGCACCGGGCCGCAGGTGATTTTGGCCGGCAACTACGACTGGCGGCGAGAGAACGAGCAGGACGCAGACAATCCCACCGTGTGGGCCCACTTGGTCTCCCTTTTCGTCAAGAAGTCCGACCTGGATGCCCTCCTGACGGAGTTGGCGGCCAAAGACCTGGCCGATGAAATCAGCCGTGTGGGCGGAACAAGCTACAGAGACGGCTTCGTGGGCGAATACCCCTTCGGAGAACACTACGCAGCCGAAGCGCACATTCACGCATACGAGTACGGAGAGCCCTTCAGCGTCCCCACGATCGCGACCACGGTCGACCTCCTCGGCGAATACGAGTACTCCCCCATCGACCGCGTCTCCCTGATCGCCCCCTCGCCGATCCTCTTCGGTCCGGCGCCCGGCAACCTGAGCTGGGACGACAAGGCCACCTGGCGTGACATCCACGGCCATCCGATCGCCGCCGTACGCCATGTATTCGGCGCAGGACAGAACGAACTCACCATCGACCGGGCCTGGCTGGACCAATGGCTGAAAGAGCACGAAATGGCCATTGTCTGGATCGACCTCATCGGCAAGGATCTCATGCGCAGCAACAGCTTCCACAACAGCCACCCCGGCCGCCTGATGCGCTCCCGGGCACGCCACCGCACTCAAGACGGGCAGATCGCCGCCCTGCAGCCCTTCTACAATCGCACTCCCTCATGGCATCGCGACGATTCGTAGGCAGTTACGTACCGAAGATCGTCACCCCTGACGAATCTCGGCAGTGCCCCTCCTTCGTGCAGAACCCGCGACATAGCAGTTCCGCTGCGGAACCTGCGCCCGCTTGCCGACGTGTGAAGGTTGGCAAGCGGGTGCAAGAAACTCGTAAGCGGCCGGCAGTCGCTTCCTTCGGATGGAGACGGAGGGAGTCGTTCCCCTCTCGCCAGCCGCTTTCGGCCTCACGGACATCCCCGGCCCTCAGAGTGTGCCCTCTCACGGCAGGCACGGAGCGTAACCATTGCAGACCTGACGCGCCGTCAGGAAAGTCAGCATCAGTACGACCGAAGACGGCCAGAGGTGATCGGACTTGCACATCCGCCCCGACCCGTCACACCCTCTGCGACCTGCAAAAATGCTGGCCACAGGGGGTGTGTCCGACATCACCCCCGCCTGAGTCGGACGATCCCCCGCGTCGCCCGACTCAGGCAGGTCGGCCGGAGTCCTGGCCGCGTCGGGGCGGACATCCGGAGACCTGCTGAGTATATTGGCTCTCAGCCAGTCAACGCAGGAGTTAACAGCATGTCCCCCCGCAGCCCCTCGGTCAATGAAGAGTTGCGGCGGCGTTCCCGGGAGCGCTTGTTGCAGGCGACCGTCGAGCTGGTGGACGAGCGCGGGTACGAGGCGACGACGCTCGGGGACATCGCCTGCCGTGCCGGGTCGGCGCGTGGGCTGATTTCGTACTACTTCCCCGGGAAACGGCAGTTGCTCCAGTCGGCCGTGCACCGGCTGATGCACCACTCGTTGCAGGCGGCGCTGGAGCGTGAGCCGGTGCCGGAGGGCGAGGACGCGGGCCGGGAGCGGCTGGCGCGGGCCATCGACGCGATCCTGGGGCTGGCGCGGGAACGCCCGTTGCTGATGCGTACGCACATGGCCGGGATTCTGACGGCGGAAGGTTTCATCCAGTGTCCCGAGCAGCAGCGGCTGGCGTTCTTGCTGCGGGACACGGTGGAGCGGTACGGCACCGAGGACGCCGACACGGACTACCGGCTGTTGCGGGCGTTGCTGATGGGGTCGGTGGTGGCGGTGTTGCTGCCGGGGGCACCGATGCCGGCCGCGCGGCTGCGGGCCGAACTGTTCCAGCGGTACGGGCTGGACTGGGAGCTGGGCACCCCGCCCGGTGAGGGGCCGGAGCCACCGCTGGAAGGCCCGCCTCCGTTGCAGGACCCGCCGCCGGTACCGGGGCCGAAGGGCGCCGCCACGGAGGGGTAGGGCTCCGGAGCGCGTACGGCGGGGAATGCCGGGGCCAAGACCGGAGCGCGTACGGAGGGGTGGGGCCCAGGGCTCCGTACGGAGGGGCAGGGCATCGGGGCGCGTACGGACGGATGGGGCGCCGGAGTTCGTGCCGAGCGGGAATCGCTCGGGTGGGTGAAGCGCGATGCGCGCGCGAGCTTCACCCTCGTCGGCCTGTTGGCCACTTCGCGGGGCAACACCGGCAAGGCACCTCCCGCACGCGCCCCACCGGTGCGATTCTGGAAGTACTCCGCGGGAAGGGGCCTTCCGTGCTTCGTGTCGCAGTGATCGGTTCGGGACCCAGTGGCGTCTACACCGCTCAGGCGCTGGTCGGGCAGGATGCCGTGCCGGATGTCGAGGTGTATGTGCTCGACCGGCTGCCGTGCCCGTACGGGCTGGTCCGCTATGGGGTCGCGCCCGACCACGAGAAGATCAAGTCGCTGCAGGGCAACCTCCGTACGGTGCTGGAGCACCCGCGGGTGCACTTCGTCGGCAATGTCGACGTGGGGGCCGACGGCCTCGGCCCGCGCGAGCTGCGGCGCATGTTCCACGCGGTGGTGTACTGCGTGGGGGCCGCCACCGACCGCCACCTGGGCATCCCTGGTGAGGACCTGCCCGGCAGCCACTCCGCCACCGCCTTCGTCTCCTGGTACAGCGCGCACCCGGACGCGGTGGACCGCCACCTGCCGCTGGCCGCGCGGTCGGCGGTGGTGATCGGCGTCGGCAATGTCGCGGTGGACGTGGCGCGGATTCTCGCCCGCGGGGCCGACGAGCTGACGGGCACGGACGTGCCGCAGGCGGCACTCGGCGCGCTCGCGGAGAGCCGGGTGGAGGACGTGTGGATGGTGGGGCGGCGGGGGCCGTCGCAGGCCAAGTTCACCACCAAGGAACTGCGCGAGCTGGGCGCGCTTCCGGGCGCCGACGTGGTCGTACAGCCCGAGGAGCTGGCACTCGACCCGGCGTACGGCGATCCCTCGGGGCTGCCCGCGGTCAACCGGCGCAACGTGGAGGTGCTGCGCGGCTGGGCCGGGGGGACGGGCGGAACGGGCGGAACGGGCGGAGAGCCGGGAGAGCGCGGAGGGCGGCGGCGCCGGATCCGGCTGCGGTTCTTCCTCCGGCCGGTCGAGGTGGTCGGTGACGCGGAGACGGGGGTGCGGGGGGTGCGGTTCGAGCGGACGGTTCCGGACGGGCTGGGCGGGGTCACGGGGACCGGGCGGTACGAGGAGATCGCGGCGCAGCTCGTCCTGCGCTCGGTCGGGTACAAGGGCACGCCGCAGCCGGGCCTGCCGTTCGACCCGGCGACCGGGACGGTGCCGCACGTGGAGGGGCGGGTGCTGCGGGCGGGGGTGCCCTGCCCCGGCGAGTACGTGGCGGGGTGGATCAAACGGGGGCCGACCGGGGTGATCGGCACGAACCGGCCGTGCGCGAAGCAGACCGCCGCCGCACTGCTGGCGGACGCGGACGTGTTGGCGCGCGAGCCGCTGCCGGACGATCCGGTGGCCGCGCTGCGGCGGGCCGGACAGCGGCCGGTCCCCTGGCAGGGCTGGCTGGGTATCGAGGCGGCGGAGGCGGCGCTCGGCCGGGGGCTGGGACGGACCACCGTGAAGATCGCGGACTGGCCGGAGCTGCTGGCCGCGGCCGGCGACGGGGCCGGGGGCGGAAGCGGCGGCGGGGCCCGCTGAGCGGTGGGGCGCCGGGCCCGGGCGTCGTTATGCGCCGAGGCGTTCGTCCTGGCGTTCCGCCGCTTCCAGGACCCGTTCGATCAGGCCGGGGAACAGCGCGTCCAGGTCCGCGCGGCGCAGCACGTTCATCTTGGCGGTGCCGCGGTAGATCTGGCTGATGACACCGTGCTCGCGCAGGACGCGGTAGTGGTGCGTACAGGTGGACTTGCTGACCGGCAGCTCGATGACCGTGCAGGACAGTTCACCCTGGGCGGCCGCCAGGCGGCGTACGATCCGCAGCCGGATCGGGTCGGCGAGCGCGTGCAGTACGTCTTCGAGACGGATCGCCGAACGGTCCGGGTGGTCCAGGACGCGGGCACCGGGCCGGTCGGCTGATGTCGTCGTGGTGGTCGTCATGGCGGCTCCTGGAAGTCGGCTCCGGGCGGTCGGTCTCAGCCGGGAATCATCATTGTACGAGGGACGTCGTATTTTGACATCCTCGCCGGATTGGAGCCGGGTGCCCGGGCCACGACGGGCCGCCTCCGCCGGAGCCGGCGGGCTGACGTGCCGTCAGTCGCCGGGAAGCCGACATGCCCTCGGCCCGGCGGGGCACCCGTGGCGAAAGAGTGAACCGGCCGCGACCGGCGGGCCGTGGGGTCCGCGACGGGGACGAGTGAGGTACCTGTGAGGTACGCGTGAGGCGCAAGTGACGTACGCATGGAGTATCGACTGATCACGATCGCTGGACCGCGACCCGGTCGCCGGTTCGTGTCGGAGGCGCGATGAAGAACAGGACCGGCCGGTGACCGGCGCGTGGTGGCCCCTTCCGCGCGGGGAACGGGGGCTGCCGGGCCGGGGACGGCGCGCTTCCCGCCCGGCGCCCGGCCTGTCGGCACGCGCCGGCCGCGCCCTCCTGGCGCAGTGGCACCGCGTCGCCGGACCGACCTGGGCCGCGCTGCGCCGTCGCCGCCTGGCCGCGGTCCCCGTGACGGCGGCCTCCGCGGTCCTCGTGGTCACCTTCCACGCCCTCGCGCTGACGGACGCCGGCGAGCGGCTGGTCTGGTCGCTCGCCGGGGTGCGGGCCGACGTCCCGGTCCCCTTGGTGTTGCTGCGGCTGCCGCTGTCGCTGTTCGCGCCGGCCCCGGGGCTCCCCTGGTGGGGCGCGCTCGCCCAGGTGGTCGTGATCTTCGGGGTGGCCGAGTGCGTCCTCGGGACCCTGCGCACGGCGACCGTGTCCCTGACCGTCACGGCCGCGGCGACGTTCTTCGCGCGTTTCCTGCTCTCCCTCGGCCCGGGCCACCCGCTGGCGGTCTCCCCGGCCGAGGCCGCGCTGGCCGACACCGGCCCGTCCGCGGCCGTGGTGGGGCTGCTGATCTGCACCGGCTGGGCCTGCCGGGCCTCCGTGCTGATCGTGGGTACGGTGCTGACCTTCTCGCTGGAGTGCGCGCTGACCTCCACCCTCTCCAGCCGCGCCCACCTGGGCGGCATCGCGGCCGCGCTGGTGTGCGCCGCGGTGGCCTGCCGGGCTCCGGCCCGGGCCGCTCCCCTGCCCCCCGCGTCCGCCGTCACCGGCCGCGACGCGACGGGCTGACCCGGGCCACCGGGAGCCGGGGACCCCCGGGCCCGGACAGGCCCGTACGGATAGACTCGAACGTGTGAGCGAACTGCCCCCCGACCTGCCGCGCCTCCGCACCCTGGAGACATGGCTGCGCCTACAGCTCGCCGCCGTCCGGTCCCGTATCCAGCACCTCGAACAGGCGGAGCGCGACCGCCCCGCCCCGATCCGGCCGCCGCGGCCCGACTGGCTGCTGGAGACCGAACGCCTCGGGGGCCGCGACGGGCGCCCCGTCCGGGTCCACGTCGGCGGCTGCGGCCAGGCCCGTGGCCGGGCCATCAGCCGTGCGCAGGCGGCCGACGCCCTGGGGCAGGGCGTGGAGGCGTGTTTCGGCTGCCGTCCGGACACCGAGCTGGGGATTCTCGGCTGAAGGAGCGCCTCACGGACCCGGGCGGGCCCGGAGCGTGGCGATCAGCGGCACGGCCGGCTGGATGAGGATGCCGATCCGGTGAGGCACCTGGGCCGGCATGTCGTCCAGGTGGAAGCGCTGCGCCAGGGTGGCCAGCAGCAGCGCCGCCTCCACCTGTGCGAACCGGGCGCCGATACAGCCGCGCGGGCCGCCGCCGAACGGGAACCAGGCGTGGTCGGGGATGACGTCCGGGGCGTCGGCGTCCCAGCGTTCGGGGCGGAACGCCGTCGGGTCGGGGAACCAGCGCGGGTCGCGGTGGGTCGTCCACTGGCTGCACCACACCGCCGTACCGGCGGGCACGCTCCTGCCGCCCAGGACGGCCCCCGTCCGCGCCACGGCGGGGATCACCCAGGCCGGCGGGTAGATCCGCAGGGCCTCCTTGACGATCTGCCGGGTCCAGGCGAGCTGTTCGTAGTCGTCGACGGTGGGCGGCCGGCCGCCCAGGACGCGGTCCAGTTCGTCGTCCAGCCGCGCCCGCGCCGCCGGCGACCGCGACAGCAGGTGCCAGATCCACGTCAGCGCGGTGGAGGTCGTTTCGTGGCCGGCCGTCCAGAGCGTCACCGCCTCGTCGCGGACCTCCCTGGCGGACAGCGGCCGCCCGTCCTCGTCGGCGGCTTCGAGGAGCCGGGCCAGCAGGTCGTCGCCGTCCGCCCTCCTTCCGTTCCGCCGTGCGCCGATCAGCCGGTGCACCTCGGCGTCGATGGTGGCGACGGCGGCCAGCAGGCGCCGCCGGGAAGGCGTCCGCACCCAGTCCGGCAGGAAGAGGCCGATGCCGCGCAGCTCGGCGGCCATCACCTGCTCGGCCACCGCCATCGCCGCGCCGAGCGCCCGGGTCCGGTCCCCGAGGTCGTTGCCGAACAGCGTACGGAGCACGATGCGCTGGGTGAGCAGCATCATCTCCCGGTGCACGTCGACGCGTTGACCCTCGCGCCAGCGGCCGGCCGCCGCGAGGGCGCAGTCGACCATGGTCCGGGCGTGGTGGCGCACCTGGCGCGGGCGGACGGCCGGCTGGACGAGGCCGCGCTTGCGGCGCCAGTCGGCACCCGAGCTGCGGACGACGCTCTTGCCGGTGATCCGCTGGAAGGCCCAGCCGACCTCCAGGACGTCATAGGCGTGCTCCCTGGCCCCGAGGAACTCGGCGATGTGCCGGGGGTGGGAGAGGAACAGGCTGCGCCACGGCCCGAGGGACCACGTCACGGCGTCGCCGTACTCGTCCCGCAGCCGGGCCATGAAGGCGAGGGGGTCCCTGCCGAAGGCGGGCAGGTTCCCGAGCCACGGCAGGCCACGGGGGCCGGGGACGGGACGGAGCGGGACGGTCTGCACGGGTACGGCTCCTCCAGGCGTGGTGCGGCGATGGGCCCCGGCGGCTGCCCGGCGGCGGAGCCGGGCGGGGCTTCAGCGGCGGAGGTCCCAGATCGCGGCCTGCTGCCGCTTCACCTCTTCGACGCGGTCCGCCGGGAGGAAATTGCGGAAGAGGCCGGATTCCTCCTCCGCGACCTTCACGAAGAGTTCGACGATTTCCTCGGGGTCCTGCTGGCTCTCCCCGGTCATCGCGCGGTAATCGTCGGCGAGCCGGACCTCGACGCCGAGATCCGTGGTGAAGTGCTCGGCGCTGAAGGATTTCTCCCGGTCGAACCAGACGCGCAGCGCGTCGCCCATCCGGTCGTTGAAGCCCGTCCGGTACGGTCCCGGGTTGATGGTGCACACCTGGACGCCCAGCGGCTTGAGTTCGTCGTGCATCGCCTGGGCGATCGACTCGATGGCGTACTTGGACGCACAGTACGGGCCGAGATACGGATTGGTCGTCAGGCCCGCGATGGACGACAGCCAGACGATACGGCCGCTGCCGCGTTCCACCATCTGCCGGGCGAACCCCTGCGCCAGCGCGAGATGGCCGAACACATTCACCTCGAAGACCTGCCGGAACAGTTCCAGGGGAATTTCGGACAGCGGACCCATTTCCCCGACGGCGGCATTGTTGAACAGCACGTCCACGTCCCAGGTGTGCGCCTGGCGGCGGTGCAGCGCGTTGGTGACGTCCAGGTTCTCCACCTGGAGTTCGACACCTTGCCGGTCCGCCTCCTCGATCAGCGCGGTCATCTGCGGGCGGTTCTCGGCCGCCGCGATGACGTGGTGCCCGCGTCCGGCGAGACGCAGGGCGGCGTCTCGGCCGAAGCCGGAGCCGGCGCCGGTGATGAGAACGCGTTGGCCGCCTGCCATGGGGGCTCCTTTCCGCGGGTGGCGACCGGCTTGCGCGGCAGCAAACTCACCCGTTCGACGACATGCGCAGACAGTAGCGGAATGACTACCCTTTGTGCATGAACCGAGGGGGCTGCCGGGTCCACCGGTCCGTGGTGCGGACCGGTGTCCTGGTGCTGATCGCCGTGCTGATCGCCCTGTGCGGTTCGGCGTCGGCGGCCCTCGAACGAGGCGCCGGGCCTTCCGAGGCCGCCGCCATGTCGGTCGAGCCGGTGTCCGACGACAGCCTCCCCCAGGCCGCCGCGTCCCGGACGTCCCGGGGCGGACGTACCGACCGCTCCCCCACGTCCCGGGCCCGCACGCCGTCCCTGCCGTGCCAGGCCGGGCGCCTCGCCCGGCTCCTCACCCGCTGGGCCGAGCTGCGCCCGGGCGTACGCGACGCCGCGGGCGACCGCGCGCGCCACACCGTCCTGCGCTGCTGACCGGGACCGCGCTCCCGCGTCTGCGGGGCGCTCCCGCACCAGGCAGCAGCGATCACAGGAGAGGTGTGTCATGCCCGTCGATCCCCAACGCGCGCTGGAAGGCTATCTGCGCGCCCTGAGCTACGCCCCGTACGAAACCGAGCCGAAGCCCGGGACACACCCGGGACACCGGACCGGTCCGAAGCGCGAGCACGGGCCCGAGAGCGAGTCCGGACCGAACCGCGAGTTCGGACCGGACCACGGCTCCGGCCCCGGCCACGGACCGGCTGCGGACCATCACCCCGGCTCGGACCTCAGCCCTGGCCACGACCACAGTGCTGGCCCGGACCACGACTCCGGTCCGAAGCGCGAATCTTCCCGGCACCACACGCCCGCCCCGTCCAAGGTTCCCCGCCCCGTTTCCGCCCCCGCGGCGGAGCCGGCGGGGGCTGCCGGCAGCGGGTCGGGCCTGCTGGGGCGGTTGCGGCTGCTGTCCCTGCGCCGCGGCCCGGCGACCGCCGAGGAGACACGCCGGGCCTGAGCCGCGGCTGCGCTTCCGGACCGGGCCGACCGCCCCTCGCGCCGGGTCTCCCCCGGCGCGAGGGCCCCGGTGGTGCACCCTTCCGGGTGGCGGCGGCCCGCCCCGCACCGTGGGCACCGCCGATCCGGCCACCGCTGGTGCCAGGCTGTCGGGTGCCGGTCGGCGGCCGCGCGCCGGCCCGGTGCGCGCGTGTCCGGCGGTACGTGTCGGCGTGCCCGCGCCGGACCCCGGTGCGGGACGGGCGGAGGTTCATGGTCATCGACGTTCGGCAGGGCCCGCGTACGGAGGCCGGCGCGACGCCCCGCGACACGGTGGGCCGCGCGGTGCGCCGCTGGCTGACCACCACCGACCACAAGGTGATCGGCAACCTCTATCTCGTCACCGCCTTCGGTTTCTTCCTGCTGGCGGGCGCGCTGGCGATGGTGATGCGCGCCGAACTGGCCCGGCCCGGGCTGCAGCTCGTCAGCAACGAGCAGTACAACCAGTTCTTCACCATCCACGGCACGATCATGATGCTGCTGTTCGCGACCCCCCTGTTCGCCGGGTTCGCGAACGCGGTGATGCCGCTCCAGATCGGCGCTCCCGACGTGGCCTTTCCGCGCCTGAACGCCCTCACGTACTGGCTCTACCTCTTCGGCGGCCTGATCGTGGTCTCGGGGTTCCTCACCCCGCAGGGCGCCGCGTCGTTCGGATGGTTCGCCTACGCGCCGCTCAACGGCGCCGTCCGCACTCCGGGGGCCGGCGGCGATCTGTGGACCATGGGACTGGTGGTGTCGGGCCTGAGCACCACGCTGGGCGCGGTCAACTTCATCGCCACCATCATGTGCCTGCGCGCCCCTGGCATGACCATGTTCCGCATGCCGATCTTCACCTGGAACGTGCTGTTCACCTCCGTCCTGGCGCTGCTGGCGTTCCCCGTACTGACGGCCGCGCTGCTCGCCCTGGAGGCGGACCGGAAGTTCGGCGCGCATGTCTACGATCCCGCCTACGGCGGAGCGGTCCTGTGGCAGCACCTGTTCTGGTTCTTCGGGCATCCGGAGGTCTATATCGTCGCCCTGCCGTTCTTCGGCGTGATCACCGAGATCGTCCCGGTGTTCAGCCGCAAGCCGGTGTTCGGCTACCTCGGCATGGTGGGCGCGACCATCGCCATCACCATGCTCTCGGCGACCGTGTGGGCGCACCACATGTTCGCCACGGGTGCGGTGCTGCTGCCGTTCTTCTCCCTGATGTCCTTTCTGATCGCGGCGCCGACAGGCGTGAAGTTCTTCAACTGGATCGGCACGATGTGGCGGGGCAGCGTGTCGTTCGAGACGCCGATGCTGTGGGCGGGCGGATTCCTGGTCACCTTTCTGCTCGGCGGCCTGAGCGGTGTGCTGATCGCGTCACCGCCGCTGGACTTCCACGTCACCGACTCGTACTTCATCGTCGCGCACCTGCACTACGTGCTGTTCGGGACGGTGGTCTTCGCGATGTTCGGCGGCTTCTACTTCTGGTGGCCGAAGCTGACGGGCCGGATGCTCGACGAGCGGCTGGGCAGAACGCATTTCTGGTCGCTGTTCACCGGTTTCCAGGTGACGTTCCTGGTGCAGCACTGGCTCGGTTCGAGCGGTATGCCCCGGCGTTACGCCGACTATCTGGCCGCCGACGGATTCACCGTACTGAACACGGTCTCCTCCGTCGGCGCGTTCCTGCTGGGGCTTTCCACGCTGCCGTTCCTGTACAACGTGTGGCGCACGGCGCGCTGGGCGCCGAAGGTGACGGTGGACGATCCGTGGGGGTACGGCAGGTCGCTGGAGTGGGCGACATCCTGTCCGCCGCCCCGGCACAACTTCCACGCGCTGCCCCGGGTACGGTCCGACTCCCCCGCTTTCGACCTGCACCACCCCGAGGCGCTGCGGCTGCCCGCTCCGCAGCGCGGCGGAGCCGGGCCGACCCCCGATCCGCACCGGGAGCGCCACCCATGAAGACCGAGGCGTTCCTCTTCGCCGGTGTGGCGGGGTTCTTCCTCGTGACCGGTCTCGGGTACGGGCTGTGGTCGCGGGAACCGGCCGGTACGGCGGCGCTGGCCGTCTCCTGTCTGATGGCGCTCCTCGTGTGCGGCTTCTGCACCGTCAATCACCGTAAACGCGGGGCGCGGCCGGAGGACCACCAGGAGGCGGAGGTGCGCGAGCGGGCCGGCGGGCTCGGGTTCTTCCCGCCGCGCAGCGGCTATCCGCCGCTGGCCGGCCTGGCGGTGGCCCTGACCGCGCTGGGCGTCGTCTTCGGCCTGTGGCTGTTCGTCATCGGGGTCGGCCTGCTGGTGGCGGGGGTGGCCGGCATGGCGATGGAGTTCGCCGGGCGTTCGTGAGGGGTTCGGTACGGGGAGGCGTGGCGGCATCCGTACGGGAACACGCGAGGGAATCCGCACGGGAGTGCGCGAGGGCATCCGCACGGGAGTGCGCGAGGGCATCCGTACGGCAACGGTGTCAGCCGCCCCGGCGGGAGGCTCCCTTCCCCTGTCCGTCACCGTCCGAGCAGTCCGGACCGTCCGGACCGTCCGGTCCGTCCGGGCGGTGGTCCGGGCCGGCCGTGCGCTCGGCGATGCGGGCCCGCTGCTCGGCGGTGACCGGCAGTTCGACCCGGTCACGGTGGTACCAGGTGCTCAGCGCCAGCCGCAGCCGCTGCCGCCGCGCCAGGCGGGCCGGGTCCGCGGGCGGCGGGAGCGGTGCGGGGACATCGCGTACGAGCAGCCGGTACCGGTGGTCGGCGGTCAGCCCCCGGCGCCCCTCGTCAAGTCCGCCGCTCATGTCCTGCGTCACCTCGCCCGTCTCCGCCCCCTCCACCAGCGCGTCGCGGTCCTCGCTCTGGAGGGCGAGGCAGATCCGCTTGGTGAGCAGGAACGCGAGCACCGGGGCCACCACGAAGGCGATACGGAAGAACCAGGTCAGGGCGTTCACCGAGACGCCGAAGCCGAAGGCGATCACATCGTTGCCGCCGGCCGCGAGGAGGACGGCGTAGCAGACGACGCCGGCGACGCCGAGGCCCGTCCGCGTGGGCCGGTTCCGCGGCCGGTCGCACAGGTGGTGTTCCTGCCCGTCCCGGGCCAGCCACGCCTCGCAGAACGGGTAGAGGTACAGGACGAGGAAGAGCAGGCCGGGCAGGATCACCGCCGGGACCAGGACGCTCCACAGGACCGTGTGGCCCAGGACGTCGCTCTCCCACGGCGGCATGAGGCGCAGCGCGCCCTCCAGGAAGCCCACGTACCAGTCGGGCTGCGCGCCGGTGGCGACCTGGTCCGCCCGGTACGGGCCGTACTCCCACACGGGGTTGATCTGGGCCAGTGCGCCGAGCAGCGTCAGGATGCCCGCCGTCATGAAGAACAGGCCGGCGGACTTCGCGGTGAAGTGCGGGTACATCGGGCGGCCGACGACGTTGCGGTTGGTGCGGCCCCGGGTGCTCCACTGCGTGTGCTTGAGGTGGACGACCAGGATCAGATGGGCCGTGATCAGCGCGACCAGGACACCCGGGACGAGGAGGATGTGCGCGCCGTACAGGCGGTTGACGAGATCCGTGCCCGGGAACGCGCCGCCCCACAGGAAGAAGCTCAGGTAGGTGCCGACGAGCGGGATCGACATCACGATGGTGTGCGCGGTGCGCAGGCCGGTGCCGGACAGCGAGTCGTCGGGCAGCGAGTAGCCGGCGAACCCCTCCAGCATCGCCAGCATGAACAGCGTCACGCCGATGGTCCAGTTGACCTCTCTGGGCCTGCGGAAGGCGCCGGTGAAGAACACCCGGAGCAGGTGGACGCCGATGGCGGCGACGAAGACCAGCGCGGCCCAGTGGTGGATCTGCCGGATCAGCAGCCCGCCCCGGATGTCGAAGCTGATGCGCAGCGTGGAGGAGTACGCGTGCGACATGGGCAGCCCGGACAGCGGGGTGTGCCGGCCGTGGTAGACGGTCTGCGCGGTCACCGGGTCGAAGAACAGGGTCAGGTAGGTGCCGGTGAGGACGAGGACGAGGAAGCTGTAGAGCGCGAGTTCGCCGAGCAGGAACGACCAGTGGTCCGGGAACGCCTTGCGCAGCAGGGATCTGGCGCCTTCGGCCAGCGGCAGGCGGCGGTCGAGCGCCTCGAAGCCGGTGCGCGCCAGGCCGCCGGTACGGGGCCGCGCCGGTGTCTGCCGCCTGCGGAACACCATGGGCCGCGGCCGTCAGCCGTTGCCGAACGAGCCGCTCTTCCCCTCGTCCCACGGCGGCGGTTCGTCCGAGTTCCCCGGGCGGGTGCCGTACCGGCCCATGTCGTCGACGCCGGACGCCGGCTTCCCGTCGTGGCTGTCCCGGGACACCCCGTCGGTCTCCCGCGCCGAGGTGCCGTTCCTGGCCGCCTTCCTGGTCGTCCGGGGCCGTGCGTGGGCGCGCGGCGGGCGGTCCTTGTTGCGCGCGCGGCGCCGGTAGCCGTACACCACGGCTCCGATCAGCAGGAGCACGACGACGATGCCCGCGATGAGGGGGCCGATGCCGATGACCAGGTGGGAGGCGGCCGTCGGCGCTTCGACCGGCAGGGGCGCGGCCGGCGGGGGCACATCGTAAGACATGGAGGCTGCTTACCCGTCGGCCCCGGTTCGGCACCAAAGGCGCCGCCGAACGGGTGGCGCGCCGACGGCCCGTCCGTGCCGTGACACGGCGGGTACGGACGGGCCGCCGGGGCCGCGGGCGCGGGGCGCGGACGAGCCGCCCGGACCGCGGGTACAGGGCGCGGGGCGCGGACGAACCGCCCGTACCCCGACGCCCGCGCCTTACCGCTCGCCCGCGTGCGCCTTGCGGAGGGCGGCGAGGTCCATCTTCTTCATGCGGTGCATCGCCTCGGTGGTCCGCTTCGCCTTCTCCGGGTCGGGGTCGCTGACCAGTTCGAGGAGTTCCGAAGGGAAGACCTGCCAGGACACGCCGTACTTGTCCTTCAGCCAGCCGCAGGGGCCCTCCTCGCCGCCGTCGGTGAGCTTCTCCCAGTGGTAATCGACCTCTTCCTGGTCCGCGCAGCGGACCTGGAACGACACGGCTTCGCTGAACCGGAACTCCGGGCCGCCGTTGAGGCCCATGAACTTCTGGCCGTTGAGGACGAACTCGACCGCCATCACCTCTCCGGGTGTCCCCGGCCCGGCCTCGCTGTAGCGGACGAGGTCGCCGAGCCGGGAGTTCTTGAAGATGGACAGGTAGTGGTGTGCCGCTTCCTCGGCCTGGCCGTCGAACCACAGACAGGTCGTGAAACCGTCGTTGGACATGGTGTGCCTCCCGTCGTGTGGGCCTGTGTATACCCGTACGGCGGAGACAGCACCAGAACCGGACCCGTGTTCGAACCGGAGTGCACGGTGTTTTACGGACGTACGCCCACGCCGCCTCCTCCATCGTGCCTACGGTCCGGCGCGGACGCACTCCCTCGGGCGCGGGCCGGGCCTCAGTCGGTGGAGAGGGCTTCGAGGAGGTCGCCGGCCTTCGAGTCGGGCAGCGCGCGGGCGACGTCGGCCAGCGCGACCATGCCGACCAGGCGGTGGCCGTCGATCACCGGCAGGCGCCGGACCTTGTGCCGGGCCATGGTCGCGAGGATCTCCTCGGCGCCGTCGTCGGCGCCGATCGTCACCGCCTCGCCCTGGGCCAGCTCGCCGGCCTTGGTCCGTGCGGGGTCCTTGCCCTGGCCCAGGACCTTGACGACGATGTCCCGGTCCGTCAGGACGCCCTTGAGCCGGTCGTCCGTACCGCAGATCGGGACCGCGCCGACGCCGAGGTCGGTGAGCTTGCGGGCCGCGTCGAGGACGCTCTCCTCGGCACCGACGCACTCGGCCCCGGGAGTCATGATGTCGCGTGCAGCAGGCATGGTTCCGCCTTCCTTCGTGAGATGTACCGGGTGCGTGACCGCGGCCGGAAAACCGCTCGTGGGGCGGTCTGGACATCCCGGCTCCGGTCGCCAGCACACGCGTTCCCCGCTGTTCGGATCGCTAACGTCGGACCGGCGGGATCGGGCCGGATACTGCCCCCCCCCCCCCCCGCAGGCCGCATCCGGCCGCCGGGAAGGCCCGGGAGCGGGCCCCGGCGCGGCCCGGGGCGAGAGTTCGGCCGGGCAGCCGGGGCAGGTGCCCGCGGGAGGGCCCGGTCGTCCGGCCGCGCCGGTTTCCGGATGTGCGGGCGGCGGACCGTTGCTCTACTGGGGAGGGCCGGCCGCCGCGGTCCGCGCGGCCGCCGCCGAGCTGGAGGACGGATCGTGGCCGAGACGTCGCCGAGGAGCGGGACGGGGCACCCCGAACGGGTCGGCGCGCTGGTCGTCGGGTCCGGTTTCGGCGGAGCGGTGGCGGCGTACCGGCTGGCGGAGGCGGGTCTGTCCGTCGTCGTCCTGGAGCGCGGCCGGGCGTACCCGCCGGGGAGCTTTCCCCGGACGCCGGTGGAGCTGGGGCGGGCCCTGTGGGACCCGAGCGAGGGGCTGTACGGCCTGTTCGACGTCTGGCGGTTCCGGGGCTGCGACTCCCTCGTCTCCAGCGGGCTGGGCGGCGGCTCGCTGATCTACGCCAACGTGCTGCTCCGCAAGGATCCGCACTGGTTCGTGCCACGGGAGGAACTGCCCGGCGGCGGCCACGAGTCCTGGCCGCTGACGCGCGCGGACCTCGATCCGCACTACGACGCGGTCGAGTCGGTACTGCGCCCGGTCCCGTACCCGGTGGACACCGAGCCGTACGCCCGGACACCGAAGACGCGGGCGCTGCGGGAGGCGGCCGGGCGGGCGGGGCTGCCGTGGTCGCCGGCGCCCCTCGCGGTCAGCTTCGCCCCCCGCCCCGGCGCGCCGCCCGGCCCCGGGCTGCCGCTCGCGGACGAGCCGTACGGCAACCTCCACGGCGTGCCGCGCGGTACCTGCGCGCTCACCGGCGAGTGCGACCTGGGCTGCAACAACGGCGCGAAGAACACCCTCGACCACACGTATCTGTCCGCCGCGCGCCACCACGGCGCCGAGCTGCGGACCGGGCACCAGGCCGTCACGGTGGAGCCGCTGGGCAGCGGTTACCGCGTCGGATACGTCGTGCACGACGTGGAGGGCGCCGGGCGCCCGGCGCGCACCGCCGACCTGCCGCGGCACTTCATCGACTGCGACCGGCTGGTGCTGGCGGCGGGCACGTACGGCACGGTCCACCTGCTGCTGGCCAACCGGGCGCGGCTGCCCGGTCTGGGTCCGGCGCTGGGCACCCGGTTCTGCGGCAACGG
Source organism: Streptomyces sp. NPDC018045 (assembly GCF_044327445.1). Taxonomy (NCBI): domain Bacteria; kingdom Bacillati; phylum Actinomycetota; class Actinomycetes; order Kitasatosporales; family Streptomycetaceae; genus Streptomyces; species Streptomyces sp. NPDC018045. Next base: position 80,424 of record NZ_JBIRFL010000006.1, read on the forward strand.
CGACCTGCTGACCTTCCTGTACGGCCGGCGGGGCAGACCGGTGCCGCCGCCGGACCGGGGGCCGGTGATCACCGGCGTGGTGGGCGAGGCGGACGGGGGTACGGGGCGCGGGCACATCGTCCAGGACGGCGGTTACCCCGGCTTCCTGAACTGGCTCGCGGAGGGCGTGCGGCTCGCCGGGGGCGCCGGGCGGCTGGCGGCGTTCGCCGCAGGCCTCGCGCTGGACCGTGCCCTCGGCGCGCCGGACAGCAACCTCTCCGGCGAGATCGCCGCCCTGCTCGGGCCCGGCAGGGGCTTTCCCGGGGTGCTGCCGCTGCTGGGCGTGGGCCGGGACGTACCGGACGGGGTGATGGGGCTGCGGGACGGCCGGCTGGACGTCCGGTGGACCACCGCCACGAGCCGGGCGTACTACGAGGGCGTGCGCGCCACGATGCGGCAGCTCGCCGACGCGATGGAAGCGGGGCACCTGGACAATCCGATCTGGTGGTGGCGGCGGGTCGTCACCGTCCACCCGGTGGGCGGCGCGCCGCTCGGCGACCGCCCGGAGGAGGCCGTCTGCGACCCGTACGGCGAGGTGTTCGGCCACCCGCGCCTGTACGTGGCGGACGGGGCGGCGCTGCCGGGGCCGGTCGGGGTGAACCCGTCGCTGACCATCGCGGCGCTGGCGGACCGGCTGAGCACCCGGCTGCTGGAGGACCGTCCTCCCCGGCGGGTGCGCCGGCCCGCTCCGGCGCCTGCCACGGCCCTGACGTTCGCCGAGGTCATGCGGGGTGCGCTGGCCGACGGGCCGGGGCTGGTGCTGCACCTGACCGTCACCGTCGACGACGTGGACGCCTTCATCGACTCGCCGGACCACCGGGCCGCCGTGCGCGGCGCGGTGGACTGCGATCCGCTGGGCGGCCGGCTGTCCGTACGGGAGGGCTGGTTCAACCTGTTCGTGCCGAGCGGGCTGCCCGGGCGCCGGCGGATGCTCTACCACCTGCTTCTGGACGGGCCGCGGGACCGCCCGCTGACGCTCACCGGCCGCAAGGAGGTCGGCGACGATCCGGGGCCCGACCTGTGGGCGGACACCACCACCCTGGCGGTCGAGATCCACCATGGGCGGCATGCGCCGGGCGAGGAGCCCGCGCAGGCGCCGCTCTGTTCCGGTGTGGTGCGCGTGGGCCGCCTGGACTTCGTCCGGCAACTGGCCTCCATGCGCGCGACGGGGCCCGCTCCGCTCGCCGCGCTCGCCCGGTTCGGGGAGTTCTTCGCCGGGGAGCTGTGGGGCGTGTACGGGCCGGGGCGGCGGTAGCGGTTCCGCCGGGGCGCGGCCGCTCGGGCCGGGTGCCCGGCCGGGGCCGGGCGGAGGCTTTCACCGCGCGTGCTCGTCCAGGAAGGCGGTCAGGTGCGGGAAGACGTCGCGTGCGCTGTCCCGGCCCATGAACACGTCCTGGTGGCCGTAGCCCGGGAAGAGGTGCAGCCGGGACACGCCGGGCGCGCGGGCCGCGAGTTCGCGCTGGCAGGCGGGGTTGGAGTCGGCCATGACGCGGTTGCGGTCGCCGGTGGTCAGCAGGAGCGGGGTGGTCAGCCCGGCCGCCGCCTCCAGGTAGTCGTCGGGCAGCTCGCGGTAGGCCGGGTCGCCGGGCCGGTACTTGACGGCGCGGCCGGCCCGGACGATGGCCCGGATGTGCCGGTAGTAGTGCATGCCGGTGGCTCCGAACAGGTCCGCCACGCGCTCGTGGGTGACCGGTGACATCAGGTCGTGGTGGTACAGCGCGGGCCGCCCGGAGCCCCACATCGCGCTCACCATGTGGCACGAGGGCACCCGGCATTCGGGATGGAAGAGCGACACCAGGCGGGCGATCATGCGGCCGCGGGTGAACGGGGCGTCCTGCGGCCAGGCGGGGTTGAGGTAGGGCAGGCCGAGCACGTACTCGGTCAGGCCGGGGACGACGGCCAGCTTGCAGCGGGACCACCGGGGCGGCCGCAGGACCAGGGCGGAGCTGTTGATGACCGCGCTGGTCACGCCGGTGACGAGACCGGCGGCCAGGCTCATCGCGAAGGTCACCCCGCCCAGGCAGTGCGCGATCACGTGCAGCCGGGCGGCCGGGCCGATGTGCGCCCGGATCTCGGCGAACGCGGCGGGGAAGTCGTGCAGGGCGACGTCGTCGAGAGTGAAGCGGTGGGCGGCCATGTCGTACGGGAAGCGGTTGCTCATCCGGTGGTCGAGGGCCCAGACGTCGCGGTAGCCGTGGTCGAGCAGGTAGGTGGTGAGGTCCTCGTGCTCGGGCATGACGAACATGTCGCTCGATGTGGTCAGGCCGTGCACGAGCAGTACCGCGTCGGCCGGTGCGGGGTCGGCGGCCGGCGCGCGGCGGTAGCGGGTCAGGGTCAGGCCCAGCCCGTCACCGGCCGCGAACGGGTGCACGGTGACCTCGGCGTCCCGGACGCCTTCACTGGTGAACAGGGGGATGCGGCGCTGCATACGGCCCTGGCCCTCCTCAGCCCCCACACCCCGAGAAATTGCCCGAACTGTCTCTATAGACCAAAATATTCCATTGGGGCGTCCTCCGCCGTTCACCCGTCCATCCCCCCGGCCCACCCCGACGAAACCGGCCCGCCCGATGCCCGACAGCTCCGTACCGCTCCACGGCAACCGCGCACTCGTCGGCCGTACGGAGGTCGTACGGCTCCTCGGGACGGAGGCGGAACGGGCCGCCGCGGGCGAGTTCCGGCTCGTCGAACTGACCGGGGACCCGGGGGCGGGCAAGACCAGACTCCTCGGCGAAACCGCCGCCGCCGCACTGCGGCACGGCCTGACCGTGCTGCGCGGCCGGGGCACCGAGTACGAGAACGACGTCCCCCTCTCGCTGGCCGTGGACGCCCTGGACGACGAGGTGGAGAGCCGGGCCGAGCAGGTGCGCGCGGCCCTGGACCCGGAGAGCGCACGGCTGCTCGCCGACGTCTTCCCCGCCCTGTCGGCCGACCGGCCGCTGCCGGGCCCCGCGGCGGCCCCGAGCACCGGCCTCAACCGCTACCGCGTGCACCGCGCCGTACGCCTCCTGCTGGAGGCCCTCGCCGGCCCCGGCGGCCTCGCGGTCCTGCTGGACGACGTGCACTGGGCCGACGAGGGCTCGGTCGAGCTGCTCTCCCACCTCGCCCGGCACCCGCCGCGCGGCCCCCTCCTGCTCGCCGTCACCTACCGCACCCGCCAGGCGGGCCCCCGGCTGACCGCGGCCCTCGCCGACGCCGCGCCGGGCCTGCGCACCCGTATCGAGGTCGCGCCGCTCACCCTCAGGGAGGCCGGGGAGTTCCTCGGGCCTTCCGTGGGCGCCCGGCGCCGCCGCGCGCTGTACGAGGCCAGCGGTGGCAATCCGCTCTACCTGGAGGCGCTGGCCCGCTCCGCGCCGGCCGCCGCCGCGCCCGCGGGCAGCCCCGTCGAGAGCGCCGCGCCGGCCGCCGACGACGACCTGCTGCCGAGCGCGGTACGCGAGGCACTCGCCGCCGAACTGGCCGCGCTCCCCGACGACGCGCGGCTGGCCGCCCAGGCCGCCGCCACGCTCGGGGACGAGTTCGAGCCGGGCATGGTGGCCGTCGCCGCGCCGACGACCGAGGCCGAGGCACTGGCGGCCCTCGACGAGCTGGCCGTACGGGACGTGGTGCGCTGCGCGCCGACCCCGGGGCGCTTCCGCTTCCGCCACCCCGTCGTCCGGCACCTCGCGTACGCCTCGTCCGGCGCGGGCTGGCGGGTCGCCGCGCACGCCCGCGTGGCCGCCGCCCTGGACGAGCGCGACGCGCCCACCGTCACCCGGGCCCGCCACATCGCCCGCTCGGCGCGCTTCGGCGACCTGCTGTCCGTCGGCGTGCTCGTCGAGGCGGCCCGCGCGACCGCGTACCAGTCCCCCGCGACCGCCGCCCAGTGGCTGCGCACCGCCCTGGACCTGCTCCCCGAGAAACCCGGCGGCACGGCCACCGGGCCCGCGCCCGACCGGCTCTCCCTGCTCGTCGAGCTGGCCCGGCTCCAGGGCGTCGGCGGGCGGCTCGTCCAGGGCCGCGACACCGCGCTGGAGGTGCTGCGGCTGCTGCCGCCGGACGCCTGGGCGCAGCGGGCCCGCGCCGCCCGGTTCTGCGCCATCCTCGAACGGCTGCTCAACCGGCAGGCGGAAGGCCGCGCCCTGCTCCGCTCCGAGCTGGGCCGGGTGCCGCCGGAACACGCGGCGGACGCCGTCCCGCTCCACCTCCAGCTCATCGGCGACAGTCTGATCCGCGCCGACTTCCCGGCCGCCGCCGAGCAGTTGGACCGGCTGACCGCCGTACTGTCCCGGCCCGGCGGCGGCGCCGAGGCGGCCGGCGGCGCGCCCGACGACTGGGTGCCGCTCGTGGTGCTCCGGCTCGGCTGTGCCTACGGCGCGGGCGACCTGGACGCCGCGCACGGCCTCGCCGCCAAGGCCGAACGGCTGACGGAAGAGGCCACCGACGCCGCGCTGGCCCCGTGGCTGGAGTCGCTGTCCTTCCTGTGCTGGATCGACGCGATGATGGGCCGGCTGCCGCAGGCCGCCCGGGTGGTCGAGCGGAGCCTTGCCATCGCCAACGCCACCGGGCAGAGCTACCTGTCGCCCTGGATCCTGACCGCGCAGGCGTTCACGTACGGGCGGACGGGGCGGCTGGCGGAGGCGGTGGACCGGGCCGAGGACGCGGTGGACGCCGCGCGGCTGCTCGGCTCCGACGAGTGCGTGGCCCTGGCGCTGGCCGTCAAGTCGCTGATGGTCCGCTGGACGGGTGACCACGCCGCCGCGCTGGCCCTCGCCGACGAGGCGATCCGGCACGCGGACGGCCGCCGGGAGTGGTGGGCGCTGCTCGGTGCCGTCGGCCGGGGACTGGCCCTGGTGGGGCTCCAGGAGGTGGACGCGGGCGCGGCGCAGGTGCTGGACGCGTGCGACGCGTTCGTCGCCCCGCTGCTGGAGCGCAGTTGTCTGCTGGTGTGCTGCGAGGCGATGGCCGACGCGGAGGCCGAGCGCGGCCGGTCCGCGGCGGCGGCGGACTGGGCGAAGCGGGCCGCGGCGGTTCCGGGCGGCGGTACGGGCTCGGGGCACGCGGTGCTGGCGCGGGCGCACGCCGAGCAGGAGGACGACCCGGCCGCGGCGGCCCGCGGCGCGGTCCGGGCGGCGGAGCTGTTCGAGGGGACGGGCGAGCGGCTGTCCGCGGCGCGGGCGTGGCTGCGGGCCGGTACCGCGCACGCCCGCTGCGGGCAGAAGTCCGCGGCGCGTGCGGAGCTGGCGCGGGCGGCGGAGGTGTTCGGCGCGTGCGGGGCGCTCGGGCTGCACGCGCGGACCGTACGCGAGCAGCGGCGGCTGGGCGTACGGGCCGGGCGGGCGGCCCGTACGCCGGCGGACGGGCGGCTGTCGCGGCGGGAGGCGGAGGTGGCCGAGCTGGTGCGGCAGGGGTTCAGCAACCAGCGGATCGCGGAGCGGCTGTTCCTGAGCCCGCGGACGGTGGAGACGCATGTGGCGCACGTCTTCGCGAAGCTCGGGGTGTCGTCGCGGGCGGCGGTGGCGGGGAAGCTGGCGGAGGTGCGGGAGCCGGGTTCCGGGGGTTCCGGGGCGTCCGGGGCGTCCGGGGCTCAGTAGCGGGGCCCGCCGGGTCCGTACCGGCTCAGTAGTGGGACAGGTGTTTTCCCCGATGTGGCGGGGGTCTGCCGAGGCGCACGGTGAAGAAGTCAACCTTCCCACCGCCCGGAAAAGAGTCCCGAGATGCCCGAGCTCATCGAAACCCCCGCACCGGCGGCCACCGTCACCGAGCCGGCCGAACCGGCCCTGCTGACGCAGCCGGCTCCTCCGGCCACCGCTCCGGAGCCCCCGGCCGCCCCGCAGACCCCGGCCGTCCCCGAGGTCCCGCCCCTGGAACCGTTCGTGGACCCGCTGCGGATCCCGCCGGTCCTGCGGCCGGAACCCGACCCGGAGACCGGCCGCGCCGAGCTGACCATACGGACCCGCCCCGTCACCATCCCGTTGCACTCGCAACTTCCCCCGTCGCTCATGTGGGCGTACGAGGGCCAGGTCCCCGGGCCGACCGTCGAGGTGCGGCGCGGCACCCGGCTGCGGGTGTCCTGGGACAACGGGCTGAGCGGCCCGTACCCCTTGATCAAGGTGGAGACGCGGGTGCCGGCGAACATCATGCGCCCCGGTTACGACCCGGCGTCCGACACCTTCGACCGCAAGGTGGGCGCGCTGCCGCCGTGGACGGTGGTGCACCTGCACGGCGCGCGGACCAGCGGCGTCAACGACGGCTGGACCGACAACGCGGTGCCGCCGGGCGAGACCCAGCTCGCCGAGTACCGCAACGACCAGGCGTCCTGCACCCTCTGGTACCACGACCACGCCATGAACATCACCGCGCTGAACGTGATGACGGGCCTGGCCGGCATGTACTGGATACGGGACGACGAGGAGACGGCGCTCGGCCTGCCGGACGGCGCCCGCGAAATCCCGCTCGTGCTGTGCGACCGCAACGTGGACACCGACTGGAAGGGCCGCCCGACCGGTGTGCTGATGCACAAGGTCCTGCGGGACGCCCAGGACGTGCCCCGGCCGTTCTTCGGCCCGTACAACGTCGTCAACGGCGTCGTCCAGCCGCACCTGGAGGTGGCCGCGCGCTGGTACCGCTTCCGGATGGTCAACGGCTCCAACGCGCGGTTCTACACCCTGCGCCTGTGCCACGAGGACGGCACGCCGGTCGACCCGGAACTGGTCGCCCGCGCCTTCCACCAGATCGGTACGGACAGCGGGCTGCTGCCCGAGCCGGAGCCGCTGCCGGAACAGGGCCTGACCCTGGCCCCCGGCGAACGCGCCGACGTGCTGGCCGACTTCTCCGTACTGCGGGGGATGCGCGTCCACTGGGCCGACACCGCCACCAACCCGCCCGGCCCGGCGCCCTCGCCCGAGGTGCTGCAGTTCCGGGTCGCGGACGAGGCGGCGGACGACCCGTTCACCCTGCCCGGCCGCATCAGCCCGTCCTACGTACGGCTGAGCCACGCCACCGCTCCCGACCACGAGCACCGGTGGATCGTACTGACCCCGCCCGCCGCGACCGGAATGCCGATGATGTGGGAGATGGAGACCGTCGAGGACGCCTCGTCGGTGGAGATCCCCAGCGACGGCATCGTGCAGGTGCAGCGGCCGGGACAGCCCCTGCTGACGCTGCGCCGGGTCGCCGAGATGTTCAACGACACCACCACGATCATGGCGCGCGAAGGCGGCTGGGAGCAGTGGAACGTGCTGAACCTGGGCGGTCCCGTACACCCCTTCCACATCCACCTGATCCGCTTCCAGGAGACCCGGCGGCAGAACTACGACGGCCGCGGTTTCCAGCGGCTGTACCACGGCGACGGCACGCCGCGCGGGCACGGCACCGTCACCCCCGTCACCTTCACCACGGAGCTGCCCATCACCGGCGCCGACCTCGGCTGGAAGGACACCGTACGGGTCGGCGACACCACGCCGGCGCCCGCCGGATCCGGCCAACTGGTCTCCGTCCTGGGGCAGTTCGACGGCGGCTCGGGCCGCTACATGTACCACTGCCACATCCTCGAACACGAGGACGAGGCGATGATGCGGCCGTTCACGGTCATGCCCGGACCGGTGATGGACATGCACCCCGCGATGCACGGGGGCGGCGGCCACGGGGGCCACGGAGGGCACCAGACATGACTGCCCTGCCCCGCCCGCCCCAGGACACCGCCCGCACCGCCCCGAAGGAGCGAACCACCATGACCACCCCGACCGACACCCCGACCGGCGCCCCGGCCCACACCCCGGACACGCCACGCATCCGTCACCGCGACGGACGCCGGATCCGCCCCACCGGCGGCCAGACCCGCGTCCTGCCGGTGGAGAGCCCGGCGCAACTGTGTGAACGGCTGCCGCTCACCTACCACGCGGCGCACACCGTCATGACCGCCCGGCACGACATCGTGCGGATCCTCGACGGCCGGGACGACCGGCTGCTCGTCATCGTCGGGCCGTGCTCCGTGCACGACCGGGCGGCCGCCCTCGACTACGCGTCCCGGCTGCGGGACGCGGCGGACCGGCTGGCGGACGACCTGCTCGTCGTGATGCGGGTCTACGTCGAGAAGCCGCGCACCTGCCTCGGCTGGCCCGGCCTGGTCGGCGACCCCGGCCTGGACGGCGGCGCCGACCTCGGCCGCGGCCTGGCCGAAGCCCGGTCCCTGATGCTCGACATCGCCGAGTCCGGGCTGCCGGTGGGCTGCGAATGGGTCAACCCGGCCACCCCGGCGTACCTGTCCGACGTCGTCGCCTGGGGCTCCATCGGGGCCCGTACGGCGGCGAGCCAGGTGCACCGGGACCTGGCCAGCGGCCTGCCGATGCCCGTCGGCGTCAAGAACGGCACGGACGGCTCGGTCCAGGTCGCGGTCGACGCCGTACGGGCCGCGGCCGCACCGCACACCTTCCTCGGCGCGTCCGGCGCCGGACCGGTGTCCCTGCTGCGCACCAGCGGCAACCCGGACTGCCACGTCGTCCTGCGCGGCGGCGCGGAGGGCCCCAACTACGGTGCCGCACACGTCCGCCGGGCGGCGGAGCTGCTCGCCACGGCCGGGCTGCCCGCCCGTGTCGTGGTGGACGCCAGCCACGGCAACAGCGGCAAGCAGCACGATCGGCAGCACGCGGTCGCCGAAGACCTCGCGGTGCGGATCGCCGACGGCGACACCACGGTGCGCGGCCTGCTCCTGGAGAGCTTCCTCGTGCCCGGCCGCCAGGACTCCGGGGCCGGCCGTGAGCTGGTCTTCGGACAGAGCGTCACCGACGCGTGCATCGGCTGGAGCGGCACCGCCCAGCTCCTGCGGGAGCTGGCCGGCGCGGCACGCGCCCGCCGCCGCGCCGCCTGCCCCCACCCCCGCCGGGTGGCGGACCCCGATTCCGCCGCCCTCATGGAAAGGACCTGACCGTGTTCACCCCGCTGCGCTATCCCAGTACCGACCGCCACATGCCGGACGGCTGTGCCGGCGCCGGCGACCGGGCCCCGGACCGGCCGGCGCCACGGCCCTTCGACCTCGGGGACGTCGCCCGGTTCAGCAGCCCGCTGACCCGGATGCTGCTCGCCAGCGACGGGCTCACCACCACCCTGCTGGAGTCCGCGCTCGCCACCCCCCTGCGGCTGCGCGTCCTGCACCAGGGCACCGCGCCCGCCGCCGCGCAGGACGCGCTGGCCCGCCGCTGCCTGAGCCTGGGCCGCGACGAACAGGTCCTGGTACGCCGCTCCGCGCTGGCCGACGCCGCGCTGACACCCGTCTCGCTCAACACCGTCGTCGGGCTGGTCCCCGACGACCCGGCGCTGGCCGCGTGCCTCACCAGCGGCCGTACGCCGATCGGTTACGGCCTGCGGGCCGCCGGCGCGATGCGCAGCCGGCGGCTGGTGGAGGTCGGCGTGGCCGGGTGGGAACAGGGCGGCCGGGTCCGGCCCGCCGTGTTCAAGTCCTATGTGGTGCTCGACGGTGAGCGGCCCTGGCTGTTCATCCGCGAACTCTTCAACCCGCGGCTGGTGCCCGCCGGCCTGGAGAGCGACGGGCGCGGGGACCCGGAGCCGGGCCCGGAGCCGGCTCCGGTCCGGCCGCAGCCGGTCGTCGTCCCGTCCCCGCCGGCCCGGCAGCGCCTGGCGGGCCGTCCGCGTCCGCTCACCGAGGAGATCGGGCGCGCCGGGCCCCCCGTACCGGACCCGTGTCCGGCGCTGGCTCCGACAGTGGGTGGCGAAGCGTTCCTGCTGCACCTCGGGCGCCATGCGACCGGAGCACTGACGACGGTGGCCGCCGGACTGGTCCACTACGTGGCCGGTGTGCCCGTCGCCGTCGTCACCGGCGGGCACCCCGCGCCCGGCGTGCTGCCGCGCGAGGCGCGGTGGGTCGCCGAGGAGTACCGGGCCGCGGCCCGCTCCCCCGCCTGGCTGGAGGACTTCCCGCAGCTCATGACGTTCCTGGACGCCTGCCCGCCGGCCGTCGTCGGGCAGGTCGGGTGGACGGCCGACGGCGACCGGGTGCCACCGCCCGGCACCGTGGTCGGGCTCTGCCCCCGGCCGGGCCGCCACCCCCGTGAGGTCGCCGCGCGCTGTGCGGCGCTCAACCCGGAGCGGACACCCGGACGGCTCCTGCTGGCCGTACGGCTCGCCCCGGACCGGATCGTGGCCGAACTGCCCGCGCTGATCGAGGCCGTGGCCTCCACCGGCACCCCGGTGACCTGGGTCTGCGCACCCCGGCCCGGCGGGGCCACGGCGGCGGCCGAGGTCGACACGTTCTTCGACACCCACGCCTCGGTGGGCAGCCGCCCCGGCGGCCTGCTGCTCGACGAGAGCGGCCGTACACCGGCCGAGGTGCTGCGGACGGTCCACACCGCCGCTGCCGCCTGGCGGCCCGCGGCCTGATCCGCCGCCTCCGCCCCCGTCCCCACCTTCCGTACGCACCGTCCGTACGCCTCAGGAAAGCGAGCCTCTCATGTCACGCCGACACCACACCGACATCGCCCTCATCGACGAGCAGGGCCCCCTCACCCGCCGCGCGCTGCGCGACAAGGTCACCCACCGGGCCACCGAACTCGGCGCGGCGGGACTGCGCCCCGGCGACCGGGCGGTGCTCTGCCGCCCCAACGGCCGCCAGTGGATCACGGATTACCTGGCGCTGGCGGAACTGGGCGCCGTGGGCGTCCCGCTGAACGCCGCTTCCGCGCCGGACGAGATCCGGCACGCCGCCGCCGACAGCGGCGCCGTGCTCGTCCTGACCACCGCGGGACCCGGTCCGCCGCCACCCGGCCCCTCGGCCCCGCCCCGCTGCCCCACCGATCTCTCCGGCGTCGGGACCATCGCCTACACCTCCGGCACCACCGGGCGACCCAAAGGGGCGCTCCAGACCCGGCGCGCGGTGCGGCTCGGTGGCGAGAACATCGCCCGGCGCCTCGCGCTGGGGCCCGGGGACACGGTGCTCAGTCCGCTGCCGCTGGCCCACACCTACGGCACCAACGTCCTGAACGCCGCGCTGTCCGCCGGGGCCACCCTCGTCCTCCTCGGCCGCTTCACCGAGGAGGCGGTCGCCGAGGCACTGCGCCGGCACCGCCCCACCGTGCTGGCCGGGGTGCCGACGATGTACCGGCGGCTGCTGGCCCACGCGGGGCTGCCGCTGGAGTCGGTGCGCTGTTCGCTCTCCGCGGGCCAGCCCGCCGGGGAACAGCTCGCCCGCGCCTGGCAGGAACGGTCCGGCGCCGTCTTCGCCGAGGGCTGGGGCATGACCGAACTCGCCGGTCTGGCCTCGCTCACCCCCGCCGACGACCCCCGCCACCCGGGCACCGCGGGCCCGCCCGTGCCGGGCGCCGGGGTCCGTACGGGCCAGGACGGTGAACTGCTGGTACGCGGCCCCTTCGTCACCCCTGGCTACCTCGGCGCCCCCGAGGCCACCGCACGGGTCCTGACACCCGGCGGCGAGCTGCGCACCGGGGACGTCGGCCGGGTGACGGACGACGGCGGCGTCACCGTCCTGGACCGCCTCAAGGACGTGATCCTGTGCGGCGGTTACACCGTCTACCCGGCCGAGGTGGAGCGGGTGATCGCCGGCCACCCGGCCGTGGCCGCGGTCGCCGTCACCGCCATGCCGGACGCGGTACGCGGCGAGTCCCCGCAGGCCTGGATCGCGACCGCCGACGACGGGGCGGCCGACGAGGCCGCGATCCTCGCCCACTGCCGGGCGCACCTGGCCCCGTACAAGATCCCCCGCCGTACGACGTTCCTGCCCGAACTCCCCACCACCGCGGGCGGCAAGGTCGCGCGCGGCCGGCTGCCCCGTTAGGAGGCCGTCATGGACACCATCACGACACCCCCCGTCCTCGTCGTGGGCGCGGGCCCGGTCGGGCTGGCCACGGCGCTGCTGCTGCGGGCCCGCGGCCTGGCCGTCACCGTGCTGGAGGCAGCGGCACAGGACGCGCCGCGGCCCGGCAGCCGGGCGATCTTCCTGCACCGGCAGTCGCTGGCCACGCTCGCCGCCGCCGACCCGGCACTCGGCACCGAGCTGGTCCGCAACGGACTGGTCTGGGGCGCCCGATGCACCTCGTTCGAGGGCCGGGAGATCCACCGCCGCACGTACACCCCGCCCCCGGTGGACCGCGCGCCGTTCTCCAGCCTCCCGCAGCCCGTCATGGAGGAACTGCTGCGCGCGGCCTGCCACCGCGCCGGCGCGGAGATCCACTGGGGCACCCCGGTCACCGGGCTCGCCTCCTCGCCCGACGGCGTACGGGTGCGCACGCCGCAGGCCGAGCACCGCGTCGGGTACGCCGTCGGCTGTGACGGGGCGCGGTCGGCCGTGCGCCGGGCCGTCGGCGTACGGCTGCGCGGGCCCCGCTCCCCGCACGCGTTCCTCGTGCTCGACGTCGCCGACGACCCCGGGCACCCGCTGCCGCAGGAGCGGGCGTTCCACTACCGGGACCCACGCATGGCCGGGCGCAACGTGCTGACCGTGCCGTTCCGCGGCGGACTGCGGGTGGACGTCCAGTGCCGCCCGGACGACGACCCGGAGGCGCTGGCCGGGGCCGCGGCGGACTGGCTGCCCGGCCTGCTGCCGGACGGGCACGGCTGCGCCGTGACCTGGTCCTCGCACTACCGTTTCCAGCAGGTGGTGGCCGACGGTCTCACCGACCCGCACGGGCGGGTGCTGCTCGCCGGGGAGGCGGGGCACCTCTTCGCCCCCTTCGGGGCGCGGGGCCTGAATTCGGGCATCGCCGACGCGGCGGCGGCCGCGGCCGCCCTGGCCACCGGCGACGTGCCCGGCTTCGCGGCCGCCCGGCACCGGGCCGCCCTGCTCAACCGTCAGGCGGCCGGGCGTGCCCTGGCCCACCTCACCGCCCGCACCCCCTGGCGCCGGACGGCCCAGCGTCTGGCGGCCATCGCGGCCCCCCGCTCCCGCCGCGCCGGGCGCTGGCTCGACTCGGCGCCGTACGGCCCGCGCGACGCCGGCATTCCCGGGAGCCGTTACTGAGGCGGTGCCGGTACGCCCCGGGGACGCCGTCGAGACACCCCCAGGGGCCGCCCCTGGGGCCCGTGTCGCACGATCCTCCCGCGTACGGCGCGGAAAGTACGCCCCGCCGCACCTCACCGGCCTCATACGGCACAGTGGTCACCTCTGGTCCCGAACCGCCTTGCGCACGCCCCCTTTTGCTGCATCCTGGTCACTCACGACGGTGACCACGAGGGGGCACGGTGCAGTCCCGACGTGATCTGATGATCCGGGAGTTCATCGGTCAGCGGCTCGTCCGGGACCGCGGTGAGCACACCCGGCACCCCGTTCTGCTCCTGCTCGGCCCCCGCGGCAGCGGCAAGACGGCGCTGGCGGGCCGGCTGGAGACCTGGGGCCGCCGGGCCCCGCTGGCCGCCCTGGACCTCGCGGCGCTCGACGACGGAGCGCACCACCCCGTCGACGTACTGGCCCGTATCGCCTTCCAGCTCAACGCCCGCCGCCCGGACTACCCGCCACTGGCCCTGCCGTCCTTCGCCGTCCTGCTGATGGCCCTGTCCGCCGAGGCCGACCCGGAGAGCCGGGACGCCGCGCTGGGCCAGATGCGCGAGGCGCTGCGGACGGGCCGGGCGGAGGACCACTCCCTGGCGGTGCTGCGGGAGCTGGTGGCCTCGGTCGGCGTGCCCATGGGGCTGCCCGGCTGGTCGGCGGCGGTCGTGCCGCTGATACAGGGCTGGCAGCGGGTCCGGGTCTGGTGGGGCGTGCACCGGCGGCTGGGCCGGGTGCCGCACGGCGGCTCCCGGCCGCAGGTCCCGGCGGACGCCCTCGTCGAGCTGAACCAGCACTTCCGGCACGGCACGGCGGCCCAGCGGGAGCGCGCCGAGTCGGTGCTGCTCCAGGCGTTCCTCGCCGACCTCCAGGGCGCGTACACCCGGCACGGCGGCGACCGTACCCGCACCCTGCGCTGCCTGGTGCTGCTGGACAACGCCGACAGCGAGCTGGGCGACGCGTTCCTCCAGGCGCTGGTCGAGGCGCGGGCCGCCGGGCCGGAGCGTCCGGACCCGCTGGTGGTCGTGGCGGGCGCGCGCCGCGCGCCGGACGTGCTGCGGCAGTTGGAGCAGGGGCCCCAGCAGCTCGGCGGCTACCTGTCGTGCTGGCAGCCGCCGGAGCAGGAGGACGGGCCGGAGTCGTTCGTGCCGCGGACCGTGGCCCGGCCCGGTGGCGGCGCCCGCCTGGAGGTGGCGCAGTTGCGCCGGCTGGACCGGGCCGAGGTGCAGGAGCAGGCCGGCCCGTACGTGAAGCGGATGCCCCAGACGGCGCTGGCGGGCCGCACGCATCCGGTGGCCTGGCTGGGCCGTACGGTCCACGAGCTGACGCGCGGGCACCCCGCCGCCACCCGCGCGGTGCTGGACGCGCTGGAGGACTTCGCGCCGGAGGTGCCGTGCGGGCGGCGGCTGCGCATGGTGCTGGCGCCCGAAGGGCCGCACTCCGTCGCGGACGAGCTGCTGGACCTGCTTCTCCAGGACCTGCCGCGGGAGCTGGTCGAGGGGGCGCTGCCCCGCGCGGCCGCCGCCGTGACCCTCGGGCAGGCCGCGAGCGCCACCGACCTGTGGCGGCAGGCCGACTCCCCGCCGCGGCTCCTGCGGGAGCTGGCCCACGACGACCGGCACGCCGAACGGATCACCTTCGACGGGCAGCCGCACAGCGCGCTCCCGGACCTGGTCCGCAGGCTGCTGCTGGGCAGGCTGTCGCTGGCCGCGGCATCCGCCGACGGCCGCGCGCCGTGGGACCGTACGCACGAGATCCTGCGGGACGCGGCGGAGTCGGGACGGGTCGGCGCCTACCACCGGCTGGCGGGCGGCGACGTCCAGGGCACCGCGGACTATCTGCACGACCGCTTCCTCGACGTGTGCGAGGGCGGTGGTTCGGCTCGGGCGTGGTGCGCGGAACTGTCCTGGATCCAGCGCGCGCCGCGCCGCTGGGAGGCGGACGCGGCGGCCCGCTCGGCGGGCGCGGAGTTCCAGCACCGGCTCGCGCGGGCGCCGAGCCCGCCCGACCGGCTGATGGTCACCCGCCTGCTGGTCGCCGGGTGGATCACCACCCACCCGGCGTCCGATCCCTACGCGGCGCTGTGGTCCGACCCGTTGGGCGATCCGGAGGCCGAGCTGTACCCGAAGATTGTCGATGCACTGCAGACCCTGAGCGGCCGGCTGAGCGACGAGACGGACCACGACGTGCTGTGGCAGCGGGCGGCCGCCTACGAGAGGAAACCCTGGTGACCGTCGGATGAGTGACGAGGACCAGCTCACGGCCCCGCGGCCGCGGCCCCGCAAGTGGCTGCGGGCCTCCGTCGCCGTGGCCGTCGCGGGCGCCCTGGGCGTGGGCGGGTACTGGGTGTACGACACGGCGTTCGTACGGTGTGCCGACGGAGTGCGCGAACAGGGGCCGCAGGACGAGTGCGTGGGCGTCACCGACGGCTCGTACGTGTTCGACGCCGCGCTGCGGGACATCTCCCGGCAGATCCTCGCCGAGAACCGGCGGGTGGCGCGGTCCGGCAAGCCCTGGGTGTCGGTGGCCTACCTCCAGCCGATGACGCCGGGCACCGGCGACCGGGGGCGCGACAGCATACGCCGGGAGCTGGAGGGGGCCTACCTGGCCCAGCTCGAACTGAACGACCCGCGGCGCGGCGGACGCGGCGATTCGCCGCAGGTCAAGCTGCTGCTGGCGAACAGCGGTGCCGGCTCCGCGCAGTGGAAGCCGCTGGTGGACCAGCTCAAGGAGATGAAGGACGGGGATCAGCACCTGGTCGCCGTGGCGGGCCTCGGGCAGAGCCGCCGGACCACCCAGCAGGCGATCGACGCCCTGCGGGAGGCCAGGATCCCCATGATGGGTTCGACCGTGACCGCCGACGCCATCAACCGGCCGGGGCAGACCGGCTTCTGGCGGGTGGCGGCGACCAACTCCGACCAGGCGTCGGCCGCGGTGCGCTACCTGCGTGCCCTGCAACAGCGCCCCGGGCAGCGGCGCCCGTACCGGGTGACGACCCTGAAGGACCGCAGCGAGCAGGACACCTACAGCACGTCCCTGCACCACAGTTTCGCCTCGGCCGCCGCGCGCCACGGGCTGAAGGTCACCGACCTCGGGCTGGCCTACAGTTCGGCCGACCCCGCCACCGCCAACGCCTTCTCCTCGCTCGCCGACCGGGTGTGCGCCGACCCGCCGGACGCCGTGTACTTCGCGGGCCGGGGGCGGGCGCTGCGCGTCTTCATCGAGGCGATGGCCGCCGCCGGCCGGCGCTGCCCGACCACGGTGGTCACCGGGGACGACGTGGTGGGTGTCTTCGACGTGCCGGAGAGTCACGAGGCGCGCCAGGCGTTCCGCAAGGTGTGGGAGCGCAGCCGGCTGACCGTCCACCACACCGTGCTGGCCCACCCCGACCAGTGGACGGACGCCTACCCCGGCGCCGACAACCCGCTGCCGCAGTTCCGCGACGCCTACCGGCAGGAGATCCGCCGTACGGACGCCGAACTCGCCGACGGGCAGGCCATGATGGGCCACGACACGGTGCTCACCCTGGGAGTGGCCATCCGCAACGGCGCGGGCCGGCAGGGCAGCGGCCCGGTCACCACCGGCAGCACCCGCCAGATGCTGCTCCAGATCGGCGGCAGCGAGCCGGTGTACGGGGTCAGCGGGCCGATCCGCTTCGACGACCACGGCGACCCGGAGGGCAAGCCGCTGGCGCTGGTGGAGCTGAAGCCGGACGGCTCGTACGCCTTCCGCAAGGTGGTGTGGCCGTGACGCCCCGCCTGCCCCGGCTTCCCGCCCGCCGCGCGGGGCCGTTCACGCCGTCCGTACGGTCCGCGGGGTGGGTGTCCTGGCGCGCAGGCTCGCGCCGAAGCGGCGCAGCAGCAGGACGGCGGTGGTGGCGAGGCCGGTGAGGAGGCCGAGCCAGATGCCGAGGGTGTGGAGCCCGGCGGCGTAGCCCAGGAGCCAGGCGGCGGGCAGACCGACGGCCCAGTATCCGATGAGGGTGATGCGGAAGCCGCTCGCGGTGTCGTCCAGGCCCCGCAGCAGGCCGACGCCGATGTTCTGGGCGCAGTCGAAGAACTGCAGGACCATGACGACGAGCAGCAGGTGGGTGGCGATGGAGACGGCTTCGGTGTCCCGGGTCCCGCCGGTGTCGAAGAACGGGCTGAGGACGAGCCGGGGCAGGGTGGCGTAGCCGAGCGCGACGACGGCCATGACGGCGCCCGCGCAGGCCAGTGCGGTGTTCTTGATGCGCAGCGCGGTGTCGGTACGGCCGAGGGCCAGCTCGCGGCTGACGTTGACGGACGCGGCGTGGGACAGGCCGACAGCGACCTGGAAGACGATGTAGACGAGCTGGTTGACGGCGGTGTGCGCGGCCAGGGCCGCGCTGCCGAACGAGCCGGCCATCAGGGCCGTGACGGAGAAGAATCCGGCCTCGGACCCGTAGGTCGCGGCAATGGGCACACCGAGCCGGACGATGCGGACGACCGCGGCGCGGTCGGCCCCGGCGATGTTCAGGCCGAGGTGGGGGCCGAGCACGGGGTCACGCTTCGCGGAGGCGTACAGCGCCGCGAAGGACAGGAAGTACACGAGCGTGGTGGCCACCCCGACGCCGGGCAGGCCCAGTTCGGGCAGCCCCCAGGTGCCGTGGATCAGTCCCCAGTTGAGCGCGGCGTTGACGGCGACGGATACGACGGTGATGCGCAGCAGCGCCTGCGGGCGCCGCATCCCCACGGTGAACTGGCGGACGGCCTGGAACCACAGGCACGGCAGCAGGCCCGGCGCGAGGGCGAGCAGCATCGTCCGCGCGCGCTCCACGACGTCCGCGTCCTGGCCGAGCCAGGTGAGTGCCTGGCCGATGAGCAGCATGAGGGCGGCGCCCGCCAGCCCGGCGAGGGTCGCCACGGCCAGGCCGGCGCGGAGGATCGTACGGATCTCGGCGTCCCCCTGCCGCGGGTCGGTGTCCGGTCGCTCCCGCGCCGTCTCCTCGCGCGCCGCGGCGGCGGCGATCCCGTTGCCGATGGAGGTCAGGAGGCCGACGCCCATGGTGCGCAGTTGGTTGAAGATGACGATGGCCAGCCCGCCCGCCGCCAGGTCGGCCGTGCCGAGCATCCCCATCATGACGGTGTCGGTGGTCGTCAGGGCGACCTGCGCGAGCTGGGTCAGGACGAGGGGGACGGCGAGGGCGGCCAGGGCGCGGCTGTCGCGGAGGAGCGTGGTCAACTGCATGGGCGGGGTCACATCCTGCGGAGTTTGGTGAGCGTTTCGTCGACTTCGCGTTCCAGGTCGCGGTCGAGGAGAGCGCGGGCGCGCATCCAGTCGTCGTCGAAGACGGTGTCCAGGTACTTCTCACCACCGTCGTTGACCAACGCGACCATGGTGGTGCCGGGCGGGGCGGCGGGGAGCCGGGCCAGGGCCTCGTGGACGACGCCGCCCGCGGAGCCGCCGATGAGCAGTCCGGTGGCGCGGGCGACGGCGCGGGCGGTGGCGAACGCCTCGGCGTCGCCGACCTTCACCCCCTCGTCGATCAGGGTGAAGTCGACGAGCGCGCCGATCTCGGCGCCCTCGGGCGTGCCGGTGCCGGACTGGTGGTAGCCGTGGGCGGGGCCGCCGAAGGCGATGGACCCTTTGGGTTCGACGCCGACCGTCCGGCATCCGGGGACGAGGGTGCGTAGTTCGCGGGTGGTGCCGCAGAGGGCGCCGCCGGTGCCCACCGCGCCGATCAGGACATCGATCCGCCCGTCGAGGGCCTGGTGGAGTTCGTGGGCGACGGGGAAGTAGCCGACGCCGTTGCTGGGGTTGTTGTGCTGTTCGGTGAAGACGGTGTTGTCCTGGCCGCGGGCCAGCTCCTCGGCCAGCTCCTCGCGGGCGGCGGTGGCCAGCTCGTCGGAGCCGTCGTCGACGGCGTGCACGAGTTCGGCGCCCAGGGCTTTCATGGCCCGCAGTTTGTCGGTGCAGGCGTGGTGGTCGACGACGGCGGTGAAGGTGTGGCCGCGTTCGGCGGCGATGACGGCCAGGCCCAGGCCGGTGTTGCCGGAGGTGGACTCGATGATGCGCCCGCCGGGCCGCAGGTCGCCGCGTGCCTCGGCGTCCAGGACCATCTGGCGGGCCATGCGGATCTTGGCGGTGCCGGTCGGGTTGAACATCTCCAGCTTGAGCAGCAGGCGGCTGCCCGTCTCGGTGCGGCACAGCTCGAACAGCGGGGTGCAGCCGATGAGGTCGGACAGGCGGGAGACCACGGCGGGGCGTGCGAGGGCCTCGTTCACGGGGCGGCTCCTGGGCAGGTAAGGCTGGTCACAGGGGTCGTACGAAGCCGGGCGGCGCGGGCCGGTGGCCGGCCTCAGCGGGCGGGGCGCCGGTCGAGGCGCCAGCGCGGCCGGTCGCCCAGCCGGTCCACGACGACCTTGGGCGGCAGCGGCAGGTCGTGGAACGGGGACTCGTTCGAATCCATCTGGTATCCGGCGGTGTTCGGGTAGACCAGCAGGTCACCGACGCGGGGCCGGGCGGGGAACGGGATCTTGCGCCAGGTGAGCAGGTCCGTCTCCAGGCAGGTGGCGCCGCCGACGCACGCGGGGTGCACGGCGTCCCCCCGTACCCGCCCGTCCGGGGTGACCAGGTACGGGTCGGGCAGATACTCGCTGTTGAACCACTGCTCGGAGAGGCTCAAGCTGGTGCCGTCGACCGTGAGGATCCGGTAGCCGTCGCGTTCCTTGACACCCTGGACGCGGAAGACGGACGCGCCGGCGCCGTCGAGCAGGGCCCGGCCGGGCTCCGCCATCAGGAGCGTGCCGGTCTCCCTGAGCCGGTCCGCCAGGCGGGTGCGGCCGCCCGCGGGGACGGTGTCGAGGACGGCGCGCAGGGCGTCGGCCCCGGCGACGGGCGAGTGGTACGGGTAGAAGCCGTCGGCGTCGAACGTCTTGTGCGCGTGGTAGTGGTCGGGGCGCTGCGCGGCGAGGAACGTCTGCCAGTGGCGCGCGCCGCTGTAGTCGACGGCGAAGCCGCCGCCGATGCTGATCCGGTCGGCCCGCAGGCCCAGTTCCCGCGCGCGCAGGCAATGGCCGACGAGTTCCCCGGCGAGGTCGGCGCGCGGCCGGACGGCGTATCCGGACAGGTGGAAGCTGAAGCCCTCCATCCGTACGGCGTCCCCGGCCCGTACGCACCGATCCAGCGCGGTGTCCAGCTCGGCTGCCGTCATCCCGAAGCGGCTGTGCGGCTGCCCGGGGGGCAGGCGGCGCAGCAGCAGGCGGGCCGGGCGGGCGGTACCGGTCAGGGCGAGGGTGACGAGCAGGTCGAGTTCGTCGAGGGCGTCGACGGCGACCAGGCAGCCCTGGAGGGCGGCCAGGCGCAGCAGCGCGTCGCTCTTGGCCGGTCCGGTGACGACGATGTGCTCGCCGCGTACGCCGTGTCCGAGGGCTTCGCGCAGCTCCGGGACGCTCGCGACGTCCACGCCCGCTCCGTGTGCGGCGCAGCGTTCCGCCCAGACGGCGGCCTTGTTGGCCTTCTTCGCGTAGTACACGCGCCCGGCCACCCCGGCGTCGTCGAGGGCGGTGCGGAAGGCGGTGAGGTTGGCGTCGAAGCGGTGCGGGAGCAGGAAGTGGAAGGGGCCGTCGAAGGCGTAGGACAGTTCGTGCGGCAGGCCGCTGTCCAGGACCCGGTCGGTGTCGGGGTCGAGGTGGGCGGGCAGCGTCGGTACGTCCACGGGGTGCGGGCCGGTCACCGCCACAGCGCCACCCGCGTTCCCAGCCCCTGGTCGAGGGCGAGTTGGGCGAAGCGGTGGCCGAGGGCGATGTCGGTGACGACCAGCCCGCTGTTGTAGGCGAAGACACGTTCCTGCGCGGTGCCGCGTCCGGTGGCGGTGCCGGCCAGGACGGCCGGGAACTCGGCGTCCACGGCGGGGAACCGGCCGGCTTCGTCGGCCATGTCGGTGCCGGTGACCTTCATCTGCGCCTCGCTGGTGGCCACGACCCGGTCGGCGCGGTGCAGGGTCGAGGGCGCCAGGCCGTGCCCCACGAGGACGGCCAGCGCGCCGGGTTTGAGCCAGTCGGCCTCGACGGCCGCCGTGGTGTGGCCGCCGGCGGTCGCCACGAGCACGTCGGCGTCGCCCGCCGCGGCCCGCAGGTCGGTGACGATCTCCACGTCCCGGTCCGGGAAGTGGGCCCGCAGCTCCGCGCGTACCGCCGCGATGCCCTCGGGGTGGGTGCCGGACAGCATCAGGCGCTCCAGGTCCGGCAGCGTCGTCAGCAGGAACGGGAGGGCCAGGCGGCCCTGGGTGCCGGTGCCGATGACCAGGGCACCGCGCGCGCCGGGCGGGGCGCACTCGCGGGCCAGCAGGGCGGAGGCGGCCGGGGTGCGCAGCGAGCCGACGCGGCCGCAGTCCATCAGCGCGACCGGCAGGCCGGTGACGTCGTCGTAGAGCGTCAGCGTCGTGTAGTAGTGCTGGTTCCCGCGGTCCCGGTCGAGGCCGTGCTTGTACGAGGTCTTGACGGCCACGATGTCGCGGGCGCCGTCCCGGCCGAGCATCGCGTACGCGACGGAGTGGCCGTCGGCGGGCTTGACGGTGAGTTTGCGCGGGTTGTCGGAGCCGCCGGTGGCGAGGGTGCGGTAGGCGCCTTCGACGGTGGCCACGACGTCGGACAGGGCGATGTGCAGGTCCGCCAGGTCGCTGGTGGCCAGGATGCGCAGGGACCGGTCGTCGGCGGCTATGGGACCGGTGTCGGCGGCCACGGTGCTGTCGGTCATGTCCGTCCTCGGGGAGATGCGGGCTGTCATGCGGCGTGGGCTTCGACGGCGGCCTGACCGTAACCGTGCTCGGACCGCTCGGCCAGGGGGCGTGTACGGCGCGCGGGGACACGGACGGAAGCACGCTTGAGCCAGCGGTCGGTGCCGTCGTAGCGGGCCTGGAAGGGCACCCGGCCGTGTACCACCAGGTCGTTGTCGACGACGAGCACCTCGCCCGGGGCGAGGCGCACGGCGCCCGAGACGCGGGCGAGTTCGTCCGACAGCCGTCCGTAGGCGGCCCGGTGGGCGGGGCTCGCGTCGTCGAGCGGTGTGTAGGCGGGGTCGAAGCGCAGGGTCGGGCCGTCGTCCGCCCGGAAGAGGGTGGGGACCGCGGGCGGCCGGCCGCCGTCGAAGGCACGGGCATCGGTGTACGCGGCGTCGGGCAGGATCGGCAGCAGGGGCCGGCTCAGCAGCTCGATGTCGGCCGCGTCGAGCCGTACGTGGCGGATGCTGGCCGCCGTGGTGGCGATGCGGTCGTGGTTGCGCATGCAGCTCAGCATGAGCAGGTGGGCGCGGCCGGGGTGGAAGGCGTCCTCGGTGTGCGGGCTGAGCAGCACGGTGCTGCTGGCGCCGGTCTGTTCGGTCTCGTGGCCGGGGGCCGGGACGATGTTGTGCACGAAGCGGCCGTCCTGCTGGCCTTCCCAGGCGATGGGGTTGCCCATGGCGGTGGCGAGCAGCAGCAGGACCACGTCGTGCACGGCGCCGCTGTCGCCGGCGGCGGCCCAGCCGGCGGGGGTGGGGCCCAGTTCGGCGTCGTCGACGTGCAGGCCGCGCAGCACGAACAGGCCGTCGTCGGTGTCGACCGGGCGCAGGTGGTGGCGGACCGTGCCGGGCAGTGCGGCGGCGGACTCCGCGACGTGGGCGAGGAGGTGCGGCGTGGCGGCGGGGGTGCCGGTCGCGGCGAGGATGTTCTCGGCGGTGCGGCGCAGGGTGGTGGCGTCGGCGGGGTCGAGCTGGCGGACGGGTGCGGCTCCCGTGGTCATGTCGAGGCAGTCCGTTCCGTTGGGGGTGGGGAATCGGGTCCGGTGCGACGCCGCGCGGACTAGGGCGCGGTGTGCTCGACGGCCCGGGGCAGGGGCGGCCTTGGCTGCCACCCGGGGTTCGGGGTCCAGCGGACAGTGACGACGCTACCCATCGAAGTTAGGTTAGGCAAACCTCACTTTGCTTTGTCGCACATGCCCGGCTTCACGCAACTCGCGCCCGTAAAAGCTCAGTTGGCACCGGCGCACAGGCGCACTCGACACCGAGCACCCTTGCGGGGGCGACTGTCCTTAGGGTAGGCAACCCTAAGTGACCGACCGAACAGAGCGAGGCAGCGTGAACTTCAACAGGCGGCAAGTGCTGTGGGCCGGCGGGGGCTTGGGCGCGGCCGCGCTGCTCGCGGCGTGCGGCGGCGGCAACGGCACGACACCCGCCGCCGGCGGCTCCCCGCGGCAGGGCGGCACCCTGCGCATCGGCGCCCTGGGCCGCCCCTCGGCGATCACCCGCGACCCGCACGGGACCCAGGGCAACGAGAGCGACTACCTCGTCATCGCCCTCGTGTACGACACGCTGACGGCGCCGGGCGACAAAAACAACACCGTCGGCCGCCTCGCCTCCGCCTTCACCCCCTCGAAGGACCTGAGGACCTGGCGCTTCACGATCGCCGAGGACGCCGCCTTCCACGACGGGGCCCCGGTCACCGCCGACGACGTGGTCTGGTCGCTGCGGCGCCTGCGCGGCACCCCGTCCGGGGCGGCCCGGCTGCCCGGCGTCGCGGCGGACCGCATCACCGCCGACGGAAAGCGCACCGTCGTCCTCGTCTCCGACTACGCCAACGCCGAACTCCCGCTGCTCACCCGGCTGTCGACGTTCATCCTCCAGAAGGACACCCCCGACCAGGAGATACCCCAGGCCCCGGGGACGGGCCCCTTCAAGCTGGACTGGTACCGCGGCGGCAACGCCCGGCTGCTGCGCAACACGCGCTGGCACGGCGGCGCGGTGCACCTCGACGCCATCGAGGTCACCATGTTCCAGAGCCCGCAGGCGATGGCGAACGCGATGCTGTCCGGCCAGATCGACGTGGCCTCCAACGTCGGCGCCGTGGCCGCCCGTACGGCCAGGGCTCGTCAGGACATCCGCGTCGTCCGGCGCCCCGACGACATGGCCATGCCCATCGTGATGCGCGCCTCCGACGGCCCGTTCGCCGACCCGCGGGTCCGCGAGGCGATGAAGCTGCTGGTGGACCGCGAAGCCATGGTCCGGCAGGTGCTGTCCGGGTACGGAACCGTCGCCAACGACATCCTCGGCACCGGCGATCCCGCGTACGCCAAGGACATCCCGCAGCGCAAGCGCGACCTGGCCGGGGCCAAGCGACTGCTGACCGACGCCCGGTTCGACTTCTCCCGTACGTACCAGCTCGTCACCACCGAGGACGTCGCCGGGCTCGCCGAGTCCGCCACCCTCTTCGCCTCCCAGGCCCGCGAGGCAGGCGTCAAGATCGAGGTCGTCAAACAGGAGTCCGGCGCCTTCTACCAGAAGACCTGGCTCAAGGGCGACTTCTACACCAACTACTGGGGCACCAACGACTCGGTGGTGTTCTTCGCCTCCAAGACCCTGACCACCGGGGCCGGGCAGAACGAGGCCGACTGGTCGGACCAGGCGTTCGACGCCGCGTACCGCAAGGTCATGGCCACCGCCGACCGCACCGCCCGTACCGCCGCCCTGCGCGACCTCCAGCGCATCGAGCACGACCGGTCCGGCTACCTGCTGTGGGGCATGGCGGACGGCATCGACCTGGCCGCGCCGAAGGTGCGCGGCCTGCCGAAACTGCCCGGCTACGGACGCGTCCAGCTCGAAAACGTCTGGCTCGCCCCGTGACGCGGACCGGTACCCGGCCCGCCGGGGCCACCGCCCGGCCGGTACCGGAGTCCGCCGCGCGGCGGGCCGGCGCCCTGGCCGCGCGGGCGGTGGCCCTCCTGGCCCAGCGCGTCCTGCTGCTGGTGGTGCTGCTCGCGCTGGTCTTCGCCGCGATCGAACTGCTGCCGGGCGACGCGGCCACGGCCACCTCGGAGCGGGGCGAGGGCGCGGCGGGCGTCGCCGCGCGCCGCCGGCTGCTCGGCCTGGACCGGCCGGTGTGGGAGCGCTTTTGGGACTGGATCACCGCGCTGCCCACCGGCGACCTCGGCACCTCGGCCCGCGGTGAGCGCGTCGGCGACCTGCTCGCGGCGCCGCTGCCCAACACCGTCCTGCTCGGCGGCACCGCCTTCGCCCTGACCGTCCTCGGCTCGCTGGCCCTGGGCGTCTGGGCCGCCGCCCGCCCGAAGGGGCCGGTGGACCGGGCCGTGGACCTCACCTCCACCGCCGCCTTCGCACTGCCCGAATTCGTGGTCGCCGTCGGCCTGTTGCTGGTGCTGTCGCTGTGGACCGGGTGGCTGCCCGCCGCCACCGTCACCGGCGCCGGCGGCGCCCCCGCCACCTGGTCCATGCTGGTGATGCCGGTGCTCGCCCTGACCGTTCCGCAGACCGGCTGGAACACCCGTATCGTCCGCGGCGCCCTCGCCGACCAGGCCGCCGCCCCGCACGTCGAGGCGGCCCGTCTGGACGGCCTGCCCGCCCGGCAGGTGCTGCTCCGGCACGCGCTGCCGGGCGCCTGGCCCGCCATCGCCACCGGCGTCGCCACGTCCACCGGCATGCTGCTCGGCGGCACGGTCGTCGTCGAGACGCTCTTCAACTACCCCGGCGTCGGCACGGTGCTGGCCGGGGCCGTCGCCGACCGGGACACGCCGGTCATCGCGGCCGTCGTCGCCTGCTCGGCCGCCCTGATCACCGTCGTCCTCCTGCTGGCCGACCTGGCACGCGCCCGCACCCTGGGAGCCCGCCCATGAGCACCGCCGCGATATCCGCCCGGCCCCGCGTCCGCCGTCTCCGGCCGCGGGCCCTGGCTCCCGTCGTCCCGGCCGTACTGCTCGTCCTGGTGGCCCTGGCGGGCCCGCTGCTCGCCGCGCACCCGGTCGACAAGCCGGTCACCGCCCCGTACGGCGAGGCGGGCGCGGGCGGCGCGCCGCTCGGCGGGGACCAGCTCGGCCGCGACGTGCTCAGTCGCCTCCTGAACGGCGGCAGCGCGCTGATCGGCAGCGCGCTCGTGGTGGCCGTCGTGGTCACCTTCCTGGCGGCCCTGCTCGGCTGCTTCGCCGTCCTCAGCCCGCGGCTGGGGCGGCTGGTCGAGCGCGCGGCGGACACCGCGATCCTCCTCCCGCCGGTACTGGGCATCATGCTGCTCGCCCTGGCCTGGCCGGGCGGCGGCCGCCTCGCGATCACCGTGGCGGCCGTCGTCCTGGGAACCCCGTACGCGGTACGGATCGTCGCCGGCGCGGCCGCGCCGGTCGCCGCCACCGGGTTCGTCGAAGCCGCCGTCGCGAGCGGCGAACGCCCGGGGTACCTGGCGCTGCGCGAGATCCTGCCCAATCTGCGCGCCACCGTCCTCGCCCTGTTCGGCCTGCGCTTCGTCGACGCGGTCTACGTCATCTCCATGGCCGGCTTCCTCCAGCTCGGCCCCCGCCCGCCGGAGGCCGACTGGGCCCTGATGATCCGGGAGAACGGCCCCGGCATCCTCCTCAACCCGTGGGCGGTGGTCGCGCCCGGCCTCGCCATCGGCCTGCTCGCGATCAGCGTCAACCTCGCCGCCGGCACCCTGGCACCCGCCACCGCACGCCGGGCCGCCCTGCAGTGAAGACTCCGGCTCCGCCCCCGGCCGCCCCACGCCCGCGCCCCCTCCCCCAGGACACCGCCTTGACCGACTCGCCGCCGACCGTCACCGTCACCGACCTGGAAATCGGCCTCGCCACCGGCCCCGTACTCCTGCGCCGCACCGGCCTCGCTCTGCGCGGCGGCCGGATCACCGCCCTCACCGGCCCGTCCGGCTCCGGCAAGACGACCCTGCTGCGCGCCGTGACCGGCGAGCTTCCGCAGGGCGCGCGCGTCACCTCCGGCAGCGTCGAGGTGCTCGGCCGGGACGTGCTCGCCCTCGCGCCCGGCGCGCTGCGCACCCTGCGCCGCCGGCACGTCGCCTACGTCGGCCAGGACCCGGGCTCCGCCCTCAACCCCCGGATGACGGCCCGCCGTCTGATCACCGAGCTGGCCGCCGATCCCTCGCCCGAGGCCGTGGCCCGGGTCATGGCCGAGTGCCGTCTGCCCGCGCCCCTCGCCCACCACCGGCCCGGTGCCCTGTCCGGCGGCCAGCAGCGCCGGCTCGCGCTGGCCCGCGCGCTGGCCCGGCGTCCCGACGTGCTGCTCCTGGACGAGCCCACCGCCGGCCTCGACGCCGGACTGCGCGACGACATCACCGCGCTCCTGCGCCGGCTCGCCGCCGACCACGGTCTCGCCGTCATCATGGCCAGCCACGATCCGCGCGCCGTCGAGACCTGCGCCGACTCGGTCGTGGCCCTGGCGGCCGGGACGGCTCCGTACGCCCGGGAGGCCGGGACGACGACTCCCGACGCACGGGAGACCGGGGCGGCTTCCCACTCCCACGCGCGGGAAGCCGCGACGGCTCCGTACGCGCCCGCCGCCGCGGCGCTCCCCGCCCAGGGCCGCCCACCGAGCCGGACCGCGGGCACCCCCGCACCGGCCGCGGGCACCCCCGCACCGGCCGGGGGCCCCTCCGCCGCCCCCGAAGGCCTGCACGCCGAGCACCTGCACGTCGCCTTCAGCCACCGGGGCCACACCCACCACGCGCTGGAGGGCGCCGGCCTCCACATCCCCGCCGGCTCCGCCACCGGCATCACCGGCCCTTCCGGCTGCGGCAAGACGACCCTGCTGCGGACGCTCGCCGGTCTTCAAGTCCCCCGGGCCGGAACGCTGACCTGGAACGGCCGGCCGCTGCCCGCGAACGCCCGTAAGCGCAGCCGCGACCAGCAGCGGCGCATCCAGTTCGTCCCGCAGAACCCCCTGGGTGCCCTCAACCCCTCCCGCACCGTAGGCGCGACGCTCACCCGCCCGCTCCGGCTCCACCGCGTCGTCACCCCGCCGGAGATGCCCGAACGGGTCGGCAGCCTCCTGGACGCCGTCGGTCTCCCCCGCGGCTTCGCCCACCGCTACCCCCACGAACTCTCCGGCGGCCAGCGCCAACGCGCCTCCATAGCCCGCGCCCTGGCCACCGAACCGGACCTCCTCCTGTGCGACGAGGTCACCTCCGCCCTCGACCCGGCGACCGCCACGGCGGTCCTGGACCTGCTCACCCGCCTGCGCGCCGAGCGCCGGCTCACGCTCGTCCTCGTCAGCCATGAACTCGACCTGGTCGCCGCCTACACCGACACGGTCCACCTCCTGCACGCCGGGCGGGTCGTCCGGCCCGCGGCCCGCCGCGAAGGCGCCACTTCGGCGTAGCCGCCCGGCCGGGCAGGGCTGTTCGGCCCGGTGAAAGGGCTGTCCGGCCCGTGCCGGAGCGCTCCCCCGGCAGCCGATCCTGGACCCATGGGGACCCCGGCCCGAGAGGCACCGGGCGCGGGGCCCGTCCGGTACGGCCGTGGGCGCCGTGCCGGTACCGCGCGGAAGCGGAGGTGGAGCGGTGAGGACGACGACCGGACGGCTCGGCGCGCTGCCGGCGGAACACCGTGAGCGGCTGATGGCGCGGGCCCGGGAGGTCTCCTTCCCGGCCGCGACACGGATCTTCGAGGAGGACCGCAAGGCCGACCGCTTCTGGATTCTGCGTACCGGAGCGGTCCAGCTCGACATGCGGGTGCCGGGCCGCCGGGCCGCGGTCGTCGAGACCCTGCACCCCGGCGACCTGCTGGGCTGGTCCTGGCTGTTCCCGCCGTACACCTGGCACCTGGGCGCGGAGACGCTGAGCCCCGTACGGGCCTGGGAGTTCGACGCGGAAGAGGTACGGGCGCTGTGCCACGCGGACCCCGCGCTCGGGCACGCGCTGGTGCTCCGGTACTCCGCGGTGATCGGGGACCGGCTGCGGTGTGCGCGCACCCGGCTGCTCGACCTCTACGGGCCGTACGGGAGCGGCGTGCGATGACCACCTGTGTCCGGGCTCCGGCCGGGCGCTCCGCGGCCCGGACACAGGTTTGCGCCGCCGGGGCCGGCGGATCCTCCTCACACCGCCGGCCCCGGCCTCCGGCGCGGTGGGCGGGTGTGTGGTGCACGGGCCCCTGATGCACAACCCTGGGGGGAGGAGCCCGCGCTGAAGGAGTCCGTGATGCAGGAGCCCGTGACGTCAGGGAGCAGCCCCCGCACCGTCGGCGACGTGATGACCCGCACCGTGATCAGTATCGGCCGCACCGCCCCGTTCAAGGAGATCGTCCGCACGATGGAGCAGTGGAAGGTCAGCGCCCTGCCCGTCGTCGAAGGGGAGGGGCGGGTGGTCGGTGTGGTGTCCGAGGCCGACTTGCTGCCCAAGGAGGAGTTCCGCGACCACACCCCCTCGCGCATCGAGCAGATGCGCGTACTGGACGCCCTGATCAAGTCCGGCGGTGTGACGGCCGACGAGCTGATGACGGCCCCCGCCGTCACCGTGCACGCGGACGCCGGCCTCGCGCAGGCCGCGCGCACCATGGCCTGGTACCGCATCAAACGGATGCCGGTGGTGGATGTCTTCGGCAGGCTCGAAGGGGTCGTCAGCCGCAGCGACCTGCTCAAGGTCTTCCTCCGCGAGGACGAGGACATCGCCGAGGAGGTCCGCCACACGGTCGTCGGCCAGCTCTTCGCCTCCCGACGGCAGCACCTCACCGTCGAGGTCTCCCAGGGCATCGTGACCCTCGCCGGCACCGTCACCGACACCTCCCTCATACCGGTGGCGGCCCGCCTGGCCCGGGCCGTCGAAGGGGTGGTCGACGTCGACATGCAGCTCAGGGGCGCCGACGGCCACCCCTGAGAGAGCGGGGCGGGCGGCGCGGGCCGCCCGCCCCATCCCCTCCGGTCAACCGCGCGACCGGCCCCCTCATCACTTCGCGGCGTGCCGCGCCCTCGTGCGCTTCGGATCTCGTGTACGCGTCGGTAATGCGGACGTAGGCCCGACGCGCGCGGAGGTGTGCTCCGCGCGGAGAGAGATCGAGGTGGGCGAATCATGCAGGGTGGTGAGCGACGTGTCCGTCGCCGTATCGCACTGGCCGGTGCCGTTGTCGCCGGGGCGCTGGCCCTGGCGGCCTGCGGAAGCGGGGACGGGGGCGGGGCGCGGAAGGAAAGTGGTGCCGCGGCGTCCCGTAGCGGCTCGGGGGCTCCGGCGGAGAAGAGTTACAACGACGCGGACGCGCGCTTCGTGCAGCGGATGATCCCGCACCACCGGCAGGCCGTGGAGATGGCGGAGCCGGCCGGTGCGCGCGCCGCTGACCAGGAGGTCAAGGAGCTGGCCGCGGCGATCGCGAAGGACCAGAAAGCCGAGATCGCCACCATGCGCGGGTGGTTGCGGTCCTGGGGTGAGCCGGAGGCGGCCGCGACCGGGTCCGGCGATCCGGGGTCCCCCTCCGCCGAGCACAGCCCGCACGGCATGGACCACGGGCAGGTCGGGCGGGACGAGTCGGACATGGACGGAATGGTGTCCGGCCAGGACATGGCCGACCTCAAGGACGCCGAGGGAGCCGCCTTCGACCGGAAGTTCGCCGAGTTGATGATCGGGCATCACGAGGGCGCGATCCAGATGGCGCGCACCGAGCGCAGGCTCGGCCGGAACGAGGACGCCAAGCGGCTCGCCGACGCCATCGTCCGGAGCCAGTCGGCGCAGGTGGCGCAGCTCAAGGAGATCCGCGACCGGGCGTCGCACCACTGATCGGGCGGCACCGGTACGCGCCCCTCGGCCCCGAGTATTCGGCGCGCCGGAAAGCGGCGGTCACGGATGATCGGCGCGGCATGCATGGGCAAGCATGCCGCGCCAGACCCTTTTCAGACATCACACGCTGTTCATCGGCAGGACACCTTCATACGGCAACCAGTTGTTAGCTTACCGAGAAGTAGTAATCGCCTACATCGGTAGGGAGACATATTTCATGACCACCGAAACCACGGCCGCAGAGGTGAATCCGCCGACGAACGACTTCCGCACCTACGTCGAAGCCATTCTCGATGTCCTGGCGGAAAATCCGGACCGCCCCGTCGTCACCACGGCGGACGGCCGCGAGGTCACCGCCGGCGCGTTCCGCGACAGCGTGTACCGCATCGCGCGGGAACTGTCCGGCTGGGGGATCGGGCGCGGCAGCACCGTGTCCCTGCTCTCCGGGAACCGGCCGGAGGCCCTCGGCGCACGGTACGCCGCCAACCTGCTCGGTGCCCGGGCCGTCTTCCTGTACCAGGGCATGGCCCCCGAGACGCTCGCCCACATCGCGGAGAGCGTGGACACCGCGCTGCTGCTCGTCGACCCGGACCTGCCGGACGCCGCCGAGAGCCTGCTGGCCCACGCCCGCCCCCCGTACGTCCTCTCCTTCGGCCCCGGCCCGCACGGCCAGGACCTGCTGGCGCGCGCCGCACGGCACGATCCGCGCCCCGTACGGAGCGCGGCACGCCCCGAGGACGACTGGTGCATACGCCACACCGGCGGCACCACCGGCGTCCCCAAGGGCGTCCGCATGCCCCACGGCCCCTACCGGGACATGCTCGCCTTCGGTTCCATCGGCGCCGGTGCGCCACCCCGCTTCCTGGCCTGCACCACCCTCGCCCACGTGGCCGGCAACATCGCCGACGCCACCTTCCTGGCCGGCGGCTCCGTGGTCCTCCAGCGCTCCTTCGATCCCGGCGAGGTGCTCGCCGCCGTCGAGCGCGAGCGCATCACCCACCTGTGGCTGCTGCCCCCGCTGATCTACCGCCTGCTCGACCACCCCGGGCTGGCCGGCACCGACCTGTCCAGCGTCCAGCGGATCAGCTACGGCGGCTGCGCCGCCTCGCCGACGCGGCTGCGGCAGGCACACGAGACCTTCGGCGCGGTGCTGTTCGGCGGCTACGGCCAGTCCGAGGCGGGCCACATCACCGTCATCGGCCCGGACGAGCACCGGGACATGCCCCGGGAAGGGCAGGCCACGGTCGGCCGGGTGATCCCCGGCGTCGAGATCGCCATCCACGACGAGCAGGGCGACCCCGTACCCGTCGGCGCGGTGGGCGAGATCCGGGTCCGCTCCGGCCAGGCCATGACCGGCTACTGGAAGCAGCCCGGACTCACCGCGGAAGTCCTGCGCGACGGGTGGGTGCACACCGGCGACATGGGCTACCTCGACCACGAGGGCTACCTGTACATCGTCGACCGGCTCAAGGACATGATCATCGTGGTGGGCGGCCACGTCTACACCAGCGAGCTGGAGGACCTGCTGCTCACCCACCCCGCCGTCGCCCACTGCGCGGCGTTCGGTGTACGCCGCGCGGACGCCGGCGAAGAGGTGCACGTCGCGGTCGTCCCCGCGCCGGAACGCCCACTGGACCCGGCGCAACTGCGGGACTTCGTCAGCCGTCACAAGGGCGAGATGTACGCGCCCACCGGGCTGCACCTGGTCACCGAGATCCCGCTGACGCCCGTCGGCAAGCCCGACAAGAAGCGCATCCGGGCCACCCTCGGCGCGTGACCGGACGGTGCGGGCCGCACCGGGTCCCGGCCGCCGTCAGCCGGGCGGCCGGGGCGGCCGGGGCGGCCGGGGCGGTCGGGGCGGTCGGGCGGCCGGGAACCGTCCAGGTCCGGGAATCCGCACGGGTCCGGGAATCCGTCATGCCCGGGGAACCCGTCCGGGCCGGAAAACCGCCGCGCCCGGGAATGAGCCCGGCAAGAAGAGTCAGCCCGAGGCCGGGAAGCCTCCGCCGAAATTGACGCCCTTTCAGCGCTCCGCTTCCGCGAGGAAACCGATGATCGCGGAATTCACCGGCCCGGGCTTTTCCAGGTACCCGAAATGGCCGCACCCGGCGATCTCCGTATACCTGCCACCGGGAATGCACCCGGCCACTTCCTCGGCCAGGTGCGGGCGGGCGACCCGGTCGTCAGCGAATCCGACGACCAGACACGGACACCGGATCTCCCGGTACGCGGACCGCCGGTCGTCGATCACCTGAAGGCCCAATTGGCCGCGCATTCCGGCCGAGCCGACCGTCGCCGTCATCTCGAACACGTCCAGCCAGCCCCGGAGCCGCTCCGGATCGCCGAGCGTCTCCCCCGACAGGTACTGCAACGCCTGGACGTAGGCCGCGTACCGGGGCGGGAGCGCGGCCCCGCTGTCGCACAGGTCGATCTCGGCCGCCGCCATGGCGCGGATCAGCGTGTCCGCCCGGCCGATGGCGGCCATCAGCACGGCCCTGCGGACGAGTTCCGGGCGGGCCACGAGGAGTTCCTGGACGACGACCGAGCCCAGCGAGAAGCCCACGACATGGCAGGGCCCCGAGCTGACGTGGGCGATGAGACCGGCGAGGTCCGCCACCATGTCGTCGAGGGTGAAGGGCTGCCCGGCACGGCCGTCCGGCGGGATGCCCCGGTGGTCGAAGGTGATCACCCGGTACCCGGCAGCGGTCAGGGCGGGCACCTGGTGCGCGCGCCACACCCGCCCCGGCGCGCCGGTCCCCGTGACCATCACGACCGGCTCCCCGGCACCGTACTCCTCGTACCGCAGACTGATCCCGTTGGTTGACACCATCGGCATGGGCCCGCCCCCGCCCCCTCGTCCGCCCCGTGACGCGTCCTTCCATCAGAGCAGCTCCGGCCCGGCCACGACGATGTCCAACCCGCCCCGCAGCGTCACTTGGACGCAACGGCCGCTCGGAAGCCGGTCGCTCGGAAGCCGGCCAGGCGGGCGAAGCGGTTCACCGGCAGCGGCCCCGGGGGCATCGAATGACCGCTCACGACCGTGGCAAACCCACACCGGACCGCACCGGGCCGCGCAGCACCGGGCCGCGCCAAACCGCACCGTGACGCTCACGGTGCCCCAGCCGTACGGCCACGGCCCCGCCTGCCAACGGGCCGCCGCCTTTTCGGCCAGCCCGCGCCCAGGGCGACACGGACCCGCTCACCACGGCCTCCCGCCCACCGCACCACCCCCAGCGGCCCCACCGGTACCTCGACAGCCGGCTCGTCGGACCAGGAACGGCCAGCCACCGGCAGCGTCGAGCCGGCGCCGACGTGCGGGTACGTGCCGGACGGACGAGACCGGCTGCGTCCGGTGCGTGACTGGAAGCGGCGCGGTCGGCTTTTGGACAAGCTCGCGCAATTGGTCCGTAATACCCCTCTCCTCTCCAGGATGAGCTATACCTCCATCGGGTGCGGTCCGGCGGCCCTGCCCGGCCGTGGTCCGCGCTCCCGTCCGCGACGAAGGGGAAGCCTGATGGCGAACGAGCTCAAGTACGGCGATCAGATCCACCTGCAGAACGGCTACAACGGCTGGCAGGGCGGCTACCTGGACACCAACAGCCACAGCAGCGCCTCGGGTGCGAAGTACCAGGTCGCGACCGCCGACACCCCCACCCGCGGCAAGGGCACCGGCACCTGGGAGATCCTCTCCGCCACCGGCAAGGCCACCGGCCAGCCCGTGGCCAGCGGCGATGTGGTTCACCTGCGCAACCTCTACGGCGGCGACGGCGGCTACCTCGACACCAACGGCCACGCCAGGAAGGAACAGCAGGACGCCGGAGCCAAGTACGACGTGTCCACCTCCCAGTCGAGGGACCGCGCCGCCGGCACCGGCCGCTGGCGGATCTTCGCCCAGACCTCCAGCCCCGCCGACCGGAACGTCCGCATCGGCGACGTGCTCCACCTCTGGAACCTCTACGACGACAACGGCGGTTTCCTGGAGACCAACCACACCAGCTCGCTCACCGGCGCCAAGTACGACCTGTGCACCAACGCCTACTACAACCGCAGCTCCAGCGTCGCCGACTGGAAGATCCACCGGGCCCAGGCCTGATCCCACCACCGCCCCGGTGGCCGGCCGGCCACCGGGGCTCACCTCCCGCACGACGCCTGCCGTCCCGCTCCGGCACCGGAACCCGCTCGCCCGGGCCCGTGGCACCGCACGGGCTCATCGCGCCACTCCGTGGCCGCCCGACCCCTTGTGCCGTGCCGCGCGAGCGTTTCCCATGTCAGCAGACACGAAAAAGCCGTCCTGCTGACCGTCGCCGGTCGAGAGAGGCTGTCGTATGCGGAGCGTGGGAGTGGAAGAAGAGCTTCTCCTGGTGGACCCGCACTCAGGAAAGCCGCGAGCTGTCTCCGGGACCGTACTGGCCTCGACTCCGGACGACTCCACCCTGGACAAGGAACTGCACCGCGAGCAGTTGGAGATCGCGACCCGGCCCCGGCTGCTGATGGAGGACCTGGCCGCGGAGGTCGCGCACTGGCGCGGCGAAGCGGCGCGGCAGGCCCGCCGGGCCGGTACGGAGCTGGTGGCCCTGGCCACCTCGCCGCTGCCGGTCGTACCGTCCCTCAACTTCGACGAGCGCTACCAGCGGCTGGAGCGGGAGTTCGGCCGCACCGCTCAGGAACAGCTCTCCTGCGGCTGCCACATCCACGTGTCCGTCGAGTCGGACGACGAGGGCGTGGCCGTGCTGGACCGCATCCGCCCGTGGCTGCCGACGCTACTGGCCCTGAGCGCCAACTCGCCCTTCTGGCAAGGCGACGAAACCCGTTACAGCAGTTACCGGAGCCGGGTGTGGGGCCGTTGGCCGTCGTCCGGGCCGGTGGAGCTGTTCGGCAGCGCGGAGAACTACCACCGGCGGGTACGGGAGTTGCTCGCGACCGAAACCCTGCTCGACGAGGGCATGATCTACTTCGACGCCCGGCTGTCCCGGCACTACCCCACCGTGGAGATCAGGGTGGCCGATGTCTGTCTGCAGTCCGACGACACGGTGCTGCTCGCCGCCCTGACCCGCGGGCTCGTGGAGACGGCGGCCCGCGCGTGGCGCGCGGGCGAGCCCGCGGACCCCGCCGGGATCGGCCTGCTGCGGCTGGCGACCTGGCGGGCCGGCCGGTCCGGGCTCTCCGGCCGCCTGGTCCATCCGCTCACCTGGACCCCGGCCCCCGCCGATGCCGTGGTCCGCGCCCTGCTCGACCACGTCAGCGAGGCACTGGAGGACACCGGTGACCTGGGGCTCGCCAAGGAGCGCCTGGACACCCTGATGGGCCGCGGCAACGGAGCGCACATCCAGCGGGAGCGACTGCGCCGTACGGGCAGCCTGCGGGCGGTGGTAGAGGAGTGCGTACGGCGTACGACGCTGTGACGGATGTACGGCGTGCGGGCGCACGTCGGGCCCCGGCCGTACGCCGGTACCAGCACATCGCGTACCCGCTGCCGGAGTCCGGCGAGCTGATGCTCGGCGGCGGCGGCCGGGTCCCTCGGCTGCCGGCCCGGCAGCTCAGCGGCTTCCACCGGCTCCTGCCGGACCGACCACGGCCATGCGGACTTCCTCCGCGACGACCACTGGTTCGCCTCCTTCCGGCTGGTGGTGAACCACCTCTGCCTTCACCTCAGCCGCCTCGGCCGCAAGCCCGTCGACCGCGGCCTGTTGTGCCATCTCGCGGCGAACACGGAAGCGGTGCACGGCGTCACCGAGGAAGACGCCTTCCGGCGCCACGCCGTCTCCTCCCCCGCCCTGGGCACCCGAGTGGTCTCGGCTGAGCAAGGAGTGGGCGGAGGGCGCGGGCGCGGCGGAGTGACGGCCGACGGCCGTCACTCCACTCCCAGCTCCGCCAGCTTCCCGGCGGTCCCGTCGTCGGCCGGCAGACAGGAGACCAGGGTGACGCCGGGCGTGCCGACCGGTGTGAGCTTGGTGTAGTCGAAGGTCAGCCGCCCCAGGCGCGGGTGGTCGAAGACACGGCGGGCCGGACGGAACTCCGCGATGTCGTGGGTGTCCCACCAGGTGCGGAATTCCTCGCTCCGGTCGCGCAGGTCGGCGGTCAGGCGGGTGAACGCCGGGTCACCGGGGTGCCGGTCGGCGCTGGCGCGGTACTGCTCCAGCAGCGTACGGGCCTGATCGGGCCAGTCGGCCAGCAGCGTACGGACGCGGGGCTCGGTGAACACCAGGCGGAGCAGATTGCGCCCGGGGCCGCTCCAGCGGGCCGGGTCGCCGATCAGGCCCGCCTCGGCACGGTTCCACACCAGCAGGTCCCAGTTGGCCGCGACCACATAGGCCGGATACGGGTCGAGCGCGTCCACCAGCCGTTGCAGCGGCCCGGCGCCGGCCCGCGCCGGCTCGGGTTCGGGCAGCGGCTGCCCCGCCAGCGCGAACAGGTGGCGGACCTCGGCCGGGGTCAGGCGCAGCACCCGGGCCAGGCTGTGCAGCACCTGGCGGCTGACGGTGATGTCCCTGGCCTGTTCGAGCCAGGTGTACCACGTGACGCTGACACCCGAGAGGGTCGCGACCTCCTCGCGGCGCAGGCCGGGCGTACGGCGGCGGGGGCCCGCCGGGAGGCCGGCGTCGGCGGGCGCGACACGTGCGCGGCGGGAGCGGAGGAACGCGGCCAGCACCCGGCGCCGCTCCCGGGCCGCCGTCGCCTCCGGTTCCGCCCGCGTCGCGTCGCGCCCGTCCATTCCCGTCCGTTCCCCGTCCGTCCCGTGTGGTCCACCGGCCCGTCCCCGGTGTTCCGCGTTCCGGGACGCAAGGGGGTACCGCGACCACCAGCATAAGTGGCCTCTGTACCGCCCTCGGTGACCGGACCAGGGTCACAGGCATGAAGCACACCGAACCACCGGCCGGCTCCGGCGACGGCAGCCGCGCCTCTCGCACCACACCCGGGCAGTCCGGGCCGTTCACCGCCTCCGCGCCCCCCGTTCCCTCCCCCTGGCGGGCCCTGTCCGTCGTCCTCATCGGCGTCTTCGTGGCCGTCCTGGACACGTTCATCGTGCTCGTGGCCACACCCGCCATCCAGCGGGACCTGCACGCGTCGGACGCGGACATCCAGCTCGTCCTCGCCGGTTACCAGCTCAGCTACGCCGTCGTCCTGATCACGGGGGCCCGTCTCGGCGACCTGATCGGCCGCAAGCGGTGCTTTCTGATCGGGATGGCCCTGTTCACGCTCGCTTCGGTGGCCTGTGCGGCCGCACCCGGCGCCGGCGCGCTGATCGGCGCCCGGCTCGTCCAGGGGCTCGGCGCCGCCGTGCTGTCCCCGCAGGTCTTCTCGACGATCCAGGTGCTGCTGCCGCCGGAGCGGCGGGCGCGGGCGTTCGGCGTGCTCGGCGCGGTCATCGGCACGGCGGGGGTGGCCGGGCAGCTCCTCGGCGGTGTGCTCGTCTCCGCCGACCTCTTCGGCACGTCGTGGCGGCCCGTCTTCTGGGTGAACGTACCCGTCGGCCTGCTCACGCTGGTGCTCGCGGCCGTTCTGGTCCCCGAGTCACGGGCCCCGGAGGGCCGCCGCCTCGACCTGGCGGGCACGGCCGTCCTGACGCCCGCGCTCTTCCTCCTCGTCGTGCCGCTGGTCGAGGGCCGCGAGGCCGGCTGGCCCGTGTGGTCCTGGCTCAGCCCGGCCGCCGGAGCGCTCGCCCTCGTCGGCTTCGTCCGCGTCGAACGCCGCGTCGAGGCGCGGGGCGGCTCGCCTCTCGTACGGCTGGGCCTGCTGCGCGAGCGTGCCTTCGCCGTCGGGATGGTGCTGGTCCTCCTCGCGTACTTCGGCATCAACTCCTTCTTCCTGGTCCTGTCCATCACCCTGCAGGACGGGCTGGGCCTGGACACTCTGGCCGCCGGCCTGTTCTATCTGCCCTTCGCGGCCGCCTTCTTCGCGGGCAGCGTCGTCGCCGGGCGGCTGGCGCACCACGGGCGGCGGCTGCTGCGGGCCGGGGCCGCCGTCCTCGCTCTCGGCCACGCGGCCGCGATCGCCGTCGTCCTCCACGCCGGGGCCGCGCTGACGGCCGGGGCCCTCGTCGTACCGCTGCTGGTGATCGGTACGGGCACCGGCGTGCTGGTCACTCCGCTGCTGAACGCGGTGCTCGCACGCGTGCGTCCGGCGGAGATCGGGATGGCCTCGGGGGTCCTGTCGACCGGGCAGCAGGTGGGTGGTTCGGTCGGTGTCGCGGCCGTCGGCGTCATCTTCTACGGCACGCTGGGCGGCGCCGCACGCCATGACCCGGGCGCGTACGGGCACGCTCTGGCCGCCGCCCTGGTCTTCAGCCTGACCCTGGCGGTGGCCGTGGCGATCCTGCTGCGGTTCCTCCCCGCCGGGGGCGAGAGCCGGCGCAGCCGGGTCGCCGCCCGCTCCGGCCGTCGCTGACCCGCCCGGTGGGAGGATCCCGTCGCAGTACGCACCCGGCTCCGCCCGCAAACCCCTCGTCGGGGTCGGGTCGCCCTCGCCGCGGGGCGCACGGCGGCGCGGTCGGTGGTACACCGCTCGTGAAAAGGATCGTGTTTGCAACCAGAACGTTCCGCATCATCCACACGAGTGAAGAGCGGCATCGGATTGCTGGGTAACTGCCTAGTGCACCCGCTTTTCCGGGTGGCACGGGGGACATGGCGACACGGGTGCCCGGCCCGGGCCCTCCGTGCCGCGCGGGAACCGGGTACCTGAGCCGGACGCGGGCACGGGGCCGGGCCGGACGCTCTCTCGACGGCGCCCCGCGCCGCACCGGCCCGGCCGTTCCCGGGCCCCGCGCCGGCTTCGCCTTCTTCGCCACCGCGTTCAGCCGACCCGGGCCGTCCGGTTCCGCCAAGGCCGTCCGCCTGGATCCCTTCCGCCCGGCTTTCCGGCCACTTCGACCGTTCCGAGGTATTGACCATGCTGCGACCCTCCCAGGCGCCCGGCCGGCCGGACCGGCACGCGCCGTGGAACGACACGGCGACGCCGTATCCGCGCGACCGCTGCCTGCACGAGCTGTTCGAGGAACGGGCGCTGGCCGCGCCCGACGCGCCCGCCGTCCGGCACGGCGACCGCACCCTGACCTACGGCGAGCTGAGCCGGCACTCCGACGCCCTGGCCCGGCGACTGCTGTCCGCCGGTGTGCGTTCCGGCAGCTCCGTGGGCGTGTTGGGCGGCCGGTGCCCCGAGGCGCTGGTGGCGTTCCTGGCCATCGTCAAGTGCGGCGCGGCGTACGTGCCGTTGGACGACGCGTACCCGCCCGCGCGGTTGCGCGCCATGGCCGAGGAGGCCGACGTACGGGTCGCCGTCTCCCTGCCGGGCAGTACGTCCCGGGTACGCAGGCTGCGGGCCTGCGTCGACGGCGAACTCACCGCACCGGCACGGGAACCGGACGCGACGACCGGCGCCCCCGCACCGCCGGGTGTGGCCGTCGCCCCGGAGGACTGCGCCTACGTGATGTTCACCTCCGGCTCGACCGGCCGCCCGAAGCCGGTGGCGGTCCCGCACCGGGGCGTCGTGCGCCTGGCCGCCTCCGGCTCCTGGCTGTCGCCTCCGAAGCCCGGCGAGCGGGTGCTGCACGCCTACAGTTGCTCCTCCGACGCCTCGACGATCGAGATCTGGACGGCGCTGCTGTCCGGGGCCTGCCTCGTCGTCGCCGAGCGGGAGCAGTTGCTGTCCGTGGACGCGCTGGAGCGGCTGCTGCGCGACGAGGGCGTCGCGGTGGCCTTCCTGACCGCGGGGGTGCTGCACCACGTGGCCCGCACCCGGCCGCAGGCGCTGCGGAGCCTGCGGTTCGTCTCGGCGGGCGGCGAGGCGCTCGATCCCCGGCTGTGCCGCCGCGTGCTGTCCGCGTGCCCCGGCATCACCCTCGTCAACTTCTACGGGCCCACCGAGAACAGCGTCGTCTCCAGCGCGTACGTCGTGCGTGACCTGCCCGCCGACGCGGCCACCGTGCCCATCGGGCGCCCTTTTCCCAACTCGACCTGCCACGTGCTCCGCGACGACGGCACGCCCGCCGGGCCGGGCGAGGAGGGCGAGCTGCTCGTCGGGGGCGACGGTATCGCCCTCGGGTACCTCAACGACCCGGCGCTGACCGCCGAGCGCTTCCTCGACGACCCGTTCGGCCCCCGGCCCGGCGGTCGCCTGTACCGTACGGGCGACCGCGCCCGGTGGCGGCCGGACGGGGTCCTGGAGTACCGGGGACGCCAGGACCGGCAGGTCAAACTGCGGGGCTTCCGTGTGGAGCTGGACGAGATCGAGACTCGGCTGCGCGCGCACGAGGCCGTCGCGGAGGCCGCCGTCGAGGTCGACGGGGAGGGGGCGCGTGCCCAGCCGGTGGCCTTCGTGACGCCGGCGCGCCCCGGCGGGCGGGTCCCGGCCGAGCGGGTGCGCGCGTACCTGGCGTCCTGGCTGCCCGCGCCCGCCGTTCCGGCACGCATCCATGTCCTGGACCGCTTCCCGGTCACCGGCGCGGGCAAGGTCGACCGGCGCGCCCTGCTCGCGCGGACGGTGGTGCCCGCGGCCCGTGACGAGGCACGCGCGCCGGCTTCCGTACGCGCCGGGGCCCGGTGGGACGGCACCGGTCCGTACCCGTCCGAGTCCTCGGGGTCCTCGGGGTCCTCGGGATCCTCGGGGCAAACGGATGCGAACGGGAACGGCGACGCGAACGCAAACGGGCAACGGCGCGTGCGCGAACCGGGTGCGGCGGCGGGGAGCGGCGCGTGCGGGGACGGTTCCGGCCTGTTGAGCGTGCTCGCCGACGTCTGGGAGCACATCCTGCGCGTCCGCCCCACGCCCGACGACGACTTCTTCGCCCTCGGCGGCGACTCGCTGCTCACCGCCGAGGTGACCACCCGGACGATGACCGCGCTGGGCATGGACGCGGCACACGGCACCTTCCTCGTCCGCAGTCTGCTGCGGGCACCGACGCTCGGCGCGTACGCGGCGGCGGTGGACCGGGCGCTGCGGGACGACGGCCGCGCCGGGCACCGGGCCGGCGCCGCGCCCGCCTCGGAGGCGGACTTCCTGCGCGAGGCCCGCCTCGGCCTGCGGTTCCCGCCGGAACGCGGCCCCGCGCCCCGGTGGCGCGACCCGGCGCGGGTCCTGGTCACCGG
Source organism: Streptomyces sp. NPDC018045 (assembly GCF_044327445.1). NCBI lineage: Bacteria > Bacillati > Actinomycetota > Actinomycetes > Kitasatosporales > Streptomycetaceae > Streptomyces > Streptomyces sp. NPDC018045. Next base: position 122,038 of record NZ_JBIRFL010000006.1, read on the forward strand.
GGCCACCGGCTTCGTGGGCGCCTTCCTGCTCGACCGGCTCGCCCGGGTCACCCGCGCCGAGCTGCTGTGCCCCGTACGGGCCCGGGACACGGCGCACGCACGGCGCCGGGTGTGTTCCAACGCCGCCCGGTACGGCCTCGACACCACCCCGTACGAGCAGCGCCTGACCTGCTTTCCGGCCGATCTGACCGCCCCGCGGCTGGGCCTGTCCGCGAAGTGGTTCGGGCGGCTGGGCCGGTCCGCCGACCTGATCCTGCACGCCGGGGCGCACGTCAACTTCCTGTATCCGTACGCCGCGCTGCGCCCGGCCAACGTCGACGGCACCCGGGAGTTGATCCGGCTGGCCGCCGGGCGGCGCGTCCCGCTGCACTTCCTGTCCACCATCGCGGTGCTGGCGGGCTTCGGCACCGCCGGGGTGCGGCAGGTGGACGAGGATACGCCGCCGGCCCACGCCGACCACCTGACCATGGGGTACGCGGAGAGCAAGTGGGTGGCCGAGCGGATGCTCATGGAGGCGGCGGAGGCGGGGCTGCCGGTGGCGGTGCACCGGCCGTACGAGGTCACCGGCGAGGAGCACACCGGCATCTGCAACACCGAGACGGCCATCAGCTCGCTGTTCCGCGTCATCGCGGAGACGGGCGTGGCGCCCGACGTGCCGCTGCCGCTGGACTTCGTGCCGGTCGACCACCTGGCCGCCGCCGTGGTGCACCTGGCGACGCGCCGGCCGGCCGACGGCCGCACGTACCACCTCACCAATCCCCGCCCGGCCCGCCTCGCCGACATGCTGGCCCGGATGCGGGCGGCGGGCTACGACATCCGCGAACTGCCGTACGACGCGTGGGTGGCGGAGCTGGTGCGGCATGTGGCGCGGAACCCCAGCAGCCCCACGGCCCCGTTCGTCTCGCTCTGCGTGGACCGCAGCAACAAGTCCGACATCAGTGTCAAGGAGATGTACCTCGACGACGTCTTCCCACGGCTCGGACGCGCGAACACCGAGCGGGGCCTGCGGGGCAGTGGGCTGCGCTGCCCGCCCACCGACGCCGCCCTCCTCGACCGCTACCTCGCCTTCTTCCGCTCCAGCGGGTTTCTGCCGCCGCCGCTCCCCCGCGACGGCACCCGGTGACGCCCCGGCCCGGGCCTCGGCGGCGCCGGCGGAGCTCCGGTGAGCGCAAGGTGCTGCCGGAGCGGAATCCGCGGCTCGCGGTGCCGCGCGCGGGCCGCCGAAGGAGTGCCGGGCGGCCGCGCGGCCCGCGCCGGGGTGCTCACAACGGCCGTGCGCCCGCCAGGAGTTCGAGGGTGCGGCGCTGTACGTCCGCCGGGTAGTTGTCGGCGAACGCCGTGCTGCGCAACTCGTCCTCGCGGACGCAGTCGAAGACGACGGTCGGTCCGGTGCCCGCGGCGCGTTCCTTCTCGTGGTAGCAGACCATCAGGTGCATGATCGCGGTGTCGGGCAGAACGTGGATGCCGTCGGTGGGGTGGGAGCGGGTCGCGAAGCCCCACAGCACGTCGCGGACGTCGGTCGGGTCGATGTCGCTGTCCAGGACCATGATCCGGGTGACCCACCAGCCGCCGTGCGGGAAGGCGTCGACGGCCTCGCCGACCGCCCGGCACAGCTCCTGCGACGACGTGAACGACGTACGCTCACGCCAGTCCCGGTCGACGGTGACGGCCAGCACGTGCACGGCGGTCTCCGGGATCATCCAGGCGGCGGCCACCGGGATGCCGGCCTCGCGCAGGTAGTGGGTCCAGCGGGCCGAATGGGTCAGACCGATCAGGGTGTGGTCCTCGTCCACGGGCTTGCCCGCGCACACCACCGGCATGACGGGGTCGTTCCGGTGGGTGACCGCGGTGACGTGATAGGCGGGCAGCGACCAGCTCCCCTCGGGTACGTAACCGGCGAACTCGCCCATCGGGCCCTCCGGCAGCAGCTCGTCGTGGTCGATGTAGCCCTCGATGACGATCTCGGCGGTGGCGGGCACTTCGAGGTCGACGGTCTTGCACCGTACGACCTCGATCGGGTGGCCGAAGTAGGCGCCCAGGTAGGCCGCTTCGTCGACGTGCTCCGGCAGGGACATGGTCGACACGAGGGGGACAGCGGGCTCGGCGCCCAGGACCAGCGCGAAGGGCGTGCGCTCGCCGCGCGCCCGCCACATGTCGTCGATGACGCCGATGTGCTGGGGCGATCCGGTGAAGGCGACGATGCGGCGCGCGTCGTGCAGCATGGCGCGGGCGATGCCCCAGTTGGTCCACGCGCGGTCCGGGCTGCGCAGCACGAACGTGCCGACGGTGTTGGCGTACCGGCCGCCGTCTCCCTGGTGGAGCAGCGGGAACGGCAGTCGGGTCAGGTCGATGTCGGAGCCGAGCAGGACGTTCTCCTGGCACGGGCCCGAGGACAGCGTGACGGGCGGCACGGGAGGCGCCGCCTGCGCGGCGACCAGGCCGTCCATCAGCTCCCGCGGCGGCGTGTCCGGGTCCAGGCCCAGGGAGAGTGCGAGCCGTGCGTAGGGCGCTGCCGGCCGGCTGCTCAGGGCGGCGGGCGCGGCGAGGACCCGGAATCCGGGCCGGCAGCCGCGGATGCGGGTGAGCAGGTGGGCCGGGGCCCGGTGCTCGGTGGCGTACCGGGCGATCGCGCCGATCTCCAGTTCGGGGTCCACCTCGTCGTCGATCACACGCAGGTCGTCGAGTTCGGCCAGGGCGTCGAGATAGTCGCGGAGGCTGGTGAGGTGCTTCATGGGCGGCTGCTCATCCTTTGTCGGTGGTGGGAAGACGGGGCGGGGGGACGGGGCGGGGGGCGAGGGGGCCCTCAGGAGAGGCCGGGGACGGGCACCGGGGCCGCGTGGTGCTCCTCCGTGCCCCTGGCCTGCTGCCGGGCCGCGTGCATCCCGTTCCAGCGGTACGCCTTGGGCGTGTCGATGCCGAACTGATCGAGGACGCGGGTGACGGTGTGGTCGACGATGTCGTCGACCGTGGCCGGGTGCTGGTAGAAGGCGGGCACCGGCGGCAGCATCACCGCGCCCATGCGGGCCAGCGTGAGCATGTTCTCCAGGTGGATCTCGCTGAGCGGCGCCTCCCTCGGCACCAGCACCAGCTTGCGGCGCTCCTTGAGGGTGACGTCGGCGGCGCGGGCGATCAGGCCGTCGGCGTAACCCATGCGGATCGCGGCCAGCGTCTTCATGCTGCACGGGACGATCACCATGCCGTCGGCCCGGAAGGAACCGGAGGAGATCGCCGCGCCCTGGTCCTCCGGGCTGTGCGTGACGTCGGCGAGCGCGCTGACCTCGCGCACGCTCATCGACGTCTCCCACTCGATGGTGCTGCGCGCCCAGCGGCTGATCACCAGATGCGTCTGAACGCCGCCGTGCGCGCGCAGCCGCTCCAGCAGCCGTACGCCGAGCACGGCGCCCGTCGCTCCGGTGATGCCGATCACCAGCCGCGCCGGGGCGGCGCTGCCGCCGCCGGTCATGTCCGCCATGTCTACCTCTCGTTCGTGTGCGGGTGCTGTGTCGTGCGGGGGCCGGGGCCGGCCCGGAGGGTGTCCGGGCCGGCCCGGCGTGCGGTCCGGTGTCACCGCAGGTGCTCGGTGAGCCACTGGTGGACGGCGAGCGCGGTCGTCTCCGCGTGCTCGTCGAGCATCGAGAAGTGGTCCCCGGTCACCTCCACGCGGGCGTGCGCCGCTTCCCACGTGGGCCGGCGGCCGGCTCCGAGCAGTTGGCCGACGGGGGTGCGGGCGGCCACGAAGAGGGTCGGTGTGGCCACCGGCCCCGGCCGCCAGCCGTCCAGCAGCTCGGCGTACCAGGCCATCGCGGTGAGCTGGTCGTCGTCCAGCGGCAGTTGGGGGAAGCGGTCGAGCAGCAGGCGCGAGATCCCGGCCATCCGGTGGCACAGGGTCTCGCCGGTCAGGTCCGTGTCGCCGGTCGAGCCGGGCGAGTCGAGCAGGACCAGGGCGGCCGGCGGGCTGCCCGCCGCCTCCAGGCGCCGTACGACCTCGTGGGCCGGCCAGGCCCCGGAGGAGTACGCCGCGAGGGCGAACGGCCGTCCGGCGAACCGCCGGAGCAGCGCGTCGGCCTGCGCGGCGGCCGCCGCGTCCGGCGTCTGCGGCAGCGCGTCCCCGGCCCCGTAGCCGGGCTGGGCGGCCGTCCACACCTCACGCCGGCCCCGGAGCGCCGCGGCGAACTTCACGTACTGGTACGGGCCCGTGGGGGCGATGAGGGACGGCAGGCACACCAGCGCGGGCTGCTCCGCGCCGTCCGCGAGCCGCAGGATCTCCGGCTCGTGGCCGGAGGCGTCGGTGAACCGCGGCCGCAGCCGGGCCGCCGCGGTCAGCAGCTCACTGCCCTGCTTCAGACCGCCGCTGCCCGACGCCGCCTGGAAGAGGGCGCTGACGGAGAGCGCGGCGGGGGCGGCTTCCCGAGCGGGTGCGGCCGGTGCGGCCGGTGCGGCCGGAACCGGTTCGGCCGGTCCGGCGGGGGCGGGCCCGGCGCCGTCCGCCGCCGTTTCCGGCCGCAGCCGGGCGACCAGCGCGTCCACGCGGTCGGCCGAGGCGGTGCGGAAGTGGTCGCACAACTGGTCCACGGACTCGGCGTCGAACAGCAGCGTGGAGGAGACCTCGCCGAGGTCCTCGCGGAGCGCGTTGGTCAGTTGCAGGACGAGGATCGAGTCCATGCCGTACGTGCTGAGGGGCTGGGCGGCGTCGATCCGCTCCGCGGGCACCCCGAGGGTCTCGGCGGCCTTGTCGCGGAGGTAGGCGGTCAGCGTGGCGGTGCGGTCGGCCTCGGTGCGGGCGGGGGCCGGTGCGGCGGGGCGCGCCGGCTCCGTGCGGACCGGTTCGGGGGCGGTGACCACGGTGACCGGCGGTGCGACGGGCGGTGCCGTCCGCGGCGGCTCGGCGGGGACGGGGCCGGTGGAGGCGGGGACGGCCGGCACGGGCCCGGTGGCCACCGGTCCGGCGGGCACCGGCCCGGCATCCGCCACCCGCTGCCGGGCGATCCCGTCGCTCTCGGCGGCGATGATCTGCTGCCCGAGCTGACGGGCCTGCGGCAGGACGAAGACGACTTCCGGGAACCCCTCGCCGTGCAGTACATCGCGCCAGCTCTCGGGGGACAGCGCGGGCGAGCCGGGGATGCGCAGCGGCGCGTCCTCGAACAGCCACCAGCCTTCCAGCAGGCCGAACGTGAGGTGGCTGAAGACGTCGAACGCCACCAGTTCGTTCAGCAGGAGCCAGCCGCCGTCACGCAGGGCGGCCTTGGCGTTGCGCAGGGTGTTGCGGGTGTCGCGGGTGGCGTGCAGCACGTTGGCGGCGATGACCAGGTCGTAGCTGCCGGCCTCGATCCCCTGCCCGGCGAGCGGCTGTTCGGCGTCGAAGCGGGTGCAGGAGAGGTAGGGCGCGTCGGGTCCGTACGCGGTCCGCGCGTGGTTGAGGAACGCCTTGGACAGGTCGGTGTAGGTGTAGGTCTCGATGTGGTCCCGGTACGGGCGCAGCGCGGCGAACAGGCCCGCGCTCGTGCCGCCCGTGCCGGCGCCGATCTCCAGGATGCGCAGGCGCGCTCCCGGGTTCTGGCGCAGCCGCTGCGCGACGATGCCGACGGCGGCGCCGGCCAGGGCGCGGTTGTAGGTGTCGGCCACCCGGTTGTCGCGGTAGCAGCCTTCGACCAGTTCGACGGAGCCGCGCGGGAAGAGGATGTCGGTGGGCCGGGTCCGGCCGGTCAGGATGTCCGGCAGGGCCCGCAGGGTGGCGTCGACCAGCTCCAGTTCGGCCTTCTTGTCGGAGTCGGCCGACCAGGCGGCGCGGCGGTCGTCCCACTCGCGCATGAGCGTGGCGAGCGGCGGGGCGGTGTCGGGCAGGACGCGCAGGGCGTGTTCGAGCCAGGTCGTGTAGCGGTCGAGGATGCCGGCGGGCCGGCCGCGCCGGGCGGCGTCGTCGCGGGTGACCTCGCCGGGGGCCGGGGTGTCCGGGCCGACGACGCCGAGCGCTTCGAGGTGGCCGCGGAGCATCCGGGCAAGCAGCGGGTCGCGCTCGGTGCGCCGCCAGTCGGCCACCGCGCGCAGGTTCGCGGCGTCACCCGCCGGGTCGTCCGCCGCGCCGACCGTCACGCGGGCGTCCGGGGAGCGCCCGTACACCGTGGTGCGGGTGGCGGGGTCGACGGCCTCCAGGGCGTCGAGCCGGGTCAGCTTGGTGAAGCTGATCTGCGGCTGCGGGCCGCCGAGGAGCGTGCCGAGCGCGGCCATGGCCTCCGGCGGCTCGATCGAGGCGAAGCCCCAGTTGGTCATGCGCCGCCGGTGGTAGTCGGAGGACGCGCTGCCCAGGCTGCCCCACCAGCCCCAGTTCATCACCTTGACCGGGCAGCTCCAGTGCCGGGACAGCCGGTGGGCGTAGGCGTCGGCGAAGGTGCAGCCGGCCGCGTAGTTGCCCTGCCCCGCGGCGGTCGTGAAGGACTGGACCGAGGAGAAGAAGACCGCGAAGTCGAGGGGTTCGCCGTCGAACACCTCGGCCATGGCGGCGCTCACACCGACCTTGGCGGACAGGCTCGTCCGCAGGGCGGTCTCGTCCATCTTGGCAAAGCTCTGGTCGCGCAGTACGAGGGCCGCCTGCACGACGCCGTGGATCTGCGGGTGGCGGGCCTTGATCTCGGCGTGGGCGCGGCGCAGCGCCGCGGGGTCGGCGGCGTCGGCGCAGAGGTAGCGCACGTCGCCGCGGCCGTGGACGGCCCGCAGCTTGGCGTCCACCGTCGCGTCGTGCGGGCTGCGTCCGATCCAGATGACGTGGGCGCCGTACCGTTCGACCAGGTGCTGGGTCCACGCGGTGCCCACGCCGCCGGCGCCGCCGAGCACGACGTACACGCCGCCTTCGCGGTACGGGACGGCCGGCGTCGGCCCGGCGTCGCACGGGGTCCAGCGCCGGACGAGCCACTGGCCCGCGCGCCGCGCCCAGGTGTCGCCCTGGGAGTGGGCCGGGAGCGCCGCGAGGCCGGCGAGCCAGGCGCCCGCCTCGTCCGCGGCGTCGGCGGGCCCGTCGAGGTCGACGCGCCGGACCGTCCAGTTGGTGTATTCGCGGCCGAGCGAGCCGAACAGGCCGTGCAGGCCCGTGTGGGCCGGGCGGATGTCCTCGCCGGCGTGGGTGGCCAGGCCGTGCCGGGTGACGAGGGTGATGCCGAGCGGGCGGGCGTCGTGGTCCGTACGGATCAGGGCCTTGATCATGCGGAAGGCCGCGATGACGCCGTCCTCCTGCGCGGCCACGAAGCCGGCCGCGTCGGTGGGTTCGAGTGCGGTGTCGGGCGCGAGCCACAGGAGGTGGTCGACGGGCCCGGCGGCCGCGAGGAACGAGGTGACCTCGTCGAGCGGTGCGGAGGGGGCCAGGGGCCAGGCCGTGGCGCGCGGGTGCCGGAGGGCGACCGAGGCGCGCTGGGCGGCCGTGCCACCGACGACCAGGACCCGGTCTGCGCGGGACGGGACGGCCGTCTCCGCGCCGCCGTCCGGCACCGTGCCGAACAGCGGTTCCCACACGGGGGCGAACAGGGACGGCAGCGGTTCCTTGACCCGGCGCGAGGTGTAGCCGGTCATCCGGACGCACACCGCCCCGTCGGTGTCGAGGAGGTCGATGTCGAGCTTGCTGAGGGCGCTCGCCGCGCCGCCGCCGGCGACCCGGACGACGGCCCACATGGAGTCCGTGCAGGGCGCGAACAGCTCCAACTGCTCCAGTGCGAACGGCACCACCGTCTCGCGGGACGCCTCTCCCCCGGCCAGTTGCAGGGCGATCGACGCCTGTACGGCGGAGTCCATCAGCGCCGGGTGCAGGACGTACGGCGTGGCGGGCCGGTCGGCGGCGTCGGGCACGTGCAGTTCGGCGAGGACCAGGCCGTCGCCGGCGTACGCCGCGCGGACCGCGCGCAGCGAAGGACCGTGGGTGATGCCCATCGCCACCAGCGCCGCGCCGATGCGCTCCGCGGACACCGGCGTCGGGCAGAGCGCGCGGAGCGCCGCGAGGTCCGTACGGGCCGGGCGCGGTGCACCGGAGCGGCTGACGCGTCCTTCGGAGCAGACGGCGGGGTCGGCGGTTCCGGATGTGACGCGGAAGGAGACGGTGTCCTCGTCCACCGGGGTGACCAGGACCGCGGCCTCGGTGGGCGGGCCGTCGACGGCGAGCGGCTGGACCCAGGTGATGTCCCGCATCCGCAGCGGGGTCGTGGTGTCGGCGCCGAGTGCGTGCCGGGCCGTCTCGCGGGCCATCTCCAGGTGGGCGACGCCCGGCAGGATCCGCCGGCCGCCGACCAGATGGTCGCGGAGGAACGGTTCCTCGCCGGTCAGGACCGTTTCGGCGCGCACCGCGCCGGCCGTGCCGGGCACCGGCGACGGCTCGCCGGCCATCGATTGTGCCGGGGCGGGGTCAACGGGCCGCGCAGCCACCGGCCGGGGCGCTTGCGCGCGGCTGGGCGGCGTGTCCGTCGCCCAGTGGCTCTCCTGGGCGAACGGGTACGTCGGCAGGGGTACGCGCAGGTGGGCGCCGGGCGCGAACAGCGCGCCGTAGTCGAGGGCGTGACCCTGTACGTAGCACTCGGCGAGAGTCGTCAGGTCGGCCACGAACGCGGAGTCCGCACGGCCCGGCGCGCCCGGCGCGCAATCGCGCAGGCTCGCCGCGCCACGTTCGGCCGACACCGTCGGGTCGTCACCGAAAGCGCCCGAGCCGCTCGTGTGCGCGTGCGGCCCGTCGAGCCCCGCGTCCAGGACCCGCAGCAGCTCGTCGCGGTCGCGTACGACACAGGCGAAGCGGTGGGCGAAGTGCTCCCGGCCGACGACGAGGGTGTGGGCGAGGTCGCCGCAGTCCAGCGTCGGCTCGCGGCGGCAGTGCGCCGCCAGGCGCGTGAGCTGCTCGGCCAGTTGGCCGCGGGAGTGCGCGGACAGCACGACGAGATGGGCCGGGACCCGCGGGCGCGGCCGCGAGCGCGGTACGGGCGGAGCCTCCTCGATGACGACGTGGGCATTGGTGCCGCTGGCCCCGAAGGAGCTGACGGCACCGCAACGCGGGACGCCGGGCAGGGCCTGCCACGCGTGCGTGCGGGTGCTGAGGTAGAAGGGGCTGCCGTCGAGCGGGACGGCCTCGTTCGCCATCTCGAAGTGCAGCGAGGCGGGGATCTGCCGGTGCTTCAGCGCGAGCAGGATCTTCAGTACGCCGGCCACGCCCGCCGCGAACTGGGTGTGCCCCAGGTTGGTCTTGAGCGAACCGAGCGCGCAGTAGCCGGTCTTGTCGGTGCTCGCCCGGAACGCGCGGCTCAGCGCGCCGAACTCGATGGGGTCGCCGAGCTTGGTCCCGGTGCCGTGCGCCTCGACGAGCTGGATGTGCCCGGCGTCGATGCCGAAGCCGTCGTACACCTCGCGCAGCAGGCTCTCCTGCGAGACGGAGCTGGGGGCGGTGATGCCGTTGGTCGCGCCGTCGTGGTTGGTGCCGCAGCCGCGGATCACGCCGTGCACGTGGTCACCGTCGGCGAGCGCGTCGTCGAGCCGCTTGAGGACCAGGACGCCGACACCCTCGCCCGGTACGAAGCCGTCCGCGCGGTGGTCGAAGGTGTGGCAGCGCCCGGTCGGCGAGAGCATGTTGGCGCGGCCGGCCAGCTCGTACAGGCGCGGCGTGGACTGCACGAAGACGCCTCCCGCCAGGGCCATCGACGTCTCGCCCGACCAGAGGTCCTTGCACGCGAGGTCGAGCGCGACGAGCGAGCTGGAGCACGAGGTGTCGACGGCGACGGCCGGGCCCTTGAGGTTGAGGAAGTACGACACGCGGCTGGGGATGAAGGAGGCGGTGTTGCCCCAGAACGCCTGGGCGGGGGCGTCGGCGCCGATCAGTTGGGCGTAGTCGCCGTTCCAGCAGCCGACGTAGACCCCGCAGCGGCGTTCGCTCATCTGCCGGCCCGCGTACCCGGCGTCCTCCAGGGCCTTCCACGACTCCTCCAGCAGGAGCCGCTGCTGCGGGTCCATGGTGGCGGCCTCGACGCCCGAGATGTTGAAGAACAGCGGGTCGAACGCGTCGATACGGTCGAGGAAGCCGCCCCGGGTGCAGCGCCCCGAGCCGGCGCCGCCGAGGTCCCAGCGGGTGGCTTCGGTGACGAGTTCGTCGCCGTCGACGAGGTGGTCCCAGAGCTCGTCCAGCGTGTCGGAGCCGGCGAAGCGGCCGCTCATGCCCACGACGGCGATCGGCGGCCGGGGATCGGAGGCGGCGGAGCCGTCGGCCCGGGAGCGTGCCGCGGTGGCGGGCCGGCCGGTGGAGACGGAGGCGGTGCCGGCCGCTGCCGGGATCCCGGTGAAGGTGATGGTGTCGCGGTGGGCGGCCAGCAGGTGGGCGGTGAGCCGGTCGGCGGAGCTGTGGTCGTAGATCACGCTCGTCGACAGGTCCAGGGCGAGTGCTTCGTTGAGTTCATGGACGAGACGGACGCCCAGGATGGAGTCGACCCCGTAGTCGGCGAAGGCGAGCGCGCCGTCGATCTCGTCCTCCTCCATGGCGAGGGCCCGCGCCAGCTTCTCCCGCACCACGCGGGCGACGCGCTCGTCCAGCGGCTCGGCGGGCGCCGGGGCGGCCGGCGGTGCGGGGATCACGGGGGCCGCGGCCACCGGCGCGGCGACCATCGGCTCCGAGGCCACCGGTTCGGGGATCGGCGGTTCGGAGGCCGCCCGCTCGGAGGTCACCGGCTCAGCGGCCGGTGGTGCGGCCACGGCGGCCGGTGGCTGTGCGGCCGGCCGGTGCTCCCCGGTCTCTTCGCGCACCGGGTCGAGGTCCGCGATCCAGTAGCGGTCCCGCGCGAACGGGTACGTCGGCAGAGCGACCCGCCGGGGCGTGTCCGGCCCGTGCAGCACGCGCCAGTCGAGCGGTACCCCGCCGGTCCAGAGCGCGGCCAGCTTGTCCAGTTTCCCGGCCCGCACCCAGCGTTCGACCAGCAGTTCCTGGAGGTCGTCGTCGGCGGCGAGTTCCGCGAGGGCACCGGGTACGCGCCCGGCGGTGCCCCGGTGGACGCCCGGCGCCGGGTCCTCGCCGCCGAGGTGGGCGAGCAAGGCGCTCCGCAGGTCCCGTGTCGAGGCCGCGACCACCGCGAGACGTTCGGTCATGGCCTCGCGGCCCGTCTGGAGGGTGAAGGCGAGGTCGGCCGGGTCGGTGTCCGCACCGCCGGCGCTGCCGAGGTGGGCCGCCAGGCGTTCGGCGGAGCGCCGTAGGTGCTCGGAGGTACGGGCGGACAGCACGAAGAGCTGGTCGCGGCCGGCGGTCGCGGTCCGCGTGCGTCCGGCGCCGTGCCGCTCGCCGAACTCCTCCACGATGACGTGGGCGTTGGAGCCGCCCGCGCCGAACGAGGAGACCGCCGCGATCCGCGGGCCCCCGGCCGTCTCCCACGGCGTCAGCTCGCGCTGCACGAAGAACGGCGTCTTCTCGAAGGCGATGTTCGGGTTGGGTTCCTCGGCGTGCAGGCTCGGCGCGAGCTGCCGGTGCTGGAGCTGGAGCACCGCCTTGGTGAGCCCGGCGATGCCCGCCGCGGCCTCCAGGTGCCCGATCGCCGACTTCACCGAGCCGATCGCACAGAACTGCCGGTCCGCCGTGTCCTGTTCGAAGGCGCTGGTCAGGCCCTTGATCTCGACCGGGTCGCCCAGTTCGGTTCCGGTGCCGTGCGCCTCGACGCAGCTCACGTCGCGCGCCGCGACGCCGGCCCGCGTCAGCGCGTCGCGCAGCAGTTCCGCCTGGGCCGTGGGGCTGGGCACCGTGTAGCCGTTGGACCGCCCGCCGTGGTTGATGCTCGTACCCCGGATGACCGCGCGGACGGGGTCGCCGTCGGCGAGGGCGTGCGAGAGCGGCTTGAGCAGGACGCAGCCGACGCCCTCGCCCGGGACGAATCCGTCCCCGCCACGGCCGAAGCTGCGGCAGCGGGCGTCCGTGGACAGCATGGTGGAGCGGCACAGTTCGATGTAGTCGAGCGGGTGGAGGTACAGGTTCACGCCGCCGGCGACGGCCATCTCGCAGTCGCCCCGGTACAGGTGTTCGCACGCCTCGTGGACCGCGGTGAGCGACGCCGAGCACATGGTGTCGATGGTCAGGCTCGGCCCGCACAGGTCCAGGACGTACGACGTACGGGCGCTGAGCGAGGCGAAGGACAGCGCGGGGACGACGGTCTCCCCCGAGGGGAGGCGCCCCGCGCCGTGCCGTGCGTGGCCGGTCTTGGTGACCCCGGCGAACACCCCGACGCGCTTGCCGTGCCGGCGCGCGATCTCCTCGCGGGAGTACCCGGCGTCCTCGAACACCTGCCACGCCGCCTGGAGGAACAGCCGCTCCTGCGGGTCCATGGCGTAGGCGTCACGCGGCGCGATCCGGAAGTGCAGCGGGTCGAACGCGGCGAAGTCGTCGAGGAAGCCGCCCCACTTGCTGTAGCTGCGCCCGGTCGCGACCGCCTTCGCACGGTTCGGCTCGAAGAAGCCGTCCAGCGGCCAGCGGTCGGCCGGTATCTCACCGACACAGTCCCGCCCGGCCTTCAGGTTCTCCCAGAACTCGGCGAGGTCGGCGGCCTGGGGATAGCGGCCGCTGACACCGATGATCGCGATGGGCTCGCGGTCCCCGTCGGCGGGGGCACCGGACGCGGGAGCGGCGTACGCGGCAGGGATACGGTCCGCCGCCGTGCCGGGGGACGGCTCCGGCGCGGTGGCCGCCGGTTCGCCGGTCCACGCGCGGGCGTCCGCCGGGTGCTCGGCGGCCAGGTGCCCGGCGATCGCGCGCAGGGTCGGGAACTCGTAGAAGACGGTCGTCGGGACGTCCTCGAACACGGCTGCCAGCTCCTTGTTCAACTGGACGATCAGGATCGAGTCGAGCCCCATCGCGCCCAGTTCCTCGTCGGCGTCCACGGCCGACACGGGGAGTTTGGTGACGCGGGCGAAGAGGGCGACCAGCAGGCGCAGGGTCTCCCGAGCCAGGCGCCCCGCCGGGGGCGCCGAGGCGGTCGGCGGCGCGGGCCGTTGTGCCCGCGGGCGGCCCGAAGCGGCCGGTACCCGTGCCGCGTCGCCGTGGTACACCCACACCTGCTCCTCGCCCAGCCGCCAGGCGCGGGTGAGGGCGGCGAGCCCGTCGGCCGTCTCCATGGGCGCCAGGCCACGGCTGCGCCACAGGTAGGCGAGCGTGCCCTCGTCGACGGTCATCCCGCCGTCCTTCCACAGCGGCCAGGCGACGGACAGGGTGCGGCCCGCCCGCTCCCCCGCCGCGACCCGCGCGGTGCGGAGCGCGGCGAACGCGTCGAGGAAGGCGTTGGCCGTGGCGTAGTCCGCCTGGCCCGGGTTGCCGGTGACCGCGGCGCCCGAGGAGAAGGTGAGGAAGAAGTCGAGCGGGTCGTGCCGGGTGGCCCGGTCGAGGTGGACCAGGCCGTCGGCCTTCGGCGCGAGCACCTCGTCCCAGTCCTCGGCCGTCTTGTCGGCCAGCGAGGCGTCACGGAGGACACCGGCGGCGTGCACGACCCCGGAGAGTTCGCCGGCACCGTCCCGGACCCGGGCCAGGAGGTGGCGCACCTCCTCCCACCGCGAGACGTCCGCGCACTCGTAGCGGGCGAGCGCACCGGCGGCCCGCAGTTCGCCCAGGAGCGCTTCGATCCGGGCGTCCCGCGGCGACCTGCCGACGAGGACGAGCACCGGGTGTTCGACGTCCCGGGCGATGCGGCGGGCCACGGCCGCGCCGATCCCGCCCGCGCCGCCGGTGATCAGGTATCCGCCGCCCGCGCGCCACGGCGGGCCCGCCGCGTCCGCCGGGGGCGCTGCCGTGTGCCAGGTCCGTACGGAGCGCTCGTCGCCCTCGTGACGGATCAGGTCCACGTCCGTGTCCCGGGCGTTCTCCACGACGGCGGCGGCCACCGCCTCGTCCGTGCGGACGCCGCCGAAGGCGATCAACTGGCCTGTCGTACGGGCGTGTTCGAGGGAGGCCGTACGGAGCAGTCCGGCGAGCGCCAGGTTGACCGTGTCGGCACCGTCCGCCGGCGTCACGACCTGGACGAGGGTGCTGCCGCCGGGTGCGTCGGCGACGAGGCCGCGGACGATCTCGAAGACCTGCCGCGAGACATCGGTGAAGCGGCTGTCCAAGCGCTGCTTGGCGGACTCGACGGTGAAGCAGCGCACACCGGGTACGCGCCGCTCGACGGCGCCGCGCGCGGAGGCGAGTGCTCCGCACAGGATCACGACACGATGGTCGCTGCCGCCGCGACCGGCCACGGGTACGGGGCGCGGGGTCCACCGGGGCACCAGGAGCGACGTACCGATCGCGGGGTCGCTCGCAGAGGTGCTGATCTCGGGAGTGCCGTGCTCAGAAGCGCCCTTCTCATGGACGCCGATCTCAGAGGTGTGCTCGGAACGCGTCCCCGGGATCCAGTAGCGGCCGCGGGCGAACGGGTACGTGGGCAGGTGGGCCCGCTTCGGTACGCGCGGTCCGTACAGCGCGCGCCAGTCGACGGCCTCGCCCTCGATCCAGCGCGCCAGTACCTGGCTGCGTGCCGCCTCGCCCGTCGGCCGTTCACCGCTCGCGACGAACTCCCGCAGCTTCCGGATGAGTTCCTCGCGCGAGCGGACCACCCAGCCGACCCGTTCGGCCATCGCCTGGCGCCCTGCCTGGAGGGTCCAGGCGACCGAGCGGAGGGCGGCGGGCTCGGGGCCTTCGAGGTGGGCGAGCAGGTGTCCCGCGACCTCGGTCAGCCGGGGCCGGGTCCGTGCCGAGAGCGGCACGATCACGTCCGTGGTTTCTGTGGCATCCACTGTCTCACTGGCCTCCGGGGCCTCGGTACCGGCATCGTCCTGCACGTATTCCTCCACCACGACATGGCAGTTGGCACCGCCGAAGCCGAAGCTGCTCACACCCGCCCGCCGGGGCGACGGCCGGCCGTCGCCCGCGCGCGGGCGCGGCCACGGCTCGTTCTCCCGCACGATGTGGAACGGGCCGTCGTCGAGTTCGATGTACGGGTTGATCTCGCGGCAGTGCAGCGTCGCCGGGAGGACGCCGTGCCGCATCGCGAGGACGACCTTCAGCAGGCCCGCGATCCCGGCGGCCGCCTCCAGGTGTCCGATGTTGGTCTTGACCGAACCGAGCCCGCAGGCGGCCCGGGAGGTGGCGCCCAGCCGGCGGAAGGCGGTGCGCAGGGCCCGTACTTCGACGGGGTCGCCGAGCGCGGTGCCCGTGCCGTGGGCCTCGATGTAGCCGATGGTGTCGGGGTCGGTGCCGCGCATCGCCGCGGTGACCAGTTCGGCCTGGGCGTCGGCGTTCGGGGCGGTCAGCGAGTTGGCCCGGCCGCCGTGGTTCTCCGCGCTGCCGCGCAGCACCGCGAGGATCGCGTCGCCGTCGCGTTCGGCCGCGGCCAGCGGCTTGAGCACCACGGCGCCGACGCCCTCACCGCGCACGTACCCGTCCGCGTCGCTCGCGAAGGTCTTGCAGCGGCCGTCCGGGCTCAGCATCCCGGCGCGGTGCGCGCTGACGAACGTGTCCACACTGAGCAGCAGGTTGACCCCGCCGGCCACGGCCGCCTCGCAGGCGCCCGACCGGATGGACTCGATGGCCCGGTGCACGGCGACCAGCGAGCTGGAGCAGGCGGTGTCGACCGGTTCGCTGGGCCCGCGCAGGTCGAGCACGTACGAGATGCGGTTGGCGAGCATCGAGTGCGCGTTGCCCGTCGAGGTGAACGCGTCCGGCTCCACCCCGTGGGTGGTGAGCAGCGTCGCGTAGTCGTTGCCCGAGACGCCGAGGAACACACCGGTGTTCCTGGGCAGGTCGGCGGGCGTGTAGGCGCTGTCCTCCAGGGCGCTCCAGACCGTTTCGAGGGCGAGGCGGTGCTGCGGGTCCATCAGCTCCGCCTCACGCGGGTAGACACGGAAGAACTCCGCGTCGAAGGCGTCCACGTCGTCCAGGACACCCGCGTGCCGGGGGAAGTCGGCGGCCTCGGCGATGCGCCGGTACGTCGCGTCGTAGCGGTCGACGGGGAAGGCGGTGACCGAGTCCCGGCCCGCGACGAGGTTGGCCCAGTAGGTGTCGAGGTCGGGCGCGCCGGGGAAGCGGCCGGCGGCGCCGATGACGGCGATGGGCTGCGACGGGTCCGCGGCCCTCGCGGGAGCGGGAGCGGCGTCGGGTGCCGGTGCGGGACGCGCGGCGGCCTCCGGACCGGAGGTGTCGGCGACCGCCCCGGTGGGTGCCGCCGCCGCGCTCCGCGACCGCTCGTACGCGGCCCGTACGGGCTCCCCGGACTCCGCGACGAGGTGCCGGGCCAGCGCGTCGAAGGTGTTGACGTCGAAGAACGCGGCGGGAGTCACCTCGGCGCCGAACCGTTCCCCGATGAGCCGGGCGAAGGTGACGAAGGAGATCGAGTCGAAGCCGAAGGCGTCGAAGCCGGTGTGGGCGTCCAGTTCCGCGGGCTCGTACTTGAGGATGCCGGACGCCAGGGACCGCAGCTCATCGACGACGAACGCGATGACGCCGTCGGCGGCCGTCTCCGCACCCGTGTCCGCTGTCGCGGGCGCTCCGTTGCCTCCCTCCCCCGCGGTCTCGCGCGGTCCGCGCTGCGCCCGCGGCAGGGGCGCCACGGAGGTGCCGTCCGCGCCCGCGCCCTGCCCGTCACACCTGACGCCCGCGAGTTCCGCGAGCGTCCCGCCGTTCCCGTCCAGCAGCCGGACCGTGCCCTCGAACGGCCGGTCACCGGCGGACGCGGGGCCCGGCACGAGGACGACCTGCGCCACCTCGCCGTCGCCCGCCGCGCCGAGGACGCGCACGTCCTCGATCCGGTGCGGCCGTGTCTCCTGCCAGTGCGGCAGGCCGCGGTGTTTCGCGTCGAGCCGCAGGCCCTGGGAGACCGCCGCGAGGACGTGCGGGGCGAGGGTGACGTTGCGCCGTACGGTGTCACGCCGCAGTTCCGGCGTGGTGACGTCCAGGACGAGCCGGCCGTCGGGCAGCCAGTGGGCGCCCGCGACGCCGCAGAGCAGCGCCGGGTGGACGAGCCCGCCGTCGGCGAACTCCGCCCGGACCTCGTCCGCGCCGAGCACCCGCACGGCGCCGTCGCGCGGCCCGGCGGGGGACGTGTCCCGGTCGGCGCGCCGCGTCGGCGGGTCCGCCTCGTCCCCGTCGTACGCCTCGAAGGCGGCGACGAGCGTACGGGCGCCCGACGCGTCCTGCGCGAACACCGCGCCGGTCGCCGCGCCCTCGCCCGCGGGCTCGATGAGCGTCGTGACCAGCCGCTCGGTGGTGTCCCACGCGACCGGGGCGGGCAGCCGCAGTCCGCGGATCAGCGGGTCGGCCGCGAAGCCGGAGACCTTCGCCGCGGCGAGCGCCATGTCGATGGCGAAGGTGGGCACGACGCGGCGCTTCTTGTCCTGCTCGTAGCCGTAGTCGCTCAGGTCGTCCAGGTGCACGTCGAGGCCGTACCGCAGCCCGTCGAGGTCGGACTCGTTGCGGCCGAGGAAGGGGTGGAGCTTGTCGCGCAGCGCGAGCGGCGCGAGCACGGACGGCGCGCCGTCCTCCTGCGGCACCCAGCACCGCACCCGCTCGAACGGGTAGGCGGGCAGCGGGACGCGCCGCAGCCGGCGCGATCCGGTGAGCCGGGTCCAGTCGACGCTCTTGCCGCCGGCCCACGCCGTCGCCAGTTCGCGGGCGTCCGCGGCGCGCGGGTCGTCGCTCGCGAGGGCCGCTGCCAGGTCGTGGTCCCCCGCGAGCCGGCGTTCGACGGCCCGCAGGGCGCCCTGGAGGTCCTTGGCGAGAAAGGCCCAGCGGCGCGGCAGTTCGTTCTTCCCGACCCTCAGGGTGTGGGCGATCGACGGCAGTTCGGCCGGGTCGGCCCGCTCCAGGTACGTACGGAAGCGGGCGAGGGACGACTCCAGCGCGGTGTCGGTCATCGCGGAGAAGACGAGGAGTTCGTCGCGGCCGTCGGTGGTGGCGTACGGGCCCGCGGCGGCGTCCGGGACGTACTCCTCGATGATGATGTGCGAGTTCATGCCGCCCGCGCCGATGGATGTGAGCCCGGCGCGCCGCGGGTGGACGACGGTGCGTCCGCCGTCCTCGGTGACCGCCGGCTCCCAGGGGGTGAGTTCCCGCTGCACGCGGAAGGGCGTGCCGGAGAAGTCGATGTCGGGGTTGAGTTCCGCGCTGTGCAGCGACGGGACGAGGGTGCGCCGGTCCAGTTGGAGGAGCACCTTCGCGAGGCCGATCATGCCGGCCGCGTGCAGCAGGTGCCCCATGTTGGACTTGACCGAGCCGAGGGCACAGAACCCGGAGTCCTCCGTGTGCTTGCGGAAGGCGGTGGTCAGTGCCCTGACCTCGATGGGGTCGCCGAGTGAGGTGCCCGAGCCGTGCCCTTCGACGTAGCTGACGGTGCGGGCGTCGATGCCCGCGTCCCCGACCGCCTTCTCGATCGCGCGGGCCTGGGCGCGCGGGCTGGGGACGGTGAAGCCGTTGCGGGCGCCCGCGTTGGACAGGGCGGTGCCCTTGATGACGCCGTACACGTGGTCGCCGTCGCGTTCGGCGTCGGCGAGCGGTTTGAGGACGACGGCGCCGACGCCCTCGCCGAGGATCGTGCCGTCCGCGCCGAGCCCGAAGCTGCGGATCACCTCGGAGGTGGCGGTGGTGAAGTGCTCGTGCGAGGAGGTGACGAGGTTGTACGGGTGCAGGAGCAGGTTGACGCCGCCGGCGACGGCCATCCGGCACTCGCCGGCCCGCAGCATCTGGACGGCCTGGTGCACGCAGGTGGACGAGCCGGAGCACATCGTGTCGAGGAAGATCGACGGGCCGGTGAACCCGTAGAAGTACGACAGCATGTTGGGCAGCGTCCCGGTGTAGCTGCCGCTGGCCGGTGAGCCGCGCAGCAGGCTGTTCTGGAAGCCGTGCAGCCCGTAGTGGTTGCTCATGGCGCCGACGAGCACGCCCACGTCGCCGTCGTACTGCCGCTGGAGGGTCTCGCGTGAGTACCCGGCGTCCTCCAGCGCCTCCACACCGGTCTGGAGGAAGAGGCGGACCTCCGGGGACATCAGTTCCGCGTCGCGCTTGGAGATGCGGAAGTAGCGCGGGTCGAACCGGTCGATGTCGCGCAGGAACGTGCCGGTGCGGATGGCGCTCTTGCCGGGGACGCCGCGGTCGGGGCTGTAGATCGCGTCGTGGTCCCAGCGGTCGCGCGGGACCTCTTCGAAGGTGTGGCGGCCTTCTTCGAGCAGCGTCCACAGCTCGTCGAGCGTGTCCGCGCCGGGGTAGGTGCCCGAGATGCCGATGACGGCGATGTCGTGGCGGTCCCCGCGCGCGGGCGCGGCGGGCCGGGTGGAGCCGGCACGGGCCGGGGCGGTACGCGCGAACCGTGCGCGCGGGGCGGCCGGCCGGCCGGCCGGTGCGGCCTCCGCCGCCATCGGGTCCGCAGTCTTCGGGTCCGCAGTCTTCGGGTCCGCCGCCCCCCGGTCCGGCCCGTCCGCGTCCGCCGCGCCCAGTACGGCCAGGAGCTTGTCGCGGTGCGATTCGGCGAAGTACCCGGCGACGCCTTCGATCGTGAGGTACTCGAAGAAGACCGTTTTCGGGAGCCTGCCGAAGAGCGCTTCGAGGCGCGCGGTCATCTCCAGGATGCTGAGCGAGTCGATCCCGTACTCGACGAGATCGACCGCCGCGTCCATCGCCGCCGGATCGTGGTGGAGCACCTCGCCCAGGTGGTGCTTGAGCAGGTCGGCGGTACGTTCCAGCAGCTCGGCGTCGCCGAACTCCGGCGCGGTCCCGGACGCGCCGGACGTGGCCGGCGCCGGGTCGGCGGCGGGCAGGCGGCGCTCGGGGGCGACGGTGGCATCGGCCCCGAAGGCGACGACGACGTGGGCCGGCGCGCCGTCGTCCAGGACGCGGCCCAGGACGCGCAAGCCGTCCTCGGTCGGCAGGGGCTCCCAGCCGCGTTCCGCCCGCATCGTCGCGCGCGTCACGGCGTCGGCCGTCATGCCGCCGTCGGCCCACAGGGGCCAGCTCACGGCGGCGGTACGGCCCGAGCGCTCCCCGACGCCGACGAGGGCCTGCCGGTGGTGCGCGAAGGCGTCCAGGAAGGCGTTGGCCGCGGCGTAGTCGCCCTGGCCGGAGTTCCCGTACACACCCGCCACGGAGGAGAACACGACGAAGAAGTCGAGCGCGAGGTCGCGGGTCGCGGCGTCGAGATGCAGCGTCCCGCGTACCTTGGGCGCCGTCACCAGGGGGACGTCGGCGGCGTCCTTGTGCAGCAGGTACGCGTCGCGCAGGACTCCCGCCGCGTGCACGACGCCGTCGAGCCGGCCGTGCTCGCCGGTGATGGCGCGGACGGCGCGCCGCACCTCGTCCTCGCGGGTGACATCGGCGGCCATGTAGTGCGCGTCGACGCCCGCTTCGCGCAGCGCGGCGAGCGCCGCGTCGCCCGTTTCCGACGGCTCCGCCCTGCCGCTCAGCACGACGGTGACGCCGGGGTGCCGCGCGAAGTACCGCGCCAGGTGCTGCCCCAGACCGCCCAGGCCGCCCGTCACCCAGTAGACGCCGCCTTCCTTCAGCGGCGGCACGGCCGGCCCGTCGCCGAGTGCGACGTCCACGGGCCGCCACTCCTGGCGGGCCCCGTCCCCGTCCTCGGTGTGCCGGAGTTCGCAGGCGTCGTACGGGTCGGCGCCTTCCTCGGCGAGGAGGCGGGCGATCCGCTCGGGCGTCGCGGTGTCGAGTCCGGCGACGCGTACCAGGCGGCCGCCGACGAGCGGATTCTCCAGGGCCACGGTCCTGAAGAGGCCGGTGAGCGGCGCGTGGAAGTGCCGGGGCACCCGGTCGTCGACCAGGACGACGAAGCGGTGGGCGTGGTCCGGCTTGGCGCCGAGGACCTCCCGCAGCCGTTCGACGAGGAGGCCGAGCACGGCGTCCACGCCGTCGGCGACCCGGTCGGCGGTGACGGCGGGCAGCGCGGTCACCGAACATCCGGCGGCGCTCGCGGTGGCGGTGGCGTGACCGGCGGCCCGTCCCGCGAGGAAACCGTGCACCGTGGTGGTGCCGGGCCCGTCGGTGGCGGGCGGCGCGTCCGTCCAGCGGCAGGTGCCGGTGACGACGCGCGGCCCGGCGCCCTCGACGGCCGGGGCGTCGGACGGCGCGGGCACGTCGCCGGACGGGGCCGTGCGCTGCACCAGCCCTCGCAGGCGCGCGCCGACGACACCCTCGGCGTCGCACAGGTCGATGTCGAACAGGTCGGCGGTGCCGTCGCCGCCGCGCCGTACCCAGGCCCAGGTGCCGGAGACACAGGGGCGGTAGATGTCCACCCGGTCCAGCGTGAAGGGCATCGCCGGTCCTTCGGCCGGGCCGGACGCGGTGTGCGCCATCAGGACCAGCGTGGCCTGGAGGGCGGCGTCCAGCACGCTGGGCGGCAGGACGTGCCCGGCGCCCTCGCCGTCGGACTCCGACGGTTCGACGCGGGCGAGGAGTTCCGCGTCGCCCAGCCGGAGTTCGGCCATGCCGCGCATCCCGGGGCCGTACTCCAGGCCCTGGTCGCGCAGTGCGGCGTACGCGTCGGCCGGCTCGTGCGGGGTGGGACAGGCCGCGCGCAGCGCGTCGAGGTCGAGGGCCGGCGGCTCCTCGGGGGCGGCCGCCTCCGCGGTGGCCCAGCAGTGGACCTCGGCCGACGGGTCGAGTGCCGACGGGCCGGTGTACACCGTGAGCGAGACGGTGCCGCCGTCGTCCTCCTCGGGGAAGAGCCCCACGTGCACCTCGGCGGGGGTGTCGGCCACGGTCAGCGGGCGCAGCCACGCGATGTCGCGCAGGCGGACGGCCGGGCCCGGCCCGTCGCCGTGCCCCACGGCCGCCGCCACCGCCGCGCGGACCATCTCCACGTACGCGGCGGCGGGCAGGACGCGGGCGCCGCGTATCCGGTGGGACGCGAGAAAGGGCTCCTGACCCGTGAAGGCGGAGGTGTAGCGCTGCTCGAAGAGGCTGGAGGTGTTGCGGTGCAGGAGCGGGTGCAGGGCGGCGTCCGTGCCCGGCCGGGTGTCCGGTGCGGAGTCCTCCGTGGGGCCGCGGAACCAGTGGCGTTCGCGGGCGAAGGGGTAGACGGGCAGCCGTACGCGGCGCGGACGGGCCTCCTCGTCCCGCGCGGCGTACCGTGCCGCCCAGTCCTCGTCGGGGCCTCCCTCGGCCCAGCGTGCCGCGGCGTCCAGGAGCCCGGCCGCGGCGTCGGCCGTCGTCCCGGCGCCGGTGTGCACCGCGGAGTCGGCGAGCGTGCCGTCCAGGAAGGCGTCGAGGGACGCGGCCAGTTCGGTGCGGTCGCTCACCAGGAACGCGACGCGCGCGGCCATCGTTTCGCGGCCGGTCTGCAGGGTGTACGCGATGTCGGCGAGCCGCTGCGCGGGGCGCAGCGCGGCGGTGGGGTCGTCCTCGGCCGCAGGTGTGCGCAGGTGGTCGAGGAGGGCGCGGGCCACGGCGCGCAGCCGGTCCGGGGTCTTCGCGGAGAGCGGTACGAGGTGCGGACCGGCGGGCTCGGCGGCCGGTTCGCCGTCGGCGGCGGGGAGGTACTCCTCCAGCACCACGTGTGCGTTGGTGCCGCCGAAGCCGAAGGAGCTGACGCCCGCGCGGCGCGGCGCGGGGCCACCGTCGGGGCCGGGTGGCGGCGCGTCCCAGGGCTGGGTGTCGCGCACGATGCGGAACGGGCTGCCGTCGAGCTTGATCAGCTTGTTCTGCCGCGTGAAGTTGACCGTCGCGGGCAGCGTCCGGCAGGCGAGGGCACCGATCACCTTGACCATCCCGGCGACGCCCGCGGCGCCTTCGAGGTGCCCGATGTTGGTCTTGACCGACCCGATGCCGCAGCTCTCCGGCCGCGCCTCGGTGCCGTACGCGGTGTGCAGGTTGCGGAACGCCCGCTTGAGGGCTATCACCTCGATCGGGTCGCCGACCGGGGTCCCCGGCCCGTGCGCCTCGATGTATGTCACCGAGTCGGGGCGGATGCCGGCGCTCTTGTAGAGCCCTTCGACGAGGTCCGCCTGCGCGGCCGGGTTGGTGACCGTCAGGGAGCTGGTCCGCCCGCCGTGGTTGGTGGCGATGCCCCTGATCACGGCGTGCACCTGGTCGCCGTCCGCCAGGGCCCGGGCGAGGGGCTTCAGCACGAGGACCGCGCCGCCCTCGCCCCGTACGTACCCGTCGGCGTCCTGGTCGAAGGCGCGGGAGCGGCCGGTGCGGGAGAGCATGCTCGCCTGGCTGAAGGCGACGAAGTGCTTCGGCGACCAGATCAGGTTGACGCCGCCGGCCAGGGCGAGGCCGCACTCGCCGTTGCGCAGCGCGGAGACCGCTTCGTAGACCGAGACCAGCGAGCTGGAGCAGGCGGTGTCGTTGGTGATGCTCGGGCCCTGGAAGTCGAAGAAGTACGAGACGCGGTTGGCGATGACCGAATACGCGGTGCCGGTGGGGAAGTACACGTCGGTGGGCGCCTTTTCGCGCTCCATGAGTTCCGCGTAGTCGGCGTGGCAGACGCCCATGAAGACGCCGGTCTTCGTGCCCGCGAAGGTGCTCGCGCGGTATCCGGCGTCCTCGATGGCCTGCCAGGCGAGTTCCAGCGCGAACCGCTGCTGCGGGTCCATGCTCTCGGCTTCGCGCGGCGAGATGTTGAAGAACGACGCGTCGAAGCGGTCGGCGTGCTCGATGAAGCCGCCCCAGACGCTGCTGGTGCGGTCGGTGCCGCTCTTCGGCTCGCCGAAATAGCGTTCCTTGGACCACCGTTCGGGCGGCACCTCGGAAATCAGCGACCGGCCCGCGGCGAGGTGGCCGAACAGCTCGGGCAGGTTCTCCGAGCCCGGAAAGCGGAGGGCGAGGCCGATGATCGCCACATCGTCCGGGTGCGGGGGCTGGGGTTTGCTCATCGTATTCCTCCGGCGCTCAGCCCCGCGCGGCGGTGGTCGACGGTCGTGCGCAAGGCCAGTCCGGCTTCGGATGGGGTGCCCATGTGCCTTTCCCGGTTGAGGACGAACTGCTGGTTGAGGACGGCGGTCGAGAGCAGGTAGACGAACGCCTGGTCCTCTTTGGTGCTGATCTGCTCGTCGGGGGTGGTCATGATCTTGTTGACGAGTTTTCTGGCGAAGGCGGGCTCCACGCAGTCGAGTTTGTCCAACTCCGCGTCGGAGAGCACCAGGTCGAGGTATTCGGGGCGCTGTTTCTTGAACACGGCGGCGCCCGGCGCGCGATAAGGCTGTTTGGGGCGGGTCAGGCTCGACTCCGGCAGTTCACCGCGGAACGCCTTCTTGAGGATCGCCTTCTCCTGGAATCCGTCGTCGAAGCGCAGGTTCACCGAAGCGGCCGCGCGGACGACGGCGGGATCGAGGAACGGGCAGCGGTTCTCGACGCTGTGTGCCAGGCTCATGCGCTCCCCCTGCGTCGACAGGAGGTAGCCGGCCAGCAGCGTCTTGTATTCGAGCCACTGCGCCTTCTGCACCGGCGACAGCGCCGCGTATCCGGGGTCCGCGCGCAGCATGGCGAGGAGGTCCGCGAACGGCTCGTCGCGGTCCTTGAGCAGCCGTACCGCGAACCGGCCGTTCTGGTAACGGAGTTCGTGGGAGAAGAGCCCCGGCAGGCTTTCGGTGGAGAACTGACGGAACAGGCCCGTGAGGTGTTTGCGGTGCGCGGGGCCGAAATGGTCCAGCTCCGGGTAGAGGCTCGCGAGTTTGCGCTGCCTCTCGTCCTCGTCCAGGTCGTTCCAGGAAGCGCGCAGCAGCGTCTCGCGGAAGAGCGAGTAGCCGAGGAACGCCTCGTCGGCGCCCTCACCGCTGAGGACCGTCTTGATCCCGGCGTCGCGCACGTGGCGCGACAGCAGGTACATCGGCACGAACGCGGTGCGGAACGCCGGGACCTCGGCGTGATACACCGCCGACTCGAAGCTCTCGGCGATGTCCGCGCCGGTGACGCAGATGGCGGAG
The DNA here is from genome assembly GCF_044327445.1 of Streptomyces sp. NPDC018045. Lineage (NCBI taxonomy): Bacteria > Bacillati > Actinomycetota > Actinomycetes > Kitasatosporales > Streptomycetaceae > Streptomyces > Streptomyces sp. NPDC018045. Next base: position 146,911 of record NZ_JBIRFL010000006.1, read on the forward strand.
TGCCGCGTCCCGAGGTGCTCGGCCACCACCCGCTGGCTGTCCGACTCGTCGAACGACGCCTCCTCGAACTGGACGGAGAAGGTGCGCACCGGGTGGGGCGAGAGGTCGGTGGCCAGTTTCGTGACGATGGACGAGTCGAGGCCGCCGCTGAGGTAGACGCCGACCTCGACATCGCTGCGCAGGCGCAGCTCGACGCTGCCGCGCAGCGTTTCGCGTACGTGGGCGACCGCCTCGGCCTCCGAGCCGGTGAACGCGGGCGCGTCGACCCGCAGCTCCTCGTACGTGCGCAGGCTGCGTCGGTCGCCGCGGACGGTCAGCACACCGCCGAGCGGCAGTTGGCGGATGCCCTGGAACGGGGTGCGGTCGGGCAGCGGGGTCCACAGGGCGTACACCGAGGTCAGCTCGCGCGGGTCGAGTGCGAAGCCGAACCCCGGGAAGGCGTGGAACGCCTTCATCTCCGACGCGAAGAGGAACGCGTCGCCGTGGTCGGTGTAGAACAGCGGGCGCTTGCCGTACCGGTCACGGGCGAGGTGGAGTTCGCCGGTGAGCGTGTCGCGGATCGCCAGGGCGAAGGCGCCGTTGAAGCGCGGCAGGCAGGCCTCGCCCCACTGGATCCACGCCTGGAGCACCACCTCGGTGTCGGAGTCGGTGCGAAACGGCCTGCCGAGCCGGCGCAGTTCCTCGCGCAGTTCGACGTGGTTGTACAGTTCACCGTTGAAGCAGATCCAGTACCGCTCGGCGGGGTCCGCCATGGGCTGCGCGCCGGTGGCGAGCCCGACGATCGACAGGCGCACCGCTCCCATCGTGACGCCGTCGTCGAGGTAGTAGCCCGCCTCGTCCGGGCCGCGGTGCCGGATGTGCGTCAGCATCGAGGTGATGACCCCGGGCACGTCGTCGGCCGGCAGCGAAGGGGCGATGAATCCGGCTAGTCCGCACACGGTACGCCTCCTCGTTCGGCACCGGCCCGGGCGCGCTTTTCGGCCACGCCGCCGACGAAGGCGTCGAGGTCCGCGAGCGACACGAAGACGTCGGCGAGAAGATCGTCGTCCGAGATCCGCAGCGCGAACTCGTCCTCGATGAAGGACATGAGCTGGATGTAGCCGAACGAGTCGATGACCCCCGCCTTGAAGAGGTCCGTCTCGGCCGTCACCTCGCCGCCGAATTCGACGAGGAATCGCTCTTCGATGAACTGCTGGATCTTCTGTGTGGTGTCCATGTCTCAGGTCCTGATTCCGAGTGGGGCGGGCGGGGTGGCGGCGGCCCGGATTTTTTCCACCATGCGCAGCAGCGACTTTCCGCCGATTTCTTCGCATTCCGTTGCGGGGTCGGTGGAAAGGAGGTGGCGGACGCTGTCCGACCAGCGCACCGGTTCGACCAGTTGCGCGCTCAGCGTGGCGACGATGGCGCCCTTTTCGTAGGGCCGGCCGGTGACGTTGGCAATGACGTCCGGGTCCGGGTCGGCGAAGGTGAATTTCCGCAGGAATTCCTGGAATTCGGCGCGGGCCGACGCCATGTAGCGGGAGTGGAAGGGTGCGCTGACCCGGAGCGGGGCGAAGCGGATCTCCCGGCGTCGCAGCGCGTCGTGGACGGAGTCGAGCAGCCCGGCTGGACCGGCCACGACGATCTGCTCGTCGGTGTTGTAGCCCGCCACGTCGACTCCGTCGATGCCGTCCTGCGCGAGGATCTCGGCCAGCCGTGGGGCGGAGGTGTCCAGGACGGCGGTCATTCCGCCGCCGGACGCCGCGGCCATGAGTTCGCCGCGTTTCTTGACGAGTCTGAGACCCGTTTCGAAATCGAACGCGCCCGCCGCCAGAAGGGCGTTGTATTCACCGAGACTGTGCCCGAGATAGCAGTCGGCCGGCCGGTCCTCGCGCCGCTCCCGTTCGAAGGTGTGCAGCGCGTTGACGGTGTAGAGCGCGGGCTGGGTGTACTGCGTCTGCGAAAGCAGCCCGTCCGGGTCGTCGCGGCACAGCGCGACGAGATCGTATTCCAGGAGGTCGCAGGCGAACCGGGTGAGACCGGGATACCGCCCGAAGACGTCCGCACCCATGCCGCGGAACTGCGCCCCCTGGCCGGGGAAGAGGATCGCGAAGCGCACGGCACCCCTCAGGCGGTCGCGGGCCGGTGGGCGGCCGGGCGCCCGGTGCTGTCCGTGCCGCGGTGCGCCGGGCGGTGGCCGGCGCTGCTGTCGTGGCCTTCTGTGTGCATGTCGTCCCTGTTCGCGAGGTGGTTGCCGGTTCGGTGCGATGCACCCGCCCGGGCCCGGCGACGGTGGTCGGCCGGACCGTCGGGCGGTCGGCGCCATCGTGCGTCAGCCCCCTTGCGGCCCCCTGGTCCGGACGCTGGCGCACGCTTGCCGGCCACCTCGTCGCGGCATCCCGCTTCCTTGTCGTTCCGCTTGCCGAACGCTTGCCGATGGCCGGTTGCCGATCTTTGATCGTCCCGCCACATATGCCATGATCACTTTCCGGATGGACCCGGTTACGGTCCGGCACGTCCCCCCTTGCACAGCCGCCGGCGTGAGAACGATTGGGACCGACATGCGCGCACCCCACACCCCGCCCCCCACACCCCTGCCGGAAACCGCGGGCCCCGCCGGGCCCCGGCCGGCCGCCCCCGAGCCCGTACTGCGCGTCCTCGGCCCGATGTCGGCCGGGCTCGACGGCGAGGACCTCCCCCTCGGCCCGCCACGGCGGCGGGCCCTGCTGGCCCTGCTCCTCATACGACTGGGCAGAGTCGTCCCCACCGAACTGCTCATCGAGGAGCTCTGGTGCGAGGGGCCGCCCCGGCACCCCGTCGCCACCCTCCAGAGCCACCTCTCCCATCTGCGCCGGGTGCTCGCCCCGGCAGCCGGCCAGGGCACCTCGTCCGTCCTGCGCTACCAGGCGCCCGGGTATGTGCTCCAGCTCGCCCCGGAACAGGTCGACGCGTTCCGTTTCGAGCGGATGGTCGCCGACGGGCGGCAGTTCCTGGACCGGCGTGACCCGCGCGGCGCCCGCGACCGGCTCACCGATGCCCTGGACCTGTGGCGCGGCTCCCCCTACACGGAGTTCGGCGCCCAGCCGCCGCTGTCCGACGAGACGGCCCGCCTGGAGCAGGTCCGGCTCACCGCGCTGGAGGCCTGCGCGGAGGCCCGGCTCGCGCTCGGGGCGGCCGAGGAGGTGGCGGCCGACCTGGGCCTGGAGGTACGCCACCACCCGACCCGGGAACGCCTCGTCGGGCACCTGATGACGGCGCTGTCCCGCCTGGGACGGCAGGCCGAGGCGCTGGAGGTGTACGAGCGGACGCGCTGCCACCTGGTGGAGGAGTTCGGCGTGGACACCGCCGTCGAACTCCAGCGGGTGCACACCGCCATCCTCCGGCAGGAGCTGGACGACGGCCGGCCCGCGACCCGCCCCGCACCCGCTGCGGCCGTAGACGACGCGCGCGGCACCCCGGACGCTCCCGGCTCGCCCCGGCCCCCGGCGGCGGACGCCGCCACGCGTCCGCAGGAAGCCGCGGCCGCGCCCGTCTGTCCCACCGGGGCCCACCGGTCCGTCCGGGGCTCCGGCGCGGGAGCACCGGACCGGAGTACGACGGTGTCCGGACCGGCCAGGGGCGCGCGGGCGGCGACCACGCGGCGCGTGCGCGGCGCCGGACGGGCGGCAACCGCCCCGGAGGACTGCTCGGGCAGCGCCGAAGCGCCCCCGGCGCCCTGGCCGTTCACCGGGCGGGACCAGGAACTGCGCCGCCTGGTCACCGCGTCGGCCGGCGCGGCCACCGGCCACGGGCACGTGGCCTGCGTGCTCGGCGCCGCCGGAGTCGGCAAGACGCGACTGCTGACGGAACTCGCCCCGGCGCTGGAAGCCGCCGACGACACGCTCGACGTGGTCTGGAGCCACTGCTTCCCCGGCGAGGGCGTACCGCCGTACTGGCTGTGGTCGCAGGTGCTGCGCCACCTGTCGGCCACCCGGCCGGACGCCTTCCGCACCGCCACCGCGCCCTTCGACACCCTGCTCGCCCCGGTGATGCCCGAGCGGTCGGCCGGTCCCGGCGGGCAGGGCCACGAGGACGACTGGGCCCAGGCGCGGTTCCTGACCCACGACGCGGTGTGCGAGGTGCTGCTCGCGCTCGCCGCCGAACACCCGCTGATCCTGCTCCTGGAGGACCTGCACTGGGCCGACGCCGCCTCCCTCGACCTGCTGCGGCTGCTCGGCACCCGACGTCAGGGGAACCGGATCAGCATCGTGCTGACCGCCCGGGACTTCGAGGCCGACTCCGACGCCACGATCCGCCGGGTGCTGGCCGACCTCTCCCGGGGCCCCAGGACCGAGACGCTGCGGCTCGACGGCCTGTCCCGTGGCGCCGTCGCGTCCCTGGTGGAGGCGCAGGCCGGGCGCGGTGTCGGCGCGGACGTCGTCGAGGCGCTGCACCAGCGCAGCAAGGGCAACCCGTACTTCGTCATGCAGCTTCTGTCGCTGCTCGGCGACGTGCGGCGGCTGCACGACGCGGACGCCACCGACGTCCTGCTGTCGCAGGTGCCGACCGGGGTGCGCGAGGCGCTGCGCCAGCGGTTCGCCGCCCTGCCGGAGTCCGCCCTGCGGGTGCTGCGGCTGTGCGCCGTCATCGGCACCGAGATCGACACGGATCTGCTGCACCGCACCGCCACCGAGGACGAACCGGTCGCCCCCTCCCTGGAGGCGGCGATCCGGGCGGGCCTGCTGGGCGAGGACCCGCACCACCCCGGGCGGCTGCACTTCGTGCACGCGCTGGTCCGCGAGACGCTCGTCGACGTCCTCGCGCGCGACGAACGCCACCGGCTGCACGCCCGGGTGGCCGAGTCGCTCTCCGCGCGCGACGGCGGGCAGGCGGACGACGAGGAGTCCGAACGCCTGGCCCACCACACCTGGCACGCCCAGGACGCGCTGCCCGCCCGGCAGGCCCTCCCCCGGCTGTTACGCGCCGCCGAACAGGCCGAACAGCACCTGGCGTACGAGAAGGTCGAGACGTGGCTGCGGCGGGCCGTGCACCTGGCCGGTCTGCTGCCCCGTGACGACGCGTCGGCCCGCGCGCTGGAGCAGCGTCTGTACATCCAGCTCGGGCAGTTGCTGGCCACGGTCCGCGGCTACGGTGACGCCGAGGCGGAGGCGGCGCTCAGCCGGGGCCGCGCCCTGGGGACGGTGACCCGCGCGCCGGAGGACCCGTCGGTGCTGTGGGCGCTGTGCTCGGCGTTCCTGGTCACCGGCCGCTACGACGAGTCCCGCGAGTACTCCCGGCTGCTGCGGGACATCGGCAACCGTACGCGCCATCCGGTGGCCCTGCTCGGCGCGGCGTACGGCAAGGGCGTGGCGCTGCACGTACGCGGTCGCCTGCCGGAGGCGCTCGCGGAGCTGGAGCGCAGCGTCGGGCTGGCGGATCGTTTCGCCCGCGAGGGCCGCGCCCTGGCCCGTACGTTCCAGCACGACCCCCGCGTCTCCTGCCGTTCCTACGACGCCTTCACCCACTGGATCCTGGGCGACCGCGACACGGCGAACTCCCGCCGCTGCCAGTTGCAGAGCCTGACGGCGTACGAGAGCAGGCCCTCCGACCGGGCCTTCGCCCTGTACGTGGACACGGTCCTCGCCGCCTGGGAAGGCGACGCCGACACGGCGCACTCCTCCGCCACCGAAGGGGCGCGGCTGGCGGAGGAACACGGGCTCCTGTACTGGACGGCGATGCTGCGCCTGACCGAGGGCTGGTCCCTGACCCACCTGGGCCACGGCGACGAGGGCCTCGCCCTGATGCACGCCTCCCTCGCCGAACTCCGCCCCTCCCGTTCCCACCTGCGGCTCCCCCTGCACCTCGGCCTGCTCGCCCAGGCCCAGCACCACGTCGGCCACCGCGACGACGCCGCTGCCACCCTCCGCAAGATGCTCGCCGTCATCGAACACCGCCGCGAGCACGTCTACCTCCACCCCTCCCTCCCCACCACCCCCCTCCTGCACACCCTCCTGGGCCACCACCTGACCGACCTCGCCCTCTAGGAGCCGTCCCCGAAGGTGACCCGCCACTCACGATCGTTCGCAGGCACCGTCCGGGCGGCCCCGGCCTGCCGCTGACTCGGCGAACGCCGTGCCGTCGGGGCCGGGGCGAAGTCGATGCGGCGATCGTCGCACGAGCACAGAAACGGCGCGCGGTCCCCGGGCCCGGACCCCGGCAGCCCGCCGGCTCCGGCACCGGACGCGTACCGTCCGTTCCGGGCCAAACACGCCGTACATATCCACGACTTCAGGACATCAGCGCCCATTGGGGGTTGTGAGACGAGCGTGGTCCATGGCACTCATGTGCTCGGGAGTGCTCCGTGGGCCGTCGCCTCTGGAGCCCGCGCGCCGGGTGCACCAGGCGCGCGCATCGGCGACAGCACTACGCCGGCCGCTCCCCGCCGTTGCGCAACGCCGGGCGCCCTGCCGCCCGGCAACGGCGGCCGCCCGAGAGACCCCTGGAACGCACCCGGACACGCCCGGACGAAGGAGACAACATGCGTATATCCCGACGCTGGAGAACGACGGTCTGCGCCGTGGCCGCCGCCACCGGCATCGCCCTCGGCACCGGAACGGCCCACGCCGTGCCGATCGGTCAGACCATGAACGGCAAGATGACCTACTACAACGACAAGGGCTACGGCGCCTGCGGCACGTACATCGACCCCACCGCGCAGGACCTGGTCGCCGTCTCCGCCTCCTGGTGGACCTCGCCCAACCCGAACAACGACCCGCTCTGTTCCGGCGTCCAGGTGCAGGTCACGTACAACGGCAGGACCATCACCGTGCCGGTCAGGGACAAGTGCCCCTCCTGCGCGTCGACCCACATCGACCTCAGCCAGGCGGCCTTCCGCAAGCTGGTGCCCGCGGGCACCGACATGGTCGAGCGGGTGAGCTGGAAGTTCGTCCGCTGAACCGGCCGCGGCCGGCCGTCCCGAGGTGACGACGGCGGCCGCGGCGGAGCGGGTCCGACGGCCCCCGGCGCTCTCCCACCGCCGCGCCCGTCGTCGGACCCGCTGCACGCTTTGGCGACCACGCGAACGGCTCGCGAGGTTTCGACCTGGGCCCGGCCGAAGGGAATGTCATGGCCACCACACAACGCACCCCGAACCGCACCACCCCACGCGGTAGAACCCGGCGATCCGCACTGGCCGCCGTCCTCGGCACCGGACTGCTGCTCGCCGGCGGGCAGCCGGCCTCCGCCGTTCCCGTGCCGGACAGCGCGCCGGGCAGCGAGGCGACCGGCGGGAGCGCCGTCCCCCTCCCGGCCCGCCTCAGCGGAGACGGAGCCGCCCGCGCGCACGACGGCGACCCCGCCTCGTACGCGAAGGGCAGCGCCGGCCGCTGGCTACGGGCCGACCTCGGCGCGACCCGCCGGCTGGACCGGGTCACGCTCGATCTCCCCGGCGCGGCACAGCAGGTCCGGCTCCAGGGCTCGGTCAACGGCCGCGACTTCGTCGACCTGTCCGACACCCGGGCCCGCAAGGGCGAGATCACACTGCCCCTGGGCGGCACCCCACTGCGCCACGTGCGCGTCGTCGGCGCGCACCGGGTCGGTGAACTGGCCGTGTACGGCGCGGCCTCGGGCGACACCACTCCCCCGCCGGTCCCACCCGGCACACGGCTGAACGGCGCGACCCTGAGCTGGCAGCGCACCCCCGGCGCCGCCGGCTACGACATCTACGCCGACGGCCGACTGCGCGCCGGACTGCCCGCGACGGCGGCACGCTGGACGGACGTCACGGCGCCCGGCGGCACGCCGCTGAAGACCGCGTACACCGTGCGGGCCCGGGACGCGGCGGGCAACCAGTCCCCCGACAGCCGTACGGCCACCCGCACCGTGGCGGCCGGCCCGGGCTCGTCGCACGCCGCGTTCACCGTGCCCCGGGAAAAGCCCGCGCCGCGCCCCCGGCACACCGGGGCCAAGGCCGCGACCGGCGCCACCATGCCGTACACCACCGTCGAGGCGGAGACCGGCACCACCGGCGGCGGGGCGCGGGTGGTCGGCCCCAACCGCACGATCGGCGACCTGGCGGGCGAGGCGTCCGGGCGCAGGGCCGTGACCCTCGACGGGACCGGCCAGTACGTGGAGTTCACCACCCCGGTGGCGACCAGCACCCTGGTCACCCGCTTCTCGATCCCGGACGCACCGGGCGGCGGCGGGACGAACGCGAAGCTGAACGTGTACGTGGACGGCCAGAAGGCCAAGCCCCTCGACCTGACGTCCAGGTACGCCTGGCTGTACGGCTCCGAGGCGGCCCCGGTGAACGACCCGGGTGCGGGCCCGGCCCGGCACATCTACGACGAGGCGCACCTCGACCTCGGCTGCACCGTGCCGGCGGGCAGCAGGATCCGGCTCCAGAAGGACGCCGACAACCCCTCCTCGTACGCGATCGACTTCGTCGACTTCGAGAAGGCGGTCGCGACGCCGAACCCGGACCCGCGGGCGTTCGTGACACCGGCCGGGTTCGGGCACCAGGACGTGCAGAACGCGCTGGACAAGGCCCGGATGGACGCCACGGGGAAGATCCAGGGCGTCTATCTGCCGCCGGGCGACTACGAGACGGCCGGCAAGTTCCAGGTCTACCTCAAGCCGGTGAAGGTGATCGGCGCCGGCCCGTGGTTCACCCGCTTCCACGCCCCCGCCGGCCGGCAGAACACCGATGTCGGCTTCCGCGCGGACAACGGCGCCAACGGCTCGACGTTCGCGGGCTTCGCGTACTTCGGCGACTACACCTCGCGCATCGACGGGCCCGGCAAGGTCTTCGACTTCCAGAACGTCTCCGGCATCACCATCGAGAACATCTGGGCCGAGCACATGGTCTGTCTCTACTGGGGCGCCAACACCGACCGGATGACGCTCAGGAACAACCGCATCCGCAACACCTTCGCCGACGGCCTCAACATGACCAACGGTTCCAGCGACAACCTGGTGGCCAACAGCGAAGCGCGGGCCACCGGTGACGACTCCTTCGCCCTGTTCTCCGCGCTCGACTCCGGCGGCGGCGAGCAGACGCACAACGTCTACGAGGACCTCACCTCCAAACTCACCTGGCGCGCCGCCGGCCTGGCCGTGTACGGCGGCCAGCTCAACACCTTCCGCAACATCCGCGTCACGGACACCCTGGTCTACTCCGGCGTGACCATCTCGTCGCTGGACTTCAACCTCCCGATGAACGGCTTCGGCCCCGGGCAGACCACGTTCGAGCGCCTCCGGATCGAGCGCGCGGGCGGCCACTTCTGGAACGGCCAGACCTTCCCCGGGATCTGGCTCCACTCGGCGTCCAAACCCTTCCGCGCGATCCGGGTGAAGGGCGCCGAGATCACCGACCCGACGTACCACGGCATCATGTTCCAGACGGACTACGTCGGCCAGCGGCCGCTGAACCCCGTCCAGGACACGGAGCTGAGCGACGTGACCATCACCGGCGCGAAGAAGAGCGGCGACGCGTACGACCACAAGTCCGGCTTCGCCGTCTGGGCCAACGAACTGCCCGGACAGGGCCCGGCCGTGGGTCAGGCGGCGTTCCACCGCCTGACCCTCCGCGACAACGCTGAGAACATCCGCAACACCACGTCCACCTTCAGGATCATCGTGGACTGACGGACCGCACCGTCCCCACCGCCCGATCGGCCAGGCCCCCTCGGACGCGGTCCGCGCACCGTGCTCCACTCACGGCGGACACCGGCCCCGGCCCTCCCCCGCCCCGCGCCCGGAAGTCGTCCACCGACTCGTCGGGGTTGTTGTCGGGGTGAACAGGTGGCCGCTTGCATGGCCCCGTCCACATCAGTGACGGCTGCCGGGCGTGTGGCAGAGGACGGAGAGGTCACCTTGCGTGAACGCGGAGCGTGTGGAGGAAGAGCGCCCCTGAAGAGACCGGAGGGTCCGGAGAGACCGGAGGGTCCGAGCGGGTTACGCGGGCCGCGTGGAGCGGCTGGTGTGCGGAAGGGACCGACCGGTGCGGCGGCGCTGTTGGGCGTCGCCGCACCGATGGTTGCGGCGGTGCCCGCCGGGGCGGCGTCCGCGGGGGCACCGCCCGGGCCCGGTGAGGTGGTGCCGGGGCAGCGCACCGCCACCCCGGCGCTGGTGGAGGGCGTCCGGGAACCGGCCGCGGCGACGGGCAGTCCGGCCGACGCGGCGCGCGGGCACCTCGCGGCGAAGGAGGCCCGCTACCACATCGGTGATCCCGGGCGTGACCTGCGGCCCGTACAGACCGTGGACGCGGGCGGCCACGAGACCGTACGGCTCCAGCAGAGGCACCGGGGCGTGGACGTCCTGGGCGGGCAGTACGTGGTGCGGATGGAGCACCAGGGCGGCGAGCGGGTCGTCACCGGCGCCTTCGGCAAGTACTTCACCGGGCTGAAGACCGGCGTGGACCCCGAGGCGGCCCCGGCGCTCGCGGTCGAGCGGGCGGTCGACCGCGAGCGCCGGGGCCACCGACCAGCTCCTGGCCGAGCGGTTGCCCCGGCCCGACGCGCAGCCGCCGACCGGCACCGGCCGCGGGCTGGTCGTCATCCCGCGCGGCGCGGGCGTCCTCACCCGGCAGGTGACCGTGCGGGGCGCCCACCCGGTCACCGGCATGCCGGTGCTGCACGAGGTCTACGTCGACGCGCGGGCCGGGTACCCGGTGCTCCAGTACAGCGGGATCAAGACGTTCCGTACGCCGCGGACCGGCACGGCGGCCGGCGCGCCGGAGGCGGGACGTGCCCGGACGCCCTGCGCGCCTCCGAACTCGCGGCCACCGACGAGGCGGTGACCGTCGCCGCTTCGACGCCCGACACCGTGTACCGCAACGAGACGCTGTCCAAGCTGTGGCAGTTCTCGCCCGACGGCAGTCGGCGGAGCCGGGTGTCCTGCAACCGCGGCGAGCAGGCGTGGCCCGCCATGCCGGGCGGCCGGCAGGTGGTGTGGCTGGACGGGACGACCGGCTACACCGACCTCGTCACGCGGAACCGTCCGGCCGGACGCTGCGACTGACGGCGGGGCGGGCGGCCGGCGCGAGGACGGCCGCCCGCCCCCCGGTGGCCGGCGAACCGCCCCTGACCAGGAGAAATAATACGCTGATTCGATTCACCCTAAATAGAGTGAACACCATCCGTTTCTCGCGACAAACGGCGCCGCATCGGGTTGATTGGTGTCGGCGGCCCGCCAGCCGTGGCGGCGGGCACCTCGCGTCCCCGCCAGGCCGCCTGTCCTTTTTCTCAATGTACGAGGAGCAACATTCCATGTCGCGTGCCATCAAGACTGCCGTCGCCGCCGCGGGAACCTGCGCCATCATCCTGGGCGGCGCGAGCCTCGCGACTGCCGACTCCGGAGCCCAGGGCGCGGCGCTGAACTCGCCGGGCGTCGTCTCCGGCAACACCGTGCAGGTCCCGGTCCACGTGCCGGTCAACGTCTGCGGCAACAGCATCAACGTCGTCGGGCTGCTCAACCCGACCTTCGGCAACACCTGCGTCAACAAGTGACGTTGACCGACTGAAGCGCCACCGCTCCCGGCGGACCGGCGTGTGATGCCCGGTGCGGGGCGGCTCCACAGCCGCCCCGCACCCTTGTGGTGTGCCGGGGGACATCGACACTCCGCAACGACATGCCCCACCCGCCGCAGCGCGCCGCCCCCTGCCCGACACCTGCCACCGGCACACCACGTCGGGCCGGACGTCCGCTCGTCGACCTCAGGTCTGTTCACCGGGACGGGCGGACGCGCGAATCATCGACTCGATGTCGTGCAGGGACAGCACATGGTCCACGGCGCTGAACTCCAGCGTGGCCCGGGGCATGCCGGAGTGGTCGGCGGAGTCCGGGTCCCGGACCACGACGGTGCCGCCACGGTCCTTGACGGCCCGGGCACCCACCGCACCGTCGCGGCCGGTTCCGCTGAGCACGAAGGCCCAGGCGCGGTCCCCGTAGATCCCGGCCACCGAGGTGAACAACCGGTCCGCCGCGGGCCTGACCCGGTTCACCCGTTCCGCGTCGGACAGCTCCAGGGTCCCGCCCGGACCGATGAGCAGATGCCGGTCGGGCGGTGCCAGACAGACCCGCCCGGCCTCGACCTCCTCGCCGTCCCGGGCCAGCGCGATCGGCACCCGCGTACGCCGCTGGACGGTCGTGTCGAGCAATGTGCGGTGCCGCGGGCTGAGATGCTGCACGACCAGCGTCGGCATCGGCGGGCCCGCGGTGAAGGAGCCGAACAGCTCCAGCGGCGCGAACACGCCCCCGGCCGAGGCGGCGATGGCCACCACGGCGCAGCTCTCGTCGATGGTCAGCCCCGCTGCCATACGGCACTAGCGCCGAACGAGGCCCGAGTGCCCGCCGGCGCCGCGCGCGACCCCGCCCCCGGCCGGCACAGCACGGCCTCCCGGGGCCTGCGGCCACCTCCGCCCGTATCAGTCGAGCGTGCGGCGTACGCACTCGGTGACCACGCCCCGCAGGCTGCCCGTGCCGCGCAGCAGCTCCCGCTGCACGCGGGCACCGTTACCCGTCTTCAGCAGGGTGGCCAGCGCCTCCTGCGCGGGCATGAGGTCGCTGCTGTCCTCCAGGGCGTCGCGTACGTGGTCGAACAGGGCCCGTACGACGGCCTCGGCCGGGGCCGGACGCATCGTGACGGGGTGGATGAGTTCGCCCTCCAGCCCCGACCGGGCGGCCCGCCACGCCGCCAGGCGCAGCAGCGCGACGGTGTGGCGGGTGGGCGGGACGCCGTCGTGCCACTGCCGTACCGACGTCTCCACCAGGCCACGGGTCAAGGTGGCCAGCAGCACGGTGGTGGACGGGTCCAGGCACACGTCGGCGACCCGGGTCTCGACGGTGGGGTACGAGTGGGACAGGCGCGCGTCGAAGTAGACCATGCCCTCGTCCTTCAGCACGCCGCTGGCCGTCATGTCGCCGATCTGCTCGTGGTAGCGGTCGGCGGAGCCGAACACCTCGACCGGGCCGGCCGACGGCCAGCGACCCCACACCCGGTTGCGGTAGCTGCTGTACCGGCTGTCCTCGCCCTGCCAGAACGGCGAGTTCGCGCTCATCGCCAGCAGGACGGACAGCCAGGGCCGCATCCGGTCCAGTACGGCCACGCCCTCCTCGTCGGAATCCACCGAGACATGGATGTGACAGCCGCACGTGAGCTGTTCCTGGGCGGTGAGGCCGAAGTGTTCCGCGAGCCACTGGTGGCGCTCGTCGTTGCCGATGGCCGGGCTCACCTCCAGCGGCGAGGTGGCCAGCGCGGCCACCGACGCGGCCATTCCCTCGGCGTGGCGCGCCGCCTCCGCCCGCCACCGCCGGACCTCCTTGGCCAGGTCGCCCATCTCCGTCTGCGGCCGGGTGGCGAATTCGAGCTGCTGCCGGTGCAGCTCGCTCTCGAAGACCTCCTCGTGGCCCAGCGGGTCCCGCGAGGCCGCCGCGAGGACCGCCGCGGACAGGGCACGTGGCTCCCCGGTCCGCGCGTCCACCAGCAGCAGCTCCTCCTCCACACCCACACTGCGCACGTCGTCCGCCCTTTCTCCGCCAACGGGATGTCGCTCGCGTACCCCGGCCCGGGGGCGATCACGCCCCGTGACCTTCGCGGCTCCACGCGACGTCGGGCGTGGCCGAAAGCGGCCCGTCCTTCCAGAAGGCGGGCTCCACCGTGCGCCCTCCGGTGGGACTGTCTGTGCCGCGATGTGCTCCAGGGGGCCGTGCGCCGCCCCCGCACCCGGTACGCCACGCTGTTTCCGGACATTTTCTGAATAACGGCGTGGCGATGTTGAGATAGGTGTACTCGATCTGAGCGCGGGGTGCTGTGGTGCGGGTCGAGGAGCTGTCATGTATTGCAGCAGGTGTGGTGCTCAGGTAATCCAGGGACCGGACGGCGGATGGTCGTGCAACTGTGGAGCGTCCGGATGACAGAGGCGGAACCAAGGCCGGGCAGCGCGGGTACCGGGGACGCGGCCGGGCGGTGGCCGGAATACTTCACCACCGCACCGTGCCCGCGCTGTCAGACGGCCAACGACGGACTGAACGGCCGCTTCGCGTGCGACGCCTGCGGTTACGCGTATTCCTTCCACGTCCCACCGTGATCGCCGGGCCGGTCCCGTCCCGAACAGGCCGGATGCCCGCGCGGACATCCGGCCTGTTCGGGACGCCCGGCCTGTTGCAGCACCGCGGGCGCCGGGTAGGAGACGTACGTGGAATACGTGGTGGTGTTGCTGCTCGCCTCGGTGCTCGTCGGCGGGCTCGTGCTCTTCGTCATAGAAGCCGGCGTACGGCGCACACGGTCCCTGTCCGCTCGCGACGATCAGGAGATCAGCGAGCTGCGCCGCCGGTACGGCGAAGGCCGCTGGTAGCGGCAGCGGGCGGCTGGGTCGTTCGTTGACGAGCGGTGGTTCCTCCTCGGTCAGGTTCGTGACAGTGGGTGAGGTTCCATGGTCCGGCTGATCGCCGATTGCGCTGACCGGGGTTCGCCGGCTGTGTAGAGACGCGACCGGCGTGCTCGTGGGACACGGATGAGGGGCAAGCGCAGGGTCCGGCTCGTGCGCCGTTCGTGGGAGCGGATTCCGGCCTTTCGGTCCGGCTCGGCTGGGCCGTACGGTGTCGTCTGGTGCCTGGTGCTGTACGTGGTGCGCTGCCGGCGTATGGATCCGGCCAGCGGCATACGTGGGTTCGAATACGCGATCTTGTCCCATGAGATGGCTGACCTACAGGATGGCGAGCCCCATCAGCCAGGGAAGGGCTTGTGACGCATCATGTCCGAAGCCACCATTGACCTGCCGCTCAGCTTCTCCGTTCCCGAGATGTTCCGGGACATCGACTTCACGGTGACGGCCGAAACCCACACCGACAGGCTCATCGCCGACCTCACCGGCCTGGACCCCCGGCCGACGGATGACGAGATCGCCCACGCGATCGTTTCCCAGCAGGCGATGTACGAGATGCTCGCCGCGGCGGGGGCGGTCTACGCGGGCATCCTGCTGTCCGGGCCGACCGAGGAGGAACCGGGAAAGCCTCTCAGCTCGATGTTGCTCTCGGTCACCGCCCGGCCCAGCGAACTGTCCAACGAGGACACCGTGCACCGCCTCGCCCGCACGATGGGCGCGATCTACCCGGACGCCGAGGTGGGTGTGGTGAAGCTGCCGACGGGGTCTGCCGTGCTGCTCACCGAGGAGAGCAAGGTGCCCCGGCCGGTGAACCTGCTCAACGCCGGTGGCGGTCCGACCGTCGTGCGCCAGCTCCATGTCTTCGTCCCCGTCCCGGGGCGGCTGGCGATGGCGGACTTCGCCATCGCCACGGAGAACATCGCCGAGTGGGACGACTGCGTCGAAATCATCGGCCAGGTCTGCAAGACCATTGCCGTCGCCTGAGCCCGGGCCCATCCCGAGAGGAGCGGTAGCCATGAAAGCTCTGTACACGGTCGCCGAAGGCAACGGACATTTCCCGATGAGGGAGTTGGGCTTCGACCCCGGCCGTCATGATCTGATCGTGGCGGCGGTGCACTCCGAGCTCAACATGTACACCTCGTCCGAGGGTGATTCGCTGAGGATCTGGGGCTGGGACCCCAAGGCCCTGCGCGACGAGGACCGCTACCGCATCGAGCAGCTCATCCGGATGTACCTCTACCAGGAGGACCGGATCGTCAGCGCCCTGGAACGGCTGGACGCACAGCTCGGTGCGCTCCGGGACTCCTCCGACGAGAGCCGAAAGCGGCTTCGGAAGTACACCGACTCGCTGGCGAAGGCGTCCGGGGAGCGGACCGAGGCACTCATGAAGGCGGCCAGTGCTCGTCAGCGGGAGTACTTGCGGGCCAGGATCGTGCCCCGCGGCAGTGTGATCGACTTCCACGACCCCGAGGTCGCCCGGCCTCTGGAATCCCATTCCCTGGGCAAGGCCGGCATCAGGTTCGCGTGCGAGATCTGGCGCTTCCTCGACCAGGGGTACGGTCCCGACCGCATCCCCGATGACGAGCTACGTGAACTCATCGACACCGTGCTCGCCGTCGAGGCCGAGTACCAGCTCCAGAGTCTCCTCCTCGACCGGGAATTCACCCGGATCATCACGACGCGCGGCAGGGAATTCGAATACCTGAAGGCCGCCGCCGCGGAAAAGGCCGCCGCCGAGAAGAGCGACGGCAGCTTCTGGGGAATCCTGGGCGACGTCCTCGGCGTGGTCTCCGCCGTGACCGGCGTCCTCGCGCTGATCCCCGTCCTGACCCCGATCTGCGGGCCGATCGCCGTGGTCACCGCGGTCGGCGCGCTCAGCGCGCACACTGTGGCCGCGGTCATCGAGGGCGACTGGGACGCCGGGACCTTCGCCGAGCTGGTCACGGATGTGATCGGGGCCGTTCCCGCGTTCGGCGCGGTCGTCAAGGGCCTGCGCACGGGTGCGGTCAGCATGCGGTCGGTGGGGAAGGTGGGCGTAGCCGCCCGGTCCGGTGGCCGGGCCTTCCTGGCGGCCACGGGTGGTGCCGCGGCGGCCGAGGCCGGGGCCATCTCCAGGTACCTGGGCGCCAAGGCGGCCCGGTACGTCGGTGCGACCACCCAGCAGGGAGTGGTGGCGGGCAAGGTGATCCAGGGGTCGGTGTCGATGGCCACCCAGATTCCCACCGCCGTCGCTCTGTCGACCGGAGAGGGCAGCGCGACCGCCGACAAGGCGGCGACCGGTACCGACCTCACCCTCGGCACCCTCGAAACGGTGGGCGAGTGGAAGGTCGTCGGCAATATCTCCAAACGAGCCGGAAAAGTGTCGCTCGCCACCTTCGCCAAAGTCTTCGCCTGAGCCTGCCCCTGTGTGTTCGTTCGGCCGGTACGCGTAAACCCCACCGGACCAGGCCACCATTCCACCGACCATGGCAGTCCGGCCCAAAGGAGGGTTCCCGATGACGACGCACGTGTCCGCGGCCGCACAGGAAGTGCAGTTCCCGATCGTCGAATCGTTCACCCAGGACACTGTGACCGACCCGCACTGGCGGCTCCAGGGCAGCGCGCGGCTGAACGGCGGCGGCCTGGAGCTCACCCCCGACGAACGCTCCCGGGCCGGGACGGCCTTCCTCGACCAGCCGTTCTCCTCGACGCTCGGCGTCACCATCGACTTCGACTACTCCTGCGAGGGCGGCGCCGAACTCGGCGATGGCTTCAGCGTCTACGTGATCGACGGCGCGTACACGACCGGGCCCGGCGGCCTGGGCGGAGCGCTGGGCTACTCCGTCACCAAGTCCGACGTGGGCAAGATCGTCGCCCCCGGGGTCACGGCCGGGTACGTGGGCATCGGTTTCGACAACCTCGGGAACTTCGCCTCACCGTTGGCCGGGCCGGGAGGCCCCGCGAAATCGCTCCCCCGCACCGTCGGAGTACGCGGCTCCGGCAGCGAGCGGGAAGGGTTCCGCTGGCTCACCGGCGTCCAGGCGCCCGGCGGGTTCCACGCCCCATGGGAAGCCGGCGCCCACATCCAAGTGTCCATCGTCGACGGCAGGCTGACCGTACGGCATGCCGACAAGGCCAACCCGAACGGCACCCTGCTGATCGACGACTTCGACCTCGCCCATGCCCCCGGGCAGACGCGGATGCCCGAGACGTTCAAACTGGGCTTCGCGGCCGGCACGGGCAGCGCCACCGCAGCCCACCGGATCAGGAACCTCACGGTGGCCCTACCCGCGAACATTCCGCTGGAGATGAGCGGCCCGCAGGCGGCCAAGGCGGGACAACGGGTCTTCTACAGCGTCAGCGTGCAGAACCTCGGCCCCAACGACGCCCCTGACGCCGTCATGGAGGGCACCATCCCGGCAGAGCTGACCGATCTGGAGCTGACCTGCCAACCTGAGAACGGAGCCGTCTGCGGTAACGGTTCGGTCCAGGACGGCCTGCGCCTGCCGATCGCCCTGCCCAAGGGCAGCAAGGCGGTGATCAACCTGGCCGGCACCATCGCCCCGGCATTCGAGGGCCCTCTCCTGTGCACCGGCCTGATCGAGTCGCTGACACGCGCCAATACGGCCGAGCAGCACTCCGGCTCGGTCACCACCGAAGTCGCACTGCCCCGGATCAGTACCACCCCTGTGATCGTCGGGCAGTGGGGCCAGTCGTGGCCCGAGGACGCGACGGGGTGGGTCATCAGCTATGACCTCACGCTGGCCGCCCGAGAACAGCGGGTGGTGGGGTGGGAGATCTCCTTCGACGTACCGGCGGGGACCCGCATCAACTCCCAACAGACGCAGTGGTACGTGGTGACCGAAGACGGCACCGAGGGATCCGTTGTCATCGCCACTCCGGACGACACCCACACCATCGAACCCGGCTCACCGCTCACCGTGGCCGTGCAACTGCTCTACCCGTCTCGGCAAGACGCCGGTGACGGCGAGCTGCGCAACCTCCACGCCATCGAGGTGACCCGACCGTAGAGCTTCACCGCCCAAGCAATCCCGCCCGAGGAGGAGGGACGCCAAGCAAGACTGCTGCCTCATGGCAGGCAGCAGTCTTGCCCGAGCTGGTTGCGGAGCGCCCCGGCAGTCGAGCACGCGGAGCGGATTCCTCCAGAGGAGATCGAAGGAGCCCCGCCCCATCGGTGACCACTACGGAATGCAGTCGTTGTCGACGCGCTCGTGGAGGTGCCGATCCCTTGTCCACGAAGCGCCTTCAGTGACAGCGCAGACGCGGATCCTGGACCGGGATCAGACCACGGGGGCCGGGTACGTCGGGTACTCCACCCCGGAGACGTGCTGGACGACGCGGATGACCTGGCAGGAGTAGCCGAACTCGTTGTCGTACCAGAGGTAGAGGATCGCGTTGTCGCCGTCGACCTTGGTGGCGCCGGCGTCGACGATCGAGGCGTGGCGCGAGCCGATGAAGTCGCTGGACACCGCGTCGGGGGCGCTGATGAAGTCGATCTGGCGCTTGAGCGGTGAGGTCAGCGACACGTTGCGGAGGTAGTCGAGGACCTCCTGGCGGGTGGTCTCGCGCTCCAGTCGCAGGCTGAGGATCGCGATCGAGACATCCGGCACCGGTACGCGGATCGAGCTGCCGGTGATCTTCGCGTTCAGGTCGGGCAGCGCCTTGGCGACGGCGGACGCGGCACCGGTTTCGGTGATGACCATGTTGAGCGGTGCGGAGCGACCGCGGCGGTCGGAGTTGTGGTAGTTGTCCAGCAGGTTCTGGTCGTTGGTGAACGAGTGGACGGTCTCCACGTGTCCGCGCAGCACGCCGTACTCATCCGCCATCGCCTTCAGCGGCGGGACGATCGCGTTGGTGGTGCAGGACGCGCAGGACAGGATCGTCTCGTCCGGCTTGATCATGTCGTGGTTGACGCCGTGCACGACGTTCGGGACGTCGCCCTTGCCCGGCGCGGTCAGGACGACCTTGGCGATACCGGGGCGCAGGTGCTTCGACAGTCCCTCGCGGTCCCGCCACTTGCCCGTGTTGTCGACGAGGATGGCGTCCTTGATGCCGTACGCCGTGTAGTCCACCGACGTCGGGTCGTCGGAGTAGATCACCTTGATCTCGTTGCCGTTGGCGACGATCGTGCTGTTCGCCTCGTCGACGGTGATCGTGCCCTGGAACTGGCCGTGGATCGAGTCGCGGCGCAGCAGCGAGGCGCGCTTGACGATGTCCTGGTCGCCGCCCCCGCGGACGACGATGGCGCGCAGCCGCAGGCCGTTGCCGGACCCGGCCTTCTCTATGAGCAGGCGGGCGACGAGGCGGCCGATACGGCCGAACCCGTAGAGGACCACGTCACGCGGGGCGCGGCGCTCGATCTTGTTCTCGCCGGTGGCACCGGCGACGGCCTCGGCGGTGAACTCCGCCACCGACAGACCGCGGTCGTCGGCCCGGTAGGTCGCGGCGAGCATGCCGATGTCGATCTGGGAAGGGCCGAGGTCGAGCGCGGCGAGGGCCTGGAGGAACGGCAGCGTCTCGGTGACCGAGAGCTCCTCGCCGGCGATCTGCCGGGCGAATCGGTGGGTCTTGAGGATGCTGACCACCGACTTGTTCACCAGGGAGCGGCTGTGGAGCAGGACCGTGACGTCCCGCTCCCGGTGCAGCTTCCCGATGATCGGGATCATCGACTCCGCGATCTCCTCGCGGTTCTTCCAGTTTGTGAACGAGTCCTCGTTGACAGTCACAGGTCCATCTTTCGAGCTAGGCGGTGCTCAGATGGTAACCCCACCGCTCTTTCGTTGTTCACGGGGAGTCGGATGCGGGGTGGTCGCACCGCGAACGGCTATGTCGCGCGCATGACAACCCGACCCGAACGATGAGCATTATCAGTGGATTTGGGCGCCTGACAGGCACCTTCGGCCCGGTACCTCCCTCTGCTTCCGCCACGTCACGGCGACCCGGCAGGACCCGGCGGATCGGCGCCGTACCGCACGAGCGTGCCGTGCCGGGCGGCCCGGCACGGCACGCTCTCGCGCTTCAGGAGCGGTGGTACGGGTGGGGGATGTGGAGGTCGGCGCCGAGTTCGCGGGCCGCGTTACGGGCGAAGTACGGGTCGCGCAGCAGCTCGCGGCCGATGAGGGCGGCGTCCGCCTGGCCGTCCACGATGATCTTCTCGGCCTGCTGGGCCTCGGTGATCAGGCCCACCGCGCCGACCGGCAGCCCGGTCTCCTTCTTGACCCGCTCGGCGAAGGGCACCTGGTAGCCGGGGCCCACCGCGATCTTCGCACCGGGGGCGTTGCCGCCGGTGGAGGTGTCCAGCAGGTCCACCCCGTGCGCCTTCAGGTCGGCGGCGAAGCGCACCGTGTCGTCGGCGGTCCAGCCCTCGCGCTCGTCGTCCGCGTTCTCGGTAAGCCAGTCCGTCGCCGAGATCCGGAAGAACACCGGCAGCTCCTCGGGCCACACGGCGCGCACCGCGTCCACGACCTCCAGCGCGAACCGGGTGCGGTTCTCGTACGAGCCGCC
Organism: Streptomyces sp. NPDC018045; assembly: GCF_044327445.1. Lineage (NCBI taxonomy): Bacteria > Bacillati > Actinomycetota > Actinomycetes > Kitasatosporales > Streptomycetaceae > Streptomyces > Streptomyces sp. NPDC018045. Next base: position 167,757 of record NZ_JBIRFL010000006.1, read on the forward strand.
GTACTCGTCCGTGCGCCGGTTGGTGTACGGCGAGAGGAACTCGTTGATCAGGTAGCCGTGCGCACCGTGGATCTCCGCGACCTCGAAGCCGGCCTCCAGCGCCCGCCGCGCCGTCGCGGCGAACTGCCCGACGATCTCCTGGATCTCCTCGACGGACAGCTCGACCGGCTCGGCGGAAGCCTCGTCGAACGCCAGCGGGCTCGGCCCCAGCGGCTGCCACCCGTGCCCCTCACCCGGGGCGATCGGGGCGCCACGGTCCACCCACGTACGCTCGGTCGAGGCCTTGCGTCCCGCATGGGCGATCTGGATGCCCGGGACGGAGCCGTGCGCCTTCAGGAAGTCGGTGATCCGGCGGAACGCGGCGGTCTGCTTGTCGTTCCAGAGCCCCAGGTCGTACGGGCTGATGCGCCCCTCCGGGCTCACCGCCGTCGCCTCGGTCAGGATCAGTCCCGTACCGCCGACGGCGCGCGAGGCCAGGTGCTGGAAGTGCCAGTCGTTGGGCACGCCCTGCTCCGGGCCGTCCGGCGCCGCCGAGTACATGCACATGGGGGCCATCCATATGCGGTTGGGGATGGTCAGCGACCGGAGGGTGAGGGGTTCGAACAGTGCGCTCACGACGGACTCCCGCGTGTGGGGTTGCTTCTGCTGGACGCTTCGTACGATAGCCCTCGTAGTACGGGGCTTGTCAAACTACGAAGGTTCTCGTACTTCGCCCCGGGCGGGCAGGCGCGGGGCGGAGCGGCGGGCGACGCGTGAGGGGCGCAGGCGGGGGCGGCGGGGCGGCTCGGCCCGTCGGCTGTCTGAGCGGCGCGCGGAAGGGCCCCGCGACAACGGCGTGGCGTGCACCCTCTTCGACGTACGGAAACGGGGCCGGCCCCCGATGGATCCGGCCCCGCGCCTCGTCACCGCACCGCGGCACCGGCGACGCCGTCCGCCGCCGTGCCGCCCGGCTCGCGACGCACCCCCGTACCGCCGCGACCGGCCGTTCGGCCCGGAGCATCACTCTGGACCGACTGGCTCACGATAGGGGCCCCGGCCCTTCGCGTACGAGCGATTTTCGACGCCCCGGGAGAGCACCCGCGCGGGGTGGCCGCAAGGCGGGAACCGGGCATCAGCGAGCAGCCCCCGCAGACCACGCGACCGTTGAAATCCGGCCGTAGCGGACACCCGCAGCGGTACCTCCGTCCTGCATCGCGACGCAGCGTGGCACCCCGAGGAGAGCGCGCACATGGCCACGCGCGGCATCGACCACACGGTGCCGCACACAGAACCGATGCGCTTGCAGTGTTTCGATCCGCAAAAGCGGGATACACCAGAGTCGAAGCGTTTTGATCTTATTTGTGAACGAGGTGAGCTGCCATGGGAATCATCGCGTGGATCCTGATCGGGTTGCTGGCAGGTGCGATCGCGAAGGCGCTGATGCCGGGCAAGGACCCGGGTGGATGCCTCGTCACCATGCTGATCGGCATCGTCGGCGGTCTGCTGGGCGGCTGGCTCGGCAAGGTGATCTTCGGGGTGGAGTCGATCAACGGCTTCTTCCACCTCTCGACGTGGATCGCGGCCATCATCGGCTCGGTGATCGTCCTGGTGATCTACCGCGTGACCATCGGCCGTAACCAACGGCACTGACGCGGCACGACGCACAATGCCGGCCCCCCGGATACGGGGGGCCGGCATTGTGCGTGGGATCCCGTGGGCCCGGGGCGGCGGCCCGGGTGACCCGCGATGACGCCCCGGGGCGGCGACCGGGGCCCTTTCCCGCCGGGCGTGGCATTCCCAGCACATACGTTCTGACCTGCGGGAATGCGGTGCCGAAGGGCCGTTGTCAGTGGTCGGGTGCAGACTGAGCGATACCTGAGACAACGGCGTCCCGGAGGTGTTCGACATGGCATCGGGCAAGGCAGACGTACTACTCGCGGTGGGCACGCGCAAGGGGCTCTTCATCGGCCGGCGGCGGCACGGTGACTGGGAGCTGAGCGGCCCGCACTTCGCCGCGCAGGCGGTGTATTCGATCGGCATCGACACCCGCCGCCCGACACCCCGGGTGCTGGCCGGCGCGGACAGCGCGCACTGGGGTCCCTCGGTCTTCCACTCCGACGACCTCGGCGAGACCTGGCGGGAGCCGTCTCGTCCCCCCGTCAAGTACCCGCCGGACACGGGGACTTCGCTGGAGCGGGTGTGGCAGCTCCACCCGGCCGGACCGGCCGCACCCGACGTGGTGTACGCCGGGACGGAGCCCGGCGGGCTGTTCCGCTCGGAGGACGGCGGCGAGACGTTCGAGCTGGTCCGTTCCCTGTGGGACCACCCGACCCGCGAGCAGTGGGTGCCCGGCGGTGGCGGCCTGGCGGTGCACACGGTGATCACGGATCCGCGGGACGCGGACGCGGTGACGGTCGCGGTGTCCGCCGCCGGCGTGTTCCGCACGAAGGACGGCGGCCGGACCTGGTCTCCGTCGAACAGCGGCGTGAAGGCCGTGTTCCTGCCGGACCCCGACCCGGAGTTCGGGCAGTGCGTGCACAAGATCGCGCAGGACCCCGTGAACCGGGACCGGCTCTATCTGCAGAACCACTGGGGCGTCTACCGGAGCGACGACGCGGGCGCCAAGTGGACCGACATCGGCGGCGGACTTCCCTCCGACTTCGGGTTCGCGACGGCCGCCCACCCTCGCCGGGCGGACGTCGCGTACGTCTTCCCCATCACCGCGGACATCGACCGCGTCCCGGCGGAGCACCGGTGCCGGGTGTACCGCACCGAGGACGCCGGTGGGAGTTGGGAGGCGCTCAGCGACGGCCTGCCCCAGGAAGACCACTACGGCACGGTGCTCAGGGACGCGCTGTGCGTCGACGACACCGACCCGGCGGGGGTCTACTTCGGCAACCGCAACGGGGAGGTCTTCGCCAGCGCGGACGACGGCGACAGTTGGCAGCAGCTCGCCTCCCACCTGCCGGACGTGCTGTGCGTACGGGCAGCCGCCGTCGCGTGAACCGGCGGGAGCCGGGGTGAGGTGAAGGGGATGAGGGGGGAGGGGGGGAGGGGGTGAGGTGAGTGGCTGTCAGGTGAGCGATGCGGGAGAGGGAGCGAAGGGGGCGGGCGCGGGCGGAGGAAGGAGCGGGAGATGGGGTGCGGGCGGCTGGACCGGGCAACGGATCAGGCCATCGGTTGAAGAGGATCACCCTGCGGCCAGTAGGGTGACGTGCGTGGCTGCACGACCTCTTCATGAAATCGTCGAACCTGGCTGGGCCAAGGCACTTGAGCCGGTTGCCGGGCAGATCGCCAGAATGGGCGAGTTCCTGCGGGCGGAGATCGCCGCGGGACGTACCTACCTCCCCGCGGGCAGCAATGTGCTGCGCGCCTTCCAACAGCCCTTCGACGACGTCCGGGTGCTCATCGTCGGGCAGGACCCGTATCCGACTCCCGGACACGCGGTGGGGCTGAGTTTCTCCGTCGCGCCGGATGTCCGCCCGCTGCCCGGGAGCCTGGAGAACATCTATCGCGAGATGGCCGCGGACCTCGGGCTGCCGCGGCCGTCCAACGGTGATCTCACGCCGTGGACCCGGCAGGGCGTCCTGCTGCTGAACAGGGCTCTGACGACGGCGCCGCGCAAGCCGGCGGCGCACCGGGGCAAGGGCTGGGAGGAGGTGACGGAGCAGGCCATCCGGGCGCTGGTGGCGCGGGGCCGCCCGATGGTGTCGGTGCTGTGGGGCCGCGACGCGCGCAACCTGCGGCCGCTGCTCGGCGACCTCCCCTCGGTGGAGTCCTCGCACCCCTCCCCCATGTCCGCCGACCGGGGCTTCTTCGGCTCGCGCCCGTTCAGCCGGACCAACGACCTGCTGGTGCGGCAGGGCGCGCAGCCGGTGGACTGGAGACTGCCCTGACCGTGCGGGATAGTGTGCCCGCATGACGAACGCGAACATCCCTGCGGGTTGGTACGCCGACCCGCAGGGCACGCCCGACCGGCTGCGCTGGTGGGACGGGTCCCGGTGGACCGAGCACACGCACCCGGGCCACCAGGCCCAGGCGCAGCCATCGGCCGCGCAGCAGGCGGCCCAGCAGTCGCCGCAGCAGGACCAGCAGCACCACGCACAGCAGCAAGCCCCGCAGTCGGCGTACGTGAAGGCCGGACAGCAGAGCGCCCCTCAGCAGGGCGGACAGCCGTACGGCCGGCCGGGACCCGGCCCACAGGATCCCGGGCAGGGGTACGCGCCCCAGCAGCAGGGTGCCGGGCAGCCGATGCCTCAGCAGTACGCGCCGCAGCCCGGTCAGCAGATGCCGGGCGGGCAGCCCGCGCCGGGGGCGCAGCCGGCGTACGGGCAGCCGGGCGGCCACCCGGGGCAGGTGCAGTACCAGGTGCAGCAGCAGGCCGGCGTCGCCCCCACCGCCCAGGGCAGTGGGACGCTGTTCACCGAACCGGTCCTGGTGGTGAACCAGAAGGCCAAGCTGATCGAGGTGACGAACGAGTACAGCGTCTTCGACCAGCACGGCAACACCCTCGGTACGGTCGTCCAGGTCGGCCAGAGCACCGCGAAGAAGGTGCTGCGGTTCGTCTCCAGCCTCGACCAGTACATGACCCACCGGCTGGAGATCCGGGACGCGTACGGGCAGCCGCAGCTCGCGCTGACGCGCCCCGCGAAGTTCATCAAGTCGAAGGTGCTGGTGGAGCGGCCCGACGGGCAGCCGGTCGGCGAGATCGTGCAGCAGAACGCCATCGGAAAGATCAATTTCGCGATGATGGCGGGCGGGCAGCAGATCGGCGCCATCAAGGCGGAGAACTGGCGCGCCTGGAACTTCGCGATCGTCGACCACACCGACACCGAGGTCGCCCGGATCACCAAGACCTGGGAGGGCCTGGCCAAGACGATGTTCACCACGGCGGACAACTACGTCCTGCAGATCCACGTCCAGTTGCCCGAGCCGCTGCGGAGCCTGGTCGTCGCCACGGCGCTGACCGTGGACACCGCCCTCAAACAGGACGCGCGCGGGTTTGGCTGAGTCCGGGAACGGTGCGGCAGGCCCGGCGCCCGGCCATGTCCTCGGCGTGGACTCGGGCGGCTCCGGCCTGCGGATCGCCGTCGCCCGCGCGGACGACGGGGACGCGCGGCCGCTCACCTCGTACGCCTCTCAGGAGCCGATCGGCACCGGCCCGAACGGGATGGACGCCCACCACCTGCTCAAGCAGCTCGTGCCGGCGGCGCAGGACCTGATGCGGGACACCGGCGTCCGGCGGTTCGACGCCGTGTGCGTCGGCGCCGCGGGCATGGCGACGCTCGGCACGGAGCTGCGTGCCGAGTTGCCCGGGGCGCTGGCCGAGGCGTTCGGCGTACGGCGTCTCGCGCTGGCCGCGGACGCCGTGACCGCGTACGCCGGGGCGCTCGGCCAGACGCCGGGCGCCGTCGTGGCCGCCGGTACCGGCGTCATCGCGATGGGCACGGACCTCACCCCGGCCGGCGGCTGGCGCCGCGCCGACGGCTGGGGGCACCTGCTGGGAGACTGCGGCAGCGGCGCCTGGATCGGCAGGGCCGGGCTGGAGGCGGCGTTGCGCGCGCACGACGGACGGGCGGGTGGTTCGGCCGAGCTGCTGGCCCGTATGGAGGCGCTGTTCGGTCCGGCGGCCGAGCTGCCCGGCACGCTGTACCCGCGCGCCGACCGGACTGCCGTGCTGGCGTCGTTCGCGCCCGAGGTCGCCGCCTGCGCCGGGTACGACTCCGTGGCGGCCGGGATCCTGGGCAGGGCTGCGCGGCATCTGGCGGAGGCGGCGGCGGCTGTCTGCCCCTCGACGGCGGGGAGCGTGGTGGCCTTCACCGGGGGCCTCCTGAAACTGGGCGAGCCCTTGCTGACACCGCTGCGCGACGCGTTCAGCGAGCTGCTGCCGCACGCCTGTCGGGTCGAAGCGGAGGCCGGCCCTCTGGGCGGGGCGCTGCGTGTCGCCGCCGCGCTGGCCACCGACCGGCTGTTGCTGCCCACGGACGGGAAGTTGCTGCGGGTCACGCGGTAGCGGTGGGGGTACGGCGCCGCACGAGTGAGGGCGCCGACGCGGCCCTGGGGGCTGAAGCAGTCGGCTGGGTCACTGGGTCTCAAGCAGCCGGCGGGGCCGCTGGGCCCGAAGAGTCGGCGGGGCCACTTGGTCTGAAGCCGTCAGCGGGGCCACCGGGCGGCACCCGGCGATCCGACCGTCGGCGTACGCCCGCGAGGCGTGGCGTGCGGCCCGGGCGCCTGCCGACGTACGCACGCGGCGACCGCTCCCCGGGGTCAGCCGCGATGGTCGTATAGCCGTAAATTCCGTAAGTCGTCGCGGATGTGCGACGCAGCGTTCCGGCGTCCCCGCGGACGGCCGCGGGGCGGCGGGTCCCGCCACCGCGAGGCACGGGCCGGAGCGGCGGCCCGGCGCCGCCCGCCCCGGGCGTCCGGCGGCTCGCACCGACGCTCGATTCGGGCTCTGACCTGCTGATACGGCGCGCGGGACAATTCGGGACGGATACCTCCCGACCGAGCCCTCCCGCCGCGCGGGGGACCCCCGAGGCATTAACATGCGACGCCATGAGTTCCCCCACTGGGCCCGCACCCGGCTCGCCCCATTTCGACGAAGTTTCTCCGAGCTCGGGCGCCGCATCCGGCCTGCCTGTACGAATGCCGCGTCCCCGGCAGTCCGGTCGGCACCGCCGACCGGAACCCGTCGCCGCGCCCGAGGGCGCGCCCGCCCTGGTCCTCGCCGTGCCCGGCACCCCCGGTGCCGCCGCGCGCGGCCTGGCGGCGGAGGTGACCAGCATCGCCCGTTCCGAGCTGCCCGGCCTCGACGCCCGGGTCGGCTACGTGGACGGTGACGACGAGGAGTACCCGGCGCTGGAGACCGTGCTCGCCCAGGCCGCCCGGGAGCACAAGGCGCGCACGGGCGACGGCTCGCAGCCCGAGCAGCAGGGTCCGCCCGCGATGGTCGTACCGCTGCTGGCCGGACCGGACAGCGCGCTGCTGCGCCGTATACGCCAGGCCATCATGAACAGCGGTTCGGCCGCCGAGCTGACCGATGTGCTCGGCCCGCACCCGCTGCTCGCCGAGGCCCTGCACGTACGCCTGTCCGAAGCCGGTCTGGCCCGCGCCGACCGGGCGCGCCTGTTCACGGTCGCGACGGCCGCGGACGGCATCATCCTCGCCACCGTCGGCGGCGACGAGGCGGTACAGGCCGCCGGGATCACCGGCATGCTGCTCTCCGCCCGCCTGGCCGTGCCGGTGATGGCCGCCGCGCTGGACGAGGCGGGCGCCATCGCCCGTACGGCCGATGAGCTGCGTTCCTCGGGCTCGCGGCAGTTGGCCCTGGCCCCGTACCTGATCGGTCCCGAGATCGCCGACGGCCTGGTGGGGGCGGCGGCAGCGGAGGCGGGCTGCTCGGCGGCGGAGCCCCTGGGCGCGTACGGAACGGTCGGCCGCCTGGTGCTGTCGAACTACGCGTCGGCGCTGGGCATCACGCTGCAGTCGGCGGGGCAGCACGCGCCGGTACGGTGACCTCCGGGAGCGGCGGCGGGCTCGCCCTGCGGGCCGTCGCCGCTCTTGCACGCAAGGGCCGCTCCCTCCGCCGGGAGCGGCCCTTCAGGCTTTCCGGACCGGCCCTCCAGGCCGTCCGTACGGCCAGGACGCGCAGCCCGGCGGGGCGGCAGCCGTGTCAGGCGAAGACCACGCAGGAAGCGGCCGGGACCTCGATCGAGCCGCCGGCCTCCGGCACCCCGGTCGCGGTGTCGACGGAGAACCACGTCACGTCCCCCGAGCGCTCGTTGGCGGCGTAGAGGTGCCGCCCTCCCGGGTGCAGCGCCAGGTCGCGCGGCCAGTGTCCGCCGCACGGCACGGTGGTGACGAGGGAGAGGTTCTCTCCCGACGGGTCGACGGCCAGGACCGAGATGCTGTCGTGGCCCCGGTTCGCCGCCCAGGCGAACCGGCCGTCGGGTGAGACGACCAGCTCGGAGGGGTGGTTGTCGTCGGTGCCCGGGGGGACGATCGCCGTCTCGGCCAGCGGGGTGAGGGTGCCGGTGGCGGCGTCCCAGCGGCAGGGTGTGACGGTGGAGGACAGTTCGTTGATGACGTACGCGTGGTCGCCGCGCGGGTGGAAGGCGAGGTGCCGGGGCCCGCTGCCCGGACGCAGCCGTACCTCGTGCCGGACGGCGGGAACCCCGGTCGCCGGGGCGAGTTCGCAGACGCGTACGGAATCGGTGCCCAGGTCGACGCTGAGCAACCGGCGGCCGGAGGGGTCGGGCAGTACGGCGTGCGCGTGCGGGCCCTCCTGACGGCCGGGGTGCGGGCCACCGCCCTCGTGCCGGAGCACGGCGGCCGGCTCCGCGAGGGTGCCGTCGGCCCGCACGGGCAGCGCGCTGACGCTGCCGGAGGTGTAGTTGGCGGTCAGCAGGTGTCCGGCCCAGAGGGTGAGGTGGGTGGGCCCCGCGCCGCGCACCGGTACGGGGACGCCGAGCGGCACCGGGCCGTTCTCCGTGAGGGTGAACGCGGCGGCCGCGCCGTCGGACGTCTCGCTCACCGCGTAGAGGTGCCGCCCGTCGGGCGTGGGGGCGAGGTAGCTCGGATCGGGTACCTCGTCCGTGGCGTGCAGTGGGGTCAGGGCGCCCGTCCGCGCGTCGACCGCGGCCGTGACGATGCCGCGCCCGCCCGCCGAGGTGAACGACCCGATGTACGCCCGCTGACCGCTGTCTGTCGTACTCATCGGCGCTCCGCCTGCCCTTCGTCCGCCCCGCGTGTCGTACGGAGGTGTAGGCGCCGACGCTAACAGGCCGGCGGGGTCCCGGCGCCGGGCGCGGGACCCCGCACACGGGCGGGCCGTCACGGCCGCCCCGTACGCGCATCCGCTTCTGCCGGGGCGGTGGCCGTCAGGCGTCGGCCAGCGGTGAGCGCGGGGCACCGCGCAGCGGCGCGGCCAGTTCGGCCAGGGCGCGCTCCAGGCCGTGGAGGTGTGCGAGCGCCGGCTCCAGGGCGGGCGCGTGCGGGACGGCGGCCGCGGCGGCGGCCGTGAACTCGCGCGCCTGCTGCGGTGTGGTGAGCGCCTCGACGGCGGCCTCCACGCGCTGGCAGGCGGCGGTCAGCCGCGCGTCGTGCGACGCCACCGGGTCGGCGGCGATGGACGCCAGCCCGCGGACCTCGCGGGCGCAGTCGTCCAGCAGCGCCAGCACCTGCCGGGCCCGTTCCTTGCGGGCGCGCATCGGGGCCAGCGGATGCACCAGCGGGGCGAGGGACAGCCGTACCCGGCGGAGCAGCACTTCCAGCTCGGCGACGAGCGGGGCCGGGTCGGCGCTGTCCGTGCCCGCGATGCGTGCCGCGGCCTCGGCGGTGCAGTGGTGTACGCAGCGCAGGGCGCGCTGGACCCAGGCGTCCGTCGTGGCGTGCGTGGTGACGGGCAGCACGACCAGGACGGCCAGCATCGCGCTGAGCGCGCCGACGCCGGTCTCCGCCAGGCGCAGCGCGAGCAGCCCGGGGTCCAGGACGCCCAGCAGCCCGTACAGCAGGCCGACCATCAGGGTCACCGCGAGCATGTTCCAGGTGTACGAGACCGGCGACGCGTAGAAGATCGAGAAGACGCAGACGGCGAGGAGGGCGGCGGTGGGCACCACGGCGCCGTGCAGCGGCACGGCGATCAGCAGGCCGGCGGGGATGCCCAGGAGGGTGCCGAGCATCCGGCGGAAGCCGCGGACCACGGTCTCGCCGCGCGAAGCGGTGTTGACGAAGATCCACCACAGGGCGCCGACGGCCCAGTACCAGCGCTCGTGGGAGAGCAGGTGCCCCGCGAGCAGGGCGATGGCTCCGCCGGCCGTCGCCTGGAGCGCCTGGCGGGTCGTCGCGCGGGCGAGCCCCTTGCCGCCGGGGAGCGCGGGGACGGCGGGCGGCGGCGTACGGCGTTCGTAGCACCACAGTCCGAAGCGGACGGCCGAGCAGGCGAGCAGCGCGAGCGCGGTGGCGGCGTACAGCTCCGGAAGCTGTTCGGGCACCGTGCGCAGGAACTGTGCCTCGAAGAAGGACATGAACGCGAAGATGCCGAGGGCGTTGCCGCGCGGGCCCCACCGGCGGGCGTAGACGCCCACGCCGACGGTGGCGAGGAGGACCGCGTCCCGTACCAGCGGGTAGTCGTGCAGCATCGCCGCTACGGCGAGGACGGGGAAGCCGACCAGCGGCAGCAGCGCGGTGGAGACCATCTGGCCGCGGACCGTGGTGTCCGCGACGGTGAAGAGGGCGAGCAACGCGGCGACCCCGCCCACCACGGCACCGGTCAGCGAGTGGCCGACGGCGGCGCACACGGCCACCGCCAGTGCGACACCCACGACGGCCCGCGCGGCGCTGCGCAGCCGCAGCCGCCCCGGGTCCGGCGCCACGAACACCGTCTTCAACACGGTTTCCACCCCTTTGCGTTCCTTCCTGTTGTCCGCTCCGCGCTCCGGCTGTGTGCCTCGGTCCCGCGGTGCGTTTCGGCATCAAAAAGGCGCCGCGGAGATCCGCAGCGCCATCGACTCGCCTATGACAACATCAACACTACTGTTGGCTCAACAGTGCACGAATTCACTGAGCCATTGGCACAACGCGACCGCGAGACGCTGAGCCAGAACGTGGCCATTGGCGTGTACCTGCACTCGGCTGCTCGCACCGGCACCCTCATGGGCCCTCGTCCCGCCCTCTCGGAGCCCCTGTCTCATTCTTGCGTCCGCATGCCGGAACACCCTGACCGCGCGCGTCTCCCACGCATTACTCTCGACGTCATGTCCGCACCCGCACGCCTCCTCTGTCTCGCGCTCTTCGCGAACTCGGCCTGGTGCGTCGACGACGGGCTCTGTCCCCGCTGAACCCGACGCCCGCGCCGTACCGCACGGCTCCCGCGTCCGCGACTCCCCCTCTCCCGCCCCGGCGTTCCCGGGGTGACGTGCGCGTTCGGCGGCCCCGGGCCCCACCGCGCCGCGCCCTGCCGACGCCGCCCGGCTCACCGCTCACCCTCACGGAGCCCGCTGTGACCACAGCTCCCCCGGATCCGCTCGTCGGAGCCCCCCGCCCCACCGCGGCCCTGCTCGCCCCCTCCCCCACTTCCCGGCCCCGGCCCGCCGCTCCCCCGGCCCCGCCCGTACGCCGTCTGCCGCTCGCCGTCGGCCTGCTGCTCGCCGTGGCGCTGACGGGTCATGTCTTCGCCTCGTACGGCGCGAAGCCCGGCGTCCTGCTGTTGCTCGGGCTGGGCCTGGGGGTGGCCCTGTTCCACTCGCGGTTCGGGTTCACCTCGGCGTGGCGGCAGCTCGTCGCCGTGGGCAACGGGGCCGGGCTGCGTGCCCACGCACTCCTGCTGGGCACGACGGCCACCCTGTTCGCCCTGGTCATCGGCACCGGTACCGGACTGTTCGGATCGGCGCCCGAGCCGTCCGGCGGGCCGCTCGGTGTGGGGCTGCTCCTCGGCTCGTTCGTGTTCGCCGTCGGTATGCAGCTCGGTGGCGCCTGTGCCTCCGGCACGCTGTTCGCGGTGGGCTCGGGGCAGACCTCCATCGTGCTGACCCTGGGCGGCTTCATCGCGGGTTCCACCCTGGCCGCCTGGCAGTTCGACCTGTGGAAGGACCTGCCGGCGTACGAGCCCGTCGTGTTCGCCGACCACATCGGCTGGTTCGGTTCGTGGGCCGTCACCATCCTGGCGCTGGCCGCCGTGGTGGCCGTCAGCCGCGCGGTCCAGGCACGCCGCACCCCGCCGCCGACCGGTCCGGTGCCGTCGGCGAAGACCGCGGCCGCCCGGGTCCTGCGCGGCTCGTGGCCGCTGGCCGCAGGCGCCGCGGTGCTGGCGGCGCTGGGCGGCGGCGTGCTCCTCGTGTCCGGCGGGGCCTGGGGCGTGACCAGCGCGTTCAGCCTGTGGGGCGCGAAGCTGGTGAGTGCGCTCGGCGGGCATCCGGAGACCTGGTCGTACTGGCAGAAGCCGGCGAACGCGCACGCGCTGTCCGGCCCCGTGCTGGCCGACCGGACCAGCCTCACCGACATCGGCATCATGATCGGCGCGGCGGTCGCCGCCGCGCTGGGCGGCACCTGGGCCCTGCACCGGGGCACTCCCTGGCGCACCGCGGTCGCGGCGGTCGCGGGCGGCGTGCTGATGGGGGTCGGCGCCCGGCTGGCGGGCGGCTGCAACATCGGCGCCTACCTCGCCGGTATCGCCTCCGGCAGCCTGCACGGGTGGATCTGGGGCGCGACGGCGCTGCTCGGCACCTGGGCGGGCCTGAAGCTGCGGCCGGTCTTCCGGCTGGCCAATCCGAAGCCGGGGGACGGTGTCTGCTGACGCTGGTGACTCCTCCGGGGCAGCCGGCCGGCGGGTGGGCCGTTGGTACAGTCGTCGGGCCCCGCACCGTTCCCGAGGAGGCCGTCGGCCCATGGCCGTGGACACGCTCGACGCGAAGATCCTGCGGCTGCTCCTGGAGCAGCCGCGCACCAGCGTGCGGGAGTACGCCCGTATCCTCGGCATCGCCCGGGGCACCGTTCAGGCGCGGCTGGACCGGCTGGAGCGGGACGGGGTGATCACCGCGTACGGGCCGCGTCTGTCGCCCGCCGCGCTCGGCCACCCCGTACTCGCGTTCGTGCACATCGAGGTCACCCAGGGGCATCTGGAGGACGTCGCCGAGGAGCTGGCCGAAGTGCCGGAAATCATCGAGGCGTTCTCGACGACCGGCGGCGGTGACCTGCTGACCCGGGTGGTCGCACGGGACGCGGCCCACCTGGAGGACGTGATCCAGCGGCTGATCAAGATGTCGGGCGTGGTCCGTACGCGGACCGAGGTGGCCCTGCGGGAGCGGGTGCCGCACCGGATGCTGCCGCTGGTCGAGGCGGTGGGCGGTACCGCCAGGCCGCGCTGAGACGCGCCTTGACATGCTGGTTCCATGAGCATTTTCAGCACTTCCCCGGACCCCGCTCCGCACGGCCGCCCGGCCCCGCCGGACCCGGCCGCCCCCGCCACTCCCCCCGCGCCCGTCATCTTCGACCTGGACGGCACGCTCGTGGACAGCGAGCCGAACTACTACCAGGCGGGACGCAGGGTGCTCGCCCGGTACGGCGTCACGGACTTCACCTGGGAGCACCACACCCGCTTCATCGGCATCGGCACCCGCGAGACGCTGGAGATGCTCAAGCGGGAGTACGGCATCGACGCGCCCCTCGACGAGCTGCTGGCCGGCAAGAACCGCGCATACCTGGAACTGGCGCGGGCGCACACCGAGGTCTTCCCCGAGATGCGGACGTTCGTGGAGCGGCTGCACTCGGCCGGGCACCCGCTGGCGGTGGCGTCCGGCTCCTCGCGGGCCGCGATCGAGACGGTGCTCGCGGCCACCGGTCTGGACGCGTGGCTGACGGTCCTGGTCTCCGCCGAGGAGGTCGCGCACGGCAAGCCCGCGCCCGACGTCTTCCTGGAGGCGGCCGACAGGCTGGGCGCGGAGCCGGAGACGTGTGTGGTGCTGGAGGACGCGCCGCCCGGCGCCGAGGCGGCGCGCCGGGCGGGGATGCGGTGCGTGGCGATCCCGTACGTACCGAAGACGGCGACGGACCCGGCCTTCGGCAGCGCCGGACTGTTCTTCCCGGGCGGGCAGGAGGAATTCACGGCGGACGCGGCGTACCGGTGGGTCACGCGGGACGGGGGCCGGGACCGGCGGGACCGCTAGGTCCTTGCCGGGTGGCCGGGGGTCGGATCGCAGGTTTCCCGAACCGGCCACCCCTACGATGTTCACATGTCTGACGTTTGAACATATGCTCCCTCCCTGGAACGCATCAGCACACCGCGGAGGTCGGCCAGCCTGTCCGCGCAGCTCGTGGACAGCCTCCGCTCACACATCGAAGCGGGCGGCTGGCCCGTGGGGACACGCATCCCGCCGGAGCAGGCCCTCGTCGAGGAACTCGGCGTCGGACGCAGCACACTGCGGGAGGCGCTCGGCGCGCTCGTGCACCTGGGCCTGCTGGAAGCCCGGGTCGGGGACGGCACCTACGTCCGCGCGTCGAGTGAGCTCCAGTCGGTCATGGTGCGGCGAGCGAGCTCCGCGCAGCGGAACAACGTCCTCGAACTGCGCACCGTCCTTGAGGAGTACGCCTCGGGGGCCGCTGCCCTGCGGCGCAGCGAGGACCATCTGCGCCAACTCAAAGAGCTGTTGGCCGACGCCGACGCGGCCTGCGCCGGCGAGGACCGGGCCGCGGCCACGCGTGTCGACGCGCTGTTCCACCGGGCCGTCGTCCGGGCGAGCGGGAACGACCTCCTGATCGAGGTGTACGACTGCCTCGGCACGGCCCTCGCCTCCGCCCTCGGGGGCCTGCCCTGGGACGCCGCCGACGCCGAGGAGCACGCCGGCCTGCACCGGCGACTCGTCGACGCGATCGAGGCCCGGGACGAGAGCGGCGCCCGCGCCGCGGCGGCGGCGATCGTCCAGCTCACCCGCGACCACGAGCCCGAGGCGCCACGGGCGGCGGAAGAGCCGTGAGTCCGCGGTTGTCATCACCGCCCCGCCGTTGCTCCACCGCGACGTTCTCGACGGCTGCCGGCCCCGTCGCCGACCGGCCACATGCCCGGCCCGGGACGGGGTGGTGCCGCCATTCGGAGGTCTCCGCGCCGACGCGGTCCCACAGTTCGCCGTAGGTGAGCGTGTCGAACCGTGCCAGCAGGCGCAGCGTGGTGCGGCCGGTGTCCGGGTCGGTGGCCGGCTCGGTGGCCCGCTCGCCCAGGGCGGGGCGGTCCGCGTACCCCTCCATCACCGTGGCCACGAGGTCGGCAAGCGGCAGACCCGGCCGCTCAACACGCTGATCCACACCTCGGGCAGCACCGGCGCCCCCCAGGGCGCCATGTACACCGAGCGTCTGGTCACGCGGTTCTGGGTCGACTTCGTTCCCGATCAGGTGGTACGGCCGTCCATCGTGCTCAACTACATGCCCCTGAGCCACATGATGGGGCGGGGTGCGCTGTTCAGCACGCTCGCCAAGGGGGCATCGCCTACTTCGTGGCGTCGGGCGATCTGTCGACGCTCTTCGAGGACCTCTCCCTGGCCCGCCCCACCGAGTCCATCATGGTGCCGCGCATCTGCGACATGCTCTTCCAGGGCTACCGGAGCGAGTTGACCCGTCGGCACGGCACGGGGACGGGAGGCGATGCGGCCGAGGTCGCGACCAACGTGCGGGAGGAGCTGCGGGAGAAGGCCCTGGGCGGCCGCCTCCTGTGGGCCGTCAGCGCCTCGGCCCCGCTGAGCGCGGAGATGAGGGCGTTCGTCGAGAGCCGCCTGCACGTCAGGGTGCTGGACGGTTACGGGTCGACGGAAGCCGGAATCGTCTGGCTCGACGGCCGGGTGCTGCGCCCGCCGGTGACCGACCACAAACTGGCGGATGTGCCCGAGCTGGGGTACTTCCGGACCGACTCGCCGCACCCCAGGGGCGAACTTCTGATCAAGTCCGACCGGCTCATCCCCGGCTACTTCCGGCGGCCGGATGCCACCGCCCAGGTCTTCGACGAGGACGGCTTCTACCACACGGGCGACATCATGGCCCGCGCCGGTCCCGACGAGCTGGTGTACGTCGACCGCCGTACCAACGTCCTCAAGCTGTCCCAGGGCGAGTTCGTGGCCGTTTCCCGCCTGGAGGCCCTCTTCGCCGGCAGTCCGGCCGTCCGGCAGGTCTTCGTGTACGGCAACAGCGCTCGCGCCTACCTGCTCGCGGTCATCGTGCCCACCCAGGACGCGCTCGACCGCGCCGGCGAGGACACCCGGAGCCTCCGGGCAACCCTGCGCGAGTCCCTGCAACGCCTCGCCACCGAGGCGGGCCTCAACCCGTACGAGATCCCACGGGACTTCCTCATCGAGACCGAGCCGTTCAGCCGGGAGAACGGGCTGCTCTCCGGAGTGCGCAAGCTGCTGCGCCCCGCGCTGACGAAGCGCTACGGGGAACGCACGGGCGTCGGGACACCACCGCCCGACCGCCGACGGCGTCCACGGCCCGGGGGCGACGCGGCTCCTGGCGCGCGACCTGACGCCGACCGCGTTCCTCGGCACGGAGACCATGAAGCAGACCGACCGGCCGGCCGGTCCGCTGCCCGAGGCCCGAACCGTCCTGCTGACCGGCGCCAACGGCTACCTCGGCCGCTTCCTGTGCCGCGAATGGCTGGAGCGCGTCGCGGAGCGCGGCGGCACGCTGGTGTGCGTGCTCCGTGGTGGCACCGACGAACTGGCCCGGGCACGGCTCGACGCGGCCTTCGACAGCGGTTACGCGAACGGCTACGGGGCCAGCGAGTGGGCGGGCGAGGTGCTGCTGCGCGCGGCGCACGACACGTTCGGCCTGCCGGTCGCCGTGTTCCGCTCGAACCTGATCCTCGCGCACACCCGCTACCGGGGTCAGCTCAACCTCCCCGACATCTTCACCCGCCTCATGGTGAGCCTGCTGGCGACGGGAATCGCCCCGGGCAGTTTCTACGTGCGGGGCACCGGTGACGCCGGCGGGCACTACGACGGGCTCCCCGTGGACTTCACGGCGCAGGCCATCGCCGCCCTGGGCGACCGCGCACGGGAGGGGTACCGGACCTGCAACGTCGTGAACCCGCACGAGGACGGAATCTCACTCGACACGTTCGTCGACTGGCCGGCGGCCGCCGGCCACCCGTTGACGCGCATCCACGACCACGACGAGTGGCTCGGCCGCTTCGAGACCGCCATGCGCGGCCTGCCCGAACGCCGGCGGCAGCACTCGCTGCTTCCCCTGCTGCACGCCTTCGCGGAGCCGGAGGACCCCCTGCCCGGTTCGGCCCTTCCGGCGCACCGATTCCGCGCGGCGGTACGGGCCGCAGCCCTCACCGAAGAGAACGACACCCCCCACCTGTCACAGGACCTGATCACCAAGTACGTGGCGGACCTTCGGACGCGGCACCTGCTGTGACCGAGCCCCGGCGCCCGTCACTTCTTCGCGCGGCTCGGCTGCACCCGCTTCGGTTCGCCCTTCATCTTCGGGTGCTCCGGCGGGTACGGGAGGTCACCGAGCCCGTGCTCGCGCTCGTCGCGGTCGGCGAGTTCCAGCGCGGCCTCCAGGCGGCAGGGGTGCCGGTCCATGGTGGCGTGCAGGTCGCCCAGTTCGGCGAAGCGGGCGGGCATGGTGCCGAGGTCGAAGTCCTCCGGTACGGCGTCGGCCAGTTCCGCCCAGCGCAGGGGCGCGGAGACCGGCGCGTGCGGGAAGGGGCGTACGGAGTAGGCGCTGGCGATCGTGCGGTCCCGCGCGGTCTGGTTGTAGTCCACGAAGATCTTGGCGCCACGCTCCTCCTTCCACCAGGAGGTGGTGATCCGTTCCGGGTCGCGCCGCTCCAGTTCCCGGGCCACCGCGATGGCCGAGCGGCGGACCTGGGTGAAGGTCCAGTCGGGCGCGATGGGCACGAAGACGTGCAGGCCGCGGCCGCCGGAGGTCTTGGGCCAGCCGGTGAGGCCGAGGCCGTCCAGGACGTCGCGCAGGCCGAGGGCGGCCCGTACCGCGTCCGCGTAGCCGGTGCCCGGCTGCGGGTCGAGGTCGATGCGCAGCTCGTCCGGGTGCTCGGTGTCGCCCCGGCGGACCGGCCAGGGGTGGAAGGTCAGACAGCCGAGGTTGGCCGCCCACAGGACGGCGGCGGGCTCGGTGGGGCAGATCTCGTCGGCGTACCGGCCGCTGGGGAAGGAGATCCGGCCGGTGGGGATCCAGTCGGGGAGGTTCTTCGGCGCCCGCTTCTGGAAGAACGATTCGCCTTCCACGCCGTCGGGGTAGCGCTCCAGGGTGGTGGGCCGGTCCTTGAGGGCGCGCAGGATGCCGTCACCGACGCTCTGGTAGTAGCGGACGACATCGGCCTTGGTGAAGCCGCGCTGCGGGAAGTAGACCTTGTCCGGGTGCGACACCCGGACCGTCCGCCCGCCCGCGACCAGCTCCAGCGACTCTGCCATGCACCCACGCTAGGCCGTACGGGCAGGCGCCGCCCGTCGGCGGGCGCGTACCCCCGCCCGGCCGCGCGCCCCGCCGCACAATCGCCTGCATGGATCTTCCCGTGATGCCCCCGGTGGAGCCGATGCTGGCCAAGGCCGCCCCGGAGATCCCGCCCGGCATACAGTACGAAGCCAAGTGGGACGGCTTCCGGGCCATCGTCTTCCGCGACGGTGCCGAGGTCGAGCTGGGCAGCCGTTCGGGCAAGTCCCTCACCCGCTATTTCCCCGAGCTGGCCGAGGCCCTGCGCACGGAGCTGCCGCCGCGCTGTGTGCTGGACGGCGAGATCGTCATCGCCCGCGAGGGGCGGCTGGACTTCGACGCCCTGCTGGAGCGCATCCACCCCGCCCCGTCCCGGGTACGCCATCTGGCGGAAGTGACACCGGCGTCCTTCGTCGCGTTCGACCTGCTGGCGCTGGGTGACGAGTCGCTGATGTCCGTACCGCAGCGGGACCGCAGGGCCGCGCTGACGACGGCGCTGCGCGAGGCCGCCGACCCGGTCTTCACCGCTCCCGTCACCGACGACGTCGAAGTGGCCCGGGGATGGTTCGAACAGTTCGAGGGGGCCGGGCTGGACGGGATCGTCGCGAAGCCGCCCGGCATGCCGTACCGGCCGGGCCGGCGGGTGATGGTCAAGACGAAGCACGAGCGGACGGCCGACTGTGTCGTGGCGGGCCTGCGCCCGCACAAGAGCGGCCCGGTCGTGGGGTCCCTGCTGCTGGGGCTGTACGACGCCGGGGGCCGGCTCCAGCACGTCGGCGTCTGCGCGTCCTTCCCCATGCGCCGGCGCCAGGAACTGATGGCGGAGCTGGCGCCGCTGCGGATGGAGTCCGTCGCGGGCCATCCATGGGAGGAGTGGACCAGCCAGGAGGCGCAGGCGGCGGGCCGGCTGCCCGGCGGCCCCAGCCGGTGGACGGGCAAGAAGGACCTGTCCTGGGTGCCGTTGCGCCCGGAACGTGTGGTGGAGGTCGCCTACGACCACATGCAGGGCGACCGTTTCCGGCACACCGCGCAGTTCCGGCGCTGGCGCCCCGACCGCGACCCGGCGTCGTGCACGTACGCCCAACTGGAGGAGCCGGTCCGCTACAACCTGTCGGAGGTCCTCGGGGCGTGACGCCCGGCGCCCTACTCCTCTTCCTCTTCCTCCCGCAACGCGGCGACCACGGCCGCGATGCCCTCGACGGTCGGCGCGTCGAAGTACGCGGACAGCGGCACCTCGACGCCGAGCCGGTCGAGGATCCGGGTCGAGATCTGGGTCATGGTGATGGAGTGGCCGCCGAGGTCGAAGAGGTCATCGGTGTCGGTGAGTTCGGGCAGACCGAAGACCTCGCGCCAGATCTCCCGTACCGCTTCCAGGGGGCTGTCGGCCGCCGGCGGCCGCACGGTGGCGTCCTCGGGCGGCGCGGGCAGCGCGGCCCGGTCCAGCTTGCCGTTCGGCGTGGCGGGCAGCGCGTCGAGGGCGACGAAGACCTCCGGCACCATGTACGGGGGCAGCGCGGCCGCCAGTTCCCGCCGCAGGTGCCCGGTGTCCGCCGCGCCGACGTGGTAGCCGACGAGCCGGCCGTCCCGCACCGCGGCGGCGGCCCGGTGCACGCCGTCCAGCGCGAGCAGCCGGGACTCGATCTCGCCGAGTTCGATGCGGTGGCCGCGCAGTTTGATCTGGTCGTCGGTGCGGCCGAGGAACTCCAGGCGGCCGTCACCACGGTGCCGCACCCGGTCGCCGGTGCGGTACATCCGGCTGCCGGGCGGGCCGTACGGATCGGGCACGAAGCGTTCGCTGTCCAGCTCCGGCCGGCCGACGTAGCCGCGGGCGAGGCCGTCCCCGGCGATGTAGAGGTCGCCGGGCAGGCCCGCCGGGACGGGCGCCAGGCGCTCGTCGAGCGCGTACACCCGGGTGTTGGCCAGCGGCCGGCCGATCGTCACCGGGCCGGCTTCCGGGCCGATCTCGTCGTACGTCGACCAGATCGTCGTCTCGGTCGGGCCGTAGACGTTCAGCAGCCGGCCGACGCGCGGGCGCAGGCGCTGCGCGAGCGGGGGCGGCAGGGCCTCACCGCCCACGAGCGCGGTGACGGCGGGCGCGTCGAAACCGTGGTCGACGAGCATCGCCCAGCCGGTCGGTGTCGCCTGCACGTGGGTGATCCCGTGCCGGGCGATCAGCTCCGTCAGGGCCGCGCCGTCACGCGTGTCGCCCGCGCCCGCCACCACCACCGTGCCGCCCGTGACCAGCGGGAGGAAGAGTTCCAGGCCGGAGATGTCGAACGAGACGGAGGTCAGCGCAAGCCAGCGGTGGCCGGGGCCGGAGCCGAGCGGTCCGCGCAGCGCCAGCAGCAGGTTCGTGAGGGAACGGTGCTCGATCTGTACGCCCTTGGGGCGGCCGGTGGAGCCCGAGGTGTAGATGACGTAGGCGAGGTCGCCGGGCGCGGGAGCCGGGGGAACCGGCGCGCCCGGGGCCTGCTGCCCGTCCCCGGGCACGAGGTCGTCGGCCAGGAGATCGGTGTCGCCCAGTTCGTACGCCGCACCGGCGTCCTTGAGGACGAACTCGATGCGCTCCGGCGGATAGGCGGCGTCCAGGGGTATGTAGGCCGCGCCGGCCTTGAGGACGCCGAGCAGGCCGACCAGAAGCCGTTCGGAACGGCTCGCCCGTACGGCGACGAGCGCGCCCTTCCCGATGCCCTTGTCGCGTAGGCGGGCGGCGAGGCGTTCCGCGCCGGCGTCCAGTTCCGCGTACGTCAGGCCACGGTCCGCGTGGACGACGGCGACGGCGTCGGGGGTGCGGGCCGCCTGTTCCGCGATCAGCTCGGGGACGGTCCGGGCCGGGTGGGCCACGGCCGTGTCGTTGACGCGGGTCAGCAGCCGGTCGCGTTCGTCCTCGTCGAGGAGCGGCAGGCCGGCCAGGGGCGTGTCCGGGTGGGCCGCGGTGTGGCGCAGGAGGGTCAGCCAGTGCCGCGCCACGCTCTCGGCGTGCTCGCGCGCCAGGGCCTGCGGCGGGTACTGGAGCAGGACGTCGAAACCGTCGGGTCCGTCGACCAGTTCGATGCGCAGGGCGTTGCGGGCGGTGTGGTTGGAGGGGGTCCAGTCCGCCGTCACGGTGAGCCCGGGGAACTCCGGGGCGGGGCCCGGGCGCCGGTACGTCAGGGAGACCGGCGCGAGGGCGACCCCCGGCCTGACGCCGACCCCGACGCGGCCGAGCGGCACTTCCCGTACGCGGTACAGCTCGCGCAGGCCGGCCCGGGTCGCGCGGGCGAAGTCCGCGAACGTCAGGGCGGGGTCCGGCGCGGAGCCGAAGGGGAGTTCGTTGACGTGGACGCCGATGTGACCGAGCTGCTGCGGGGTGCGGGTGCCGAGGTCGAGGGCGGTGACCGGTGCGCCGTTGCCGTAGCGGAACAGGAGGGCGTGCAGGGAGGCGACGACCAGCTCGAAGCGGGTCACCCCGATGCCTTCCGCGAGGGGTCCGAGCCGGTCCCGCAGGTCCTCGGGGAGGCGGAACTCCACGGAGGCGCCGGGGCCCACCCCGTGGGCGGGCCGGTCGAGTCCGGGGAGCACCAGGTCGTCGTCGCCGAGCGGGTGCCGGGCCCAGTGGTCGCGGGCGGCGGGCAGTTTGGCGGCGATCCGCGCGTCCTCGTCGGAAGCCGGTTCGGCGGGCGCGGGCCGCGGGGGTACGGGGGTGCCGTGCCCGGTCTCCGCCCCGTAGTGCGCGGCGAGGTCGGCGGCGAACAGCTCCATGGAGTGCCCGTCGAAGACGAGGTGGTGGGCGACCACCAGCAGCCGGTGTTCGCGGGGGCCGGCGATCTGCAGCACCAGGCGGCACAGCGGGCCTTCGGCCAGGTCGAACGGCGCCAGGATGTGCTGCCGGGTGGCGTCCTCGCCCGCGCGCCCGGTCACCAACTCGGGCCGGGACGGGGCCGGTACGAGGTGGGGGACGCCGTCGCGGTTCTCGACGGCGCTGGTGAGGGCGGGGTGCCTGCGCAGGACGGCCTCGCACGCACGGCGCAGCGCGGCGGTGTCGAGCGCGCCGTCGAAGTGCAGGGTGAAGGGCACGTGGTGCACGGCGCCGCAGTCGTCGAGCTGTTCGTTGAACCAGATGCCGCGCTGCGCTGCCGAGGCGGGGCGGGGTTCCGGGCGGGCCTGGACCGAGGAGCGCGGGCTTGCTGCAACGTCGGACATCGGACAGCTTTCTTCAGCACTGCGGCCGAGGGTGACCCCCGCCGTTGGAAGCGCTCTCAATCTGCCTCACTCCGATGCGGATATGCAACTTTCTGCGCGATCTTCGGCGCTTCCTGCAAGATTTCCGTGGAGTTTGCCATGGTCCCGCAGCCCGTCCCGGCACACTCCATCTGGGCCGTGTCACCGGGCCGTTCAGGCTGCCGCGCCCCCGTGGGCCGGACCGGAGTCCGCGCCAAACGGGGAAGAAACGACCATTGACACACTCCGCACCACTGTTCGATCATCTGCGGGTTACAAAGCGTCCAGCACGGCACCCGAATCGGCGGCGCCGTGTGCACGGGGCCGTACGACCTGCGGCCCGGAAAGCGAGTGCGCACCATGGTCACTTGAGGTGGTGGGCCGGCCCGTTCCGATCGGCCGGGTGACCGGCGCTTCCCGACGGAAGTCCCGATGGCTTTGCCCGCCCTCACCGCCGCGACGAAAACAGCACCGCAGTACCCCTCACCCCCGGGTTTCCGCCCACGTCGAGCCCTTCCGGCCCGCATGCGCGAACTCCGAGCGACCCGCACGGCGGGCCGGATCCGCGAGTTCCGCCATGCTGTCCGCAGCGGCCTGCGCGGCGCCCGAACCGATACCGCCGACCACCCCTCTTCGCCCCCTTACCGATCGGTATTCGGGCCGGCCGGCGGCAGGCATTCGGCCGTCCGCACGAAAAGACCTCCTCGCAGAGAAGAAGAGCCAGTTTTGCCGGCGAACCAAACGTTCCGCGCATCGACTTCCGAACACCCCCGGACGACGCGGAAGCAGACCGCTGTTGAGCCGCTGACCTGCCGTACCGGACCACTGGCGCTGTCTTTCGCGCAGCAGCGGCTGTGGTTTCTGGCGCACCTGCGGGGCGCCGGCGAGGCGTACCACATGCCGCAGGCGTTCCGGCTGCGCGGACCACTGGACCGGGCGGCGCTGACCCGCGCGCTGGACGCCTTGGTGGCCCGTCACGAAGTGCTGCGCACGCGCCTGGTCGCCGTGGCGGGCGAGCCCGTCCAGCAGATCGACCCGGCGGACGTGGGATTTGCCCTGCGCGTGCACGATCTGACCGAGTCCGACGGCGCGACCGACGCCGGGACGCGGCTCGCCGCTCTCCAGCGGGAGGAGGCCACGGCACCGTTCGACCTGGCCGGCGGCCCACTGATCCGCGGGCGTCTGGTGGTGCTGGCCGCCGACCACCACGTCCTCCTGCTGACCGCGCATCACATCGCCTCCGACGGTTGGTCGATGACGGTACTCACACGGGAAGTCGCCGCGCTCTACACCGCTTTCCGCGACGGTGGGGATAACCCGCTGCCGCCCTTGCCGGTGCAGTACGCCGATTACGCCGCGTGGCAGCGCAAGTGGCTCGCCGACGGTGTGCCGGCCAAACAGGCCGCCCACTGGAAGAAGGCGCTGGACGGGGCTCCCGCCCTGCTGGAACTGCCGACCGACCGGCCGCGCCCGGCCGAACAGGACTACCACGGCGGAAAGCTGCGCCTGGAATTCGACGCGGAATTGACCGCCGCCCTCAAGGACGTCGGCCGGCGCAACGGCAGCACCTTGTTCATGACCTTGCTGACGGGCTGGTCCCTGGTCCTCTCCCGACTGTCGGGCCAGACCGATGTGGTGATCGGCACACCGGTGGCCAATCGCCGGAGGGCCGAACTGGAGGGTCTGATCGGCTTTTTCGTCAATACGCTGGCCCTGCGCATCGACCTTTCCGGCGGCCCGACGGTGGCCGAACTGCTCAAGCGGGTACGCGGCGTCGCCCTGAAGGCGCTGGAAAACCAGGACCTGCCGTGGGAGCAGGTGGTGGAGCTCGTCAATCCGTCCCGCAGCCCGGCCCACACCCCGCTGTTCCAGACCATGTTCGCGTGGCAGAACAGCGAAGCAGGCGAGTTGTCGCTGCCGGATATCGAGGTGACGTCGCTGGATTCGCCGTACGACGTCGCGAAGTTCGACCTGACGCTGTCCCTGGCGGAAGAGGACGGCCGTATCGTCGGCAGCCTGGATTACGCCAGTGCGCTGTTCGACGCGGAAACCGTGGAAAGGTACGGCCGTTGTCTGCGGCACGTACTGGCGCAGATGGCCGCGGACCCCGCCGAGGCCGCCGACGCCCTGGCGCTGCTCGACGAGCCGGAGCGGCGGCACCTGGTGGCCGACTGGGACGCGACCGGCCGCACCGGGCCACGGCCCGGCCCGGTCGAGCGTTTCGAGAGCCGGGTACGCGAGCGGCCCGACCGTACGGCCCTGGTGTGCGACGGTGAACAGCTCGACTACGCCACGCTGGAGCGGCGCGCCAACCGGCTCGCCCACGCCCTGATCTCCCGCGGCGTGCGCCCGGACCAGGTCGTCGGGCTGCACGCCGGGCGTTCCGCCGCTCTGGTGGTGGGCATCCTCGGCATCCTCAAGGCCGGTGCCGCGTATCTGCCGCTCGACCCCGATCTGCCCGCGGAGCGGCTGGCCCGCATGGTGGAGGACGCCGCGCCCGCGCTCGTACTGAGCGACGCGGCCGTACCGTCGGACGGCCGGGAGTCACAGGCCGCCGTCGAGGCGGAGGGGCGGCGGGACGACGCGCCCGGCATCGCCCCGCACCCCGACCGGCTCGCCTACGTGATCTTCACTTCGGGCTCCACCGGCCGGCCCAAGGGCGTCGCCGCCACACATGGCAACGTTGCCGCCCTCTTCGACCACTGGCTGGCACGGTTCGACGCCGGGGCGGGCGAAGCCGCCTCCCTGTGGTCGGGCATCGGCTTCGACTGCTCGGTGTTCGAGATCCTGCTGCCGCTCACCACCGGCGGGACCCTGCACCCGGTGCCCGGGGAACTCCGCGCGGACCCCGAGGCGTTGATGGAGTGGCTGCGCACCCACCGCATCGCCCAGGCGTTCCTGCCGCCCGCCTTCATCACGTGGATCGACGAGGCGCCCGAGGAGCGGCTGGCGGGCCTGTCGCTGCGCCGGCTGCTGACGGGTGTGGAGCCCGTGCCGGAGCAGGCCCTGCACCGGATGCGGGAGTTCCTGCCGGAGCTGCGCCTGCTCAACGGCTACGGCCCCACCGAGACCACGGTCTTCAGCACCGGCTACACCGAACCGCTCCCGCTTCCCCGGCCGTGCCCGGTCGGCCGCCCCCTGGACGGCACCCGGGTCCGGCTGCTCGACGACCGCCTGGCGCCGGTGCCCGCCGGGGTGACCGGCGAGGTCTACATCGGCGGCGCGGGCCTGGCCCGCGGCTACGTCGGCCGCCCGGGCCTGACCGCCGAACGCTTCGTGCCGGACCCCTTCGCGCCCGGTGAGCGGATGTACCGCACCGGCGACCTGGCCCGGCGGCTGCCGGACGGGAACGCGGAGTACGTCGGCCGCCGCGACCACCAGGTCAAGCTGCGCGGTTTCCGCATCGAGCCGGGCGAGGTCGAGGCGGCGCTGCTCGACGGGCCCGGCGTGCGCGAGGCGGTGGTGCTGGCGGACCGGGACGCGGCCGGCCAGGCGCGCCTGGTGGCCTTCCTCGGCCGGGGTGACGCCGCGCCCGAGCAGCCCGACACCTGGCGCGCCACGCTGGCGCGCCGCCTGCCCGGTTACATGATCCCGGCGCTCTTCGTCGAGTTGCCGCGCCTGCCGCGTACCCCCAACGGCAAGCCGGACCGCGCGGCCCTGCTGGACCGGGCACGAGCCGGCGGCCCCGTACAGGTCAACCTGGCCAGCCCCCGCGACCACATCGAGCTGGCGCTGTACCGGATATGGCAGCGGGTGCTGGTCCGGTCCGAGATCGGCGTCCGGGACAGCTTCTTCGACATCGGCGGCACGTCGATCTCCGCCATCAAGCTGGCGCACGCCGTCCGCGAGGAGTTCGGCGAGACGCTGCCGGTGCGCGACCTCATGCTGCATCCGACCATCGAGGCGCTGGGCGGGCGGCTGCGGCGCGGCGCATCGGGGCGGCCGGACAGCAATCTGATCGAGTTCCGCGCGGGTGACGGGCGGCAGCGGGTGATCTGCGTCCATCCGGCCGGTGGCACCGCCTTCTGCTATCTGCCGCTGGCCAAGGCGCTGCCGGAGTCGTGCGGCGTCCACGGCATCCAGTCGCCCGGAGTGAACCCCGGCGAGACGTTCCTGCCGACGGTGGAGGCGATGGCCGAGGCCTACCTGAAGCTCGTCGAGCCGCTGCCGGCCGGCCCGCTGGTGCTCACCGGCCTCTCGTACGGCGGTCTGGTCGCCCACGAGATGGGGCGTCTGCTGGCGGAGTCCGGCCGCGAGGACGTCAGCGTGGTCCTGCTCGACACCCAGGGCTCGGACGAGCCGGCCGACCGCGCCGCGACGGCGCCGGTGGAGATGGCCGAGTTCCGGGACAAGCTGGTCAAGTTCAACGGCATGTACCCCGGCATCGACGACGAGCAGATCGACCAGTACTTCCGCGTCTACAACCACAACCGGCAGACCGCGGGCGCCTACCACGCTCCGCCGACGACGGCCCGCACGGTCCTGGTCCAGGCCGTCGAGGACGGCGGCGAAACGCCCCTCCTCCAGGGGGTACGGGACTTCTGGCAGCGCCGCGCGAAGGGTGACTTCGTGGTGGAACCGGCGTACTGCGACCACTGGGAGATGCTGGAGAGCACCGAGGTGCTGCGGGTGGCCGCGCTGATCGAAGCCGAGCTGGCCCGCTTCCCGGCCGCCTCGCCGCCGGGCGCTCCGGCCGTCCCTCCTCCGCTCCCCGGTGCCCCGGCCTCCGGGCCGTCGCAGCCCACCGGGCCGGAAGCCGAGTCAGCCCAGGCGCAGGAGTGATGATGGAACCCGAATCGACCGTTGCGGCCGGGCTCCCGGCCTCCCCCGGGCTGGCCGGCCGCGTGCTCGCGCAGGCCCGCCGCAGACCGGCCGCCGTCGCCGTCGTGGACGGCGACCGGCATCTGGACTACGCCGGACTCGACACCGCCAGTGCCGCCGTCGCCCGGTCCCTGCGCCGCCACGGCGTCCGTTCCGGCCAGGCGGTGGCGGTCTGTCTGCCGCGCTCGTGGCAACTGGTCTGTACGATGCTCGGCATCCTGCGGCTGGGCGCCGTGGTCGTGCCGCTCGACCGGCTGAGCCCGCCCGGGCGGCGGCGCCACATCCTGACGGACTCCGCCTGCGGGACACTGATCCACGGCGGGACGGCACCCGACGGGCTGCCCGAGGACATACGGGCCCTCCCGGTGGCCGGGCTGCTCGCCGCCGGCCCGGCCGACGACGAGGCCCCGCTGCCGCTCCCCGCCGCCGCGCCCGCGTCCTTCGTGTTCTACACCTCGGGGACCACCGGCCGGCCCAAGGGCGTCGAAGTACGGGACGCCGGGATCCTGCGGCTCGCGCGCCCGGGGTACATCCGGCCGGACGTGGGCACGCGCTACGCCTGCCTGGCCAACCCCGCCTTCGACGCGCTGAGTTTCGAAGTGTGGGTGCCGCTGCTGACCGGCGGCTGCTGCGTGATCCTCGGCGACGAGGAGGTGCAGACGCCGCACCTGCTGACCGCCGCGCTGCGGCGGGCGCGCGTCGACACGATGTTCATCACCACGGCGCTGTTCAACGCGGTCGCCGACAAGGTGCCGGACTGCTTCTCCGGCGTCGGCCAGGTGCTCGTCGGCGGTGAGCAGCTCAACGCCGCCCTGGTGCGCCGCTGGTACCGCGACAACCCCACGAGCACCACCCGGCTCCACAACATCTACGGCCCCACCGAGGCCACCACCTTCGCCCTCTGCCACCCCATCCCCCGCGACTTCGCCGCGGACGTGGTGCCCATCGGGCAGGCCCTGCCGGGCACCGGCGCCCTGGTGGTGGCCGACGACGGCGCACGACCGGCCGAGCCCGGCGAGACGGCCGAACTGTACCTGTCGGGTGAGGCACTGGCGGTGGGCTACCGCAACCTGCCCGACGAGACCGCGCGCCGCTTCGTCCGCCTGCCCTGGCACGACGGCGGCGAGGCCCGCCACTACCGCACCGGCGACCTCGTGCGCCGGGACGCCCACGGCCTGCTCACCTACGTGGGCCGCGCCGACCGCCAGGTCAAGGTGCGGGGCTTCCGCATCGAGCCGGGCGAGCTGGAGCGGCAGATCGAGGCCCACCCGGCGGTGCGCCAGGCCCATGTGCGCACCCGCCGCGACGCGCACGGCGTCAACGAGCTGCTGGCCTACCTGGTGCTCGGCGACGAGCTGTCGTTCGACGCCTTCGACCGGCACCTGGCGGCCGGTCTGCCGGCCTACATGCGCCCGCACCACGTCTTCCTGGTGGACGAACTGCCGCTCAACGCCAACGGCAAGATCGACGGAACGGCACTGTCGCGTCGTGACGACCGCCCCTGGCAGCGCCCGGAGTCGGCGGCGGATGCGGCCGCCACCCCCTGGCAGCGTGAGGTCCTGGAGCTGGTGGGCCGGGTGCTCGGCGTATCGGGCCTGCGGCCGGGTGACCGCTGGATCGCCAACGGCGGCGACTCGCTCAAGGCGCTGCGGCTGCGCTTCGAGGTGCGACGGCTGTGGGGCTGCGAACTGCCCCAGGCGGCCGTACTGCGGGGCGACTTCGCGCAGCTCGCCGCCGCCGTCGCAGAGGCCCGCTCCGGGGCGAATTCCCCGTACCCGGAGCCGGCCGCGCCCTCCGGCGCCCGCTCCGCGCCCGCCACCTCCGAGCAGCAGCGACTGTGGCTCCTGCAACAGCAGGACCCACGGTCCTGCGCGTACGACGTCCCGCTGGCCTTCCGGCTGGACGGCGAGATCGACATCGCGGCCCTGCGGGAGGCCCTGCGCCGGCTGGTCGTGCGCCACCCGGCGCTCCGTACGGCCTTCGAGGCCACGCCGGAGGGGCTGCGGCAGGCGGTGGGCGAGGCGTACGACCCGTGGGTGGCGCCGGAGACGCTGACGGCGTCCGGCGCCGTCACCGGCGTGCGGACCGGGATCGACGTACCCGGGACCGACGTACCTGGTACCGGCGTACGGGCTGGGTCCGCCGTACCCGAGACCGGCGTCGGGACCGGGTTCACCACACCGGAGGGCGGCACACGGGCCGGGTCCGACGCGCCGGTGGCCGCGGAACCCGACTGGCGCCCCGCCGCCGACCGCCTCTTCGCCGTCCCCTTCGACCTCGCCCGCCCGCGCCTGCTGCGAGCGACCTGCCTGGCGCGGCCCGGAGGCGGCGTCCTGCTGCTGCACCTGCACCACATCGCGGTCGACGGCTGGTCGCTCAACGTCCTGTTCCGTGAGCTGTCGGACGGCTACGCGGCCGGGCGGAACGGCACCGGGACGGCGCAGCCCGCCGTGGCGCCGACCCCGCTCGACTACGCGGGATGGCAGGCCGAGTGGTTCGGGACCGACGCCTACCGGGCGCAACGCGCCGCGCTGCACAAGCGCTTGAGCAGGCTGGACGACGAGGAGACGGCTCCGCTGGAGCCCGCCCGCCCCCGGCCCCGTGCCAACGGGCGGCTGCTGCGCGCCCCACTCGACCCGGGCCGCCGCGCGGCACTCGACAGGCTCTGCGCCGAGCTGGGGCTCACCCGCTTCCAGGTGTTGCTGGGCGTGTTCGCCTGGAGCCTGTACGGCGTGACCGGCCGCTCGCGGCCGCGGATCGCCGGGCCGGTGGCCAACCGGCCGGTGCAGGCTTTCGAGGACAGCGTCGGCATGTTCGCCAACACCGTGCTGCTCCCGCTGGACCTCGCGCCCGGTGAGCGGTTGCGCGCGCAGCTTCTGCGCCAGGGGGCCGCCGTACAGGAGGTGTTGGACCACCAGGACGTGGCGCTGGCCGATGTCCTGGCCGACCGGCGGAACCGCGCCGGCGGCACGCCGTTCGACTTCCTCTTCGTCCTGGAGAACACCGATTTCGGCGCGCTGGCGCTGCCCGGCTGCGCCTCCCGCCCCGAGTGGCCGGTGCCCGCCGAGGCGAAGTGCCCGCTGACGCTGTCCGTGGTCGAGCACGAGGCGGGCTTCGACTGCCTGTGGGAGTACGCCGCCGACCACTTCGACGCCGCCGAGGTGGCGGCCCTGTCCGGCCTGTTCCGGCAGGGGCTGGACGCCCTGGCCGAGGGCGGCACGGCCACGCTCGCCGAGTTGGTGGGCCCGTACCGTAGCGGCCTGCCCGACCCCGGCCGCGGCGCCGCGACTCCCCCGGCCTTCCGTACGGTCGCCGAGGGCTTC
Organism: Streptomyces sp. NPDC018045; assembly: GCF_044327445.1. Classification (NCBI taxonomy): domain Bacteria; kingdom Bacillati; phylum Actinomycetota; class Actinomycetes; order Kitasatosporales; family Streptomycetaceae; genus Streptomyces; species Streptomyces sp. NPDC018045. The sequence continues at coordinate 198,020 of NZ_JBIRFL010000006.1, forward strand.
GCCCGCCAGGCCGCGCTGACCCCCGACGCCCCCGCGCTGGTCACCGACGGCCGTACCCTGACCTACGCCGAACTCCGCGCGCACGCGGTCGCGCTGGCCGCCGAACTGCGGGCGTCCCACCCGCTGCCCCCGGAGGACGACAGCCGGCCGCGCTGCGTCGCGCTCCACTTCGAGCCCTCGGCCGAACACGTCGTGGCGCTGCTGGCGCTGGCCCGGCTCAACCTCACCATCGTGCCGCTCGACCCGTCCTACCCGCCCGCGCTGCTGCGGCAGATTCTCGACCAGGTGCGGCCGCTCTGTGTCCTGGTGCCGCCGGACGGTACGGCCGCGGTCGACGCGATCGCTCCGGAAAACCTGCCGCGCCACCCGGTCACCCTGCCTGCCGTCACCCCGGAACCGCCCGGGTGCGACGAGCCGCCCCACGACGGACGGCGGCCGCTCTACACGCTGTTCACCTCCGGCTCCACCGGCACCCCCAAGGGCGTGCAGGTGCCGGACCGTACGCTGTGCAACCTGTTGCAGTGGCAGGCCGAGGCCGGTGGTCTGGCCGGCGGCGCGGTCACCCAGCAGTTCTCCATGCTCTCCTTCGACGTGTCCTTCCAGGAGATCTTCGGCACGCTGTGCGGCGGCGGCCGGCTGCATCTCGTACGGCCCGGCTGGCGGCAGGACGCACCGGCCCTGCTGGAGCAGCTCGAAACGGCCGGCGTCGAGCGCGTCTTCATGCCGTACGTCGCGCTGCACCTGCTGGCCGAGCACGGCGTCCGGCTGGGCCGCTTCCCGTCCCGGCTGCGCGAGGTGGTCACCGCGGGCGAGCAGTTGCTGTGCACGGACGCGATCCGCCGCTGGTTCGCCGGGCTGCCCGGCGCGCGGCTGTTCAACCACTACGGGCCGACCGAGACCCATGTGGTCAGCAGCCTCCGCCTGGACGGCGACCCGGCGCGGTGGCCGGAGCGCCCGGCCATCGGCAGGCCCGTCGCCCACGCGTGGCTGCGGGTCGTCGACGAGGCCGACGCGCCCGTACCGCCGGGCTGCCCCGGGCGGCTGCTGATCGGCGGCCCGATGGCCGCGCCCTGCTACCTCGGTGACGCGGCGCTCAACGCGTCCCGCTTCGTCGACCTGCCCGGCCTCGGCACCTTCTACCGCAGCGGCGACCTGGCCCGCTTCGACCGGGACGGGCTGCTGCACTACCTGGGCCGCGACGACCAGCAGGTCAAGCTGAGCGGCCACCGGCTGGAACTGGGACAGGTCGAGGCGGCGCTGGTGCAGCACCCGGGCGTCGTCAACGCCGTCGTGGTGCGCGACGGCGACCGGCTGGTGGCCTGCCTCCAGTGCCGCGACGCGTCGCCCACACCGCGGGACCTGGCCGCCCATCTGGCGCCGCTGCTGCCTCCGTACGTACGGATCGACCGTTTCCGGCGGCTCCCGTCCCTCCCGCTCACCCCGAGCGGCAAGCTGGACCGCCGCCGGGCGCTGACCGCGCCGGGCGAGGAGCTGCGCCCGCGCGGCACGGCCACGGCAGTGGCCCTGTCGCCGGCCGAGGCGCGGCTCACGGAGCTGTTCGAGGAGGTGGTCGGCGTGCCGGTCGGCCCGGACGAGCGGTTCTTCGACGCGGGGGCGTCCAGCCTCGACCTGATGCGCTTCCACCTGCGGTGCACCGCCGAGCCCGGCCTGTCGTTCGCCGTCCCCGATCTGTTCGAGCACGTCACGGTCCGGCGGCTGGCACGGTTCCTGGCGGGCCCGCCAGGACCGGCGGCGCGGGTGGCGGTGGGCCGGGACACGCCGTCGCCCGGCGTGGCCGACGATCCGATCGCCGTCGTCGGCATGGCCGTACGGCTGCCCGGCGCCGACGACCTCGGCGCCTTCTGGGACCTGGTGCGCCACGGCGAGCGCGGCATCGAGCACTTCGACGCCGCCGACGGCCTGGTCGGCGCCCGCAGCCAGATGTCCGGCCTGCTGGACTTCGACCCGGACCACTTCGGCATCAGCCGCCAGGAAGCCCGGCTGATGGATCCGCAACAGCGCCACCTGCTGATGAGTTCGGTGCAGGCCATGGCCCACGCGGGCATCACCGACCCGGCCGGGCAACGCGTCGGCATCGTCGCGGGCTGCGGCGAGAACACGTACTACCGGTCCATCCTGCGCGAGGCGGACCCGGCGTATGTGCCGGACGGCTTCCAGATGGCGCTCCACCACGACAAGGACTTCCTCACCACCAAGGTCGCCTACCACCTCGACCTGTCGGGCCCGGCCTTCACCGTGCAGGCGGCCTGCGCCAGTTCACTCGTGGCGGTGCACGTCGCCGCCGGTCTGCTGCGGCAGGGCGACGCCGACGTGATGCTGGCCGGCGGCGTCCTGGTCGACACGCTGCTCGCCGACGGCTACCGCTACCGGCCACAGCACATCTTCTCCAAGGACGGGCACTGCCGTCCGTTCAGCGACGACGCCAGCGGTACCATCGGCGCCAGCGGTGTCGGCGTGGTGGTGCTCAAGCCGCTGCGGCTGGCGCGGCAGGCCGGCGACACCGTGTACGCGGTGGTCACCGGCTCGGCGCTGAACAACGACGGTTCCGCCAAGCTCAGTTACAGCGCGCCCTCGCTCGCCGGGCAGCGCGAGGTGATCCGCGCCGCGCTGCGCCGCAGCGGCCGGACCGGCGCCGACCTCGGCTACGTCGAGGCGCACGGCACCGGCACCACGCTGGGCGACCCGGTCGAGGTCGGCGCCCTGCGCCAGGCGTTCGACCTGGACGGGCCCGGCCACTGCGCGCTGGCCTCGGTGAAGAGCCAGATCGGGCACCTCGGCGCCGCCGCGGGCGTGGTCGGCCTGGTACGGGCCGCCCTGGCGGTCCACCACGGCGTGATCCCGCCCAACGTCGACTTCCACCGGCTCAACCCGCAGATCGGCACCGACTCCGCGCCGTTCCTCATACCGACCGAGGCACGGCCCTGGCCCGAAGGGCGGCCCCGGGTGGCGGCCGTCAGCAGCTTCGGCATCGGTGGCACCAACGCCCATCTCGTCCTGGAGGCCGGTGAGCGGGCGGAGGCTGCCGACGCCGTGCCGTGCCTGCCGCTGTCCAGCAGCAGCGAGGCCGGGCTGCGCGCCGATGCCGCACGCATCGCCGACTTCCTCCGGACCCGGCCCGAGGAGTACGGCCGGGTGCTGCGCCACCTCCAGGCAGGGCGGCCCGGCCGCCGGTGGCGGGCCGCGGCGGTCTGCGCGGACGCGGCGAGTGCGGTGGCGTGGCTGCGTACGGTCGCGGACACCGGCCCGGCACCGGTCGGCGCGGACGCGACCGAGGAAGCGCTGCCGGCCGAGGGCCGTTCCCCCGAGGAACTGGCCGAAGCCTGGCGGCAAGGCCGGGCGGTCCGCTGGCCCGCCGGTCCGGCACAGGCCCCGTGGGACTTCCCGCCCCCGGCGTTCGAGCTGGCGGAGTACGACTTCCGGCGCGCCGCGCCGGACCCGGACGGCACCGCGGACCGGGTCACCGCGGAACCGCTCCCCCAGCGGCTCCCGGACACCGCCTGGCTGCACCAGCCGCACTGGGTGCGGCGGAGCCGCGCCGCCCAGGCCCCCGCGCCGCGCACCCCCGGCGGGCTGCTGGTGGTCATGACGGCCGAGCCGCTGCCGCCCGGGGCGCTGCGTCCCTTCGAGGCGGTCCGGTCCCGGGTGGTGCGGGTCAGCGCGGCCGGTGCGTTCGCCCGCCTGGCGGACGACGCGTACGAGGTGGACCCGGCCGACCCGGCCTCGCTGCGGCACCTGCTCGACGCGCTGGGCGACCCGGGCGAGGCCGGCGTCGACTGGCTGCACGCGCTGCCGCTGGCGGTCGGCGGCCCGGTGGACGAGGACGCCCTGGCGCAGGCCCGCTGGGCGTGCCTCGACACGCCCGCCGCCCTGCTGCAAGCCGTCGCCGGAACCCCGCAGGCGGCGCTGCTGCGGCCCTGGTGGCTCTCGTACGGGGCCCAGCCGGTCGAAGGGCCCGTACAACGGCCGGAGTCGGGCCTGCTGGCGGGTGCCTGTGAAGTACCGGCGCAGGAGTGCGCCGTCGACAGCCGCTGGCTGGACCTGCCCGGCCGCGATCTCGCCGACTGGGCGCCACAGCTCGCCTCGATGCCGGTGCCGGACGACGACGCGGACGCGCTGCCCAGGCGGCTGGCGCTGCGGCAGGGGTACTGGTGGCAGCCGGCGCTGCTGCCGGTGCCCGCGCCCGCACCGACGCTGCCTTCCGCACTGCCGGACGAGCCGGGCACGTACCTGATCCTCGGCGGTACCGGCGGCATCGGCAGCAGCCTCGCGGCCTGGCTGCTGGCCCGGTCCGACAGCCGGGTGATCCTGCTGTCCCGGCAGCCGCACCTGCCCGCCGAACTGTCCTCGTGGGCGGACCGCGTCGAACTCGTCGCGGCCGACCTCGCCACGACACCACCGGACACGGTCCTCGCCCGGCTCGACGGCCTCACCCACCGGATCGACGGTGTCGTGCACGCCGTGGGCACGGCGGCCGGCGGCCTGCTCGCCCGGCGCGACGCCCCGGCGATGCGGCAGGCCATGGCCGCCAAACTGCACGGCGCCCTCCTGGTCGAGCGGCTGATCGAGCGCCACCGGCCGGCCTTCGCCGCGTACTGCTCGTCGATGGCGGCGCTGTTCGGCGGCATCGGCCAGTTCGACTACGCCGCCGCCAACGGCCTGCTGGACGGCTTCGCCCGCCACCGGGCCGACGCGGCCGAGACGACCCTGCGGATCGGCATCGACTGGGACATCTGGAGCGAGGTCGGCATGGCGCGGGACGCCCTGCGGGCGGACGCCCGCCACCAGGCACACCTCGCCGTCGGCCTGGCGGTCAAGGAGGGCCAGGAACTCTTCGCGCGCGCCTTGCGGTTGCAGCTTCCGCACCTGCTGGTCTCGACGACCCCCGTCGATCAGGCCCGCGCGTTCTACGCGGCCCCGGCGCACGCACCCGCCGAGACCGGCGCCGCCCCGCCCTCCGCGTCCGAGACGGCCGCCGCCGAACTCGCCGACTGGCTCGGCCGCTGGCTCGGCCTGGACGCACTCGACCGGGACGCCTCGCTCTACGACCAGGGCGCCGACTCCCTGACCATGCTCGACCTGATCGGCAAGGTCGAGGAGCAGTTCGGCGTCGGCCTGGAGCTGTCCCAGCTCAGCCACCAGGTCAGCCTGAACGAGGTCCTGGCGAAGGTCGGCGCGGCTCCGGGGACCGAGGCGTCCGTGGGGACCGGGACGTCCGGGGCGGCCGAGCCGGCAGGCCCGTACGCGGCCCCCGGCCAGGCCGACGACGACCCGGTGGTGCTGGAGGTCTGGCAGCAGGGCACCGGCCGTGACCTGCTCTGCCTGGTCCACCCGGTCGGCGGTGACATCCAGGCGTACCGGGCGCTGGTGACGGCAGTCGACCCGCGCCTCACCGTCTGCCTGATCGCCGACCCCGGGCTGCGCCGGCCCGACCTGCCGGCCTGGTCCCTGACCGAACGCGCCCGCCGCTACCACGCCGCCCTCCAGGCCCGCTTCCCGCACACCGCCTGGCGGCGGCAGCTCGCCGGCTGGTCCTTCGGCGCGTGGGTGGCGCAGGCGATGGCGGCCGAAGCGGAAGCGGCAGGTCACCCGGCCGCCGCGCTCCACCTGCTCGACCCGCCGCCGCCGGACGCCGCGCCGCACTTCAGGGCGTACGACGAGACACAGCTCGACGCGGTCTTCGCACACGAGCTGGGACAGGGCGGCACGGGGGCACCGGCGAGCCGGGAGGCCCAGGCGTACGCCGAGCGGCTGGCACGCTGCTGCCGGGCCAACGTGGCGGGCATGGCGCGCCACGAAGTGCCCCGGCTGTCCGGCACCCCCAGCCGCCTGTGGCTGGCCAACCGGCCGGTGGACGGGCTGCCGAACCTGGGCTCGCCGGAGTCACAGCAGCTCAGGTGGCGGGAACGGCTGCCGGACCTGCGCAACTGGCAGAGCCTGGACACCACGCACTACGGCATCGTCCGGCCCCCGTACGTCCAGGCCGTGGCGGACGCGGTCGACGCCGCCGCGCCGGCGGGGCCCGGGGGCGACTGATGCCGTACCCGACAGGAGGGCACGTCCCGGGCGCCACGGAGGGCCCGGACGCCACTGGTGCACCCGAAACCCCTCGCGCCCCCGGCGCCCCCGGGGCTCCGGGCAGTCCCGGCGCCTTCGCCCCTCCTGCCACTTCCGCCCCACCCGACCCCCTGCGACCGCTCGCCCACCGAGCCGAGGCCACCACCATGAACCCGTACCAATCCCTGCCGCCGCGCTCGTTCTGGCGCTCCGCCGTGGCCGAACCGGACCCGGCGGACATCGGCGGACTGTGGACCCCCAAGTTCGCCGTCGGCCAGGACGACACCGTCCTCACCGCCGGTTCCTGCTTCGCCCGGCACATCGGCCGCGCCCTGCTCGAACGCGGCATGAACTGGCGGGACGCCGAACCGGCACCGCCCGGTCTGTCCGAGGAGGAGCGGCGGGCCCGCCACTACGGCGTCTTCTCCTTCCGTACCGGCAACATCTACACCGCCGCGACACTGCGGCAGTGGCTGTCCTGGGCACACGGCGAGACCACGCCGCCCGACGAGGTCTGGGCCGAGGGCGGCCGCTGGTACGACCCGTTCCGCCCGTCGGTCGACCCGGCGGGACACCCCTCGGCCGACGCGGTACGGGCCGCCCGCGGGACGACGCTCGCGGCGCTGCGCGGCGCGGTTGCCGAGGCGGACTGCTTCATCTTCACGCTGGGCCTGACCGAGGCGTGGCTGGACCGCGAAAACGGCACCGTCCAGCCGGTCTGCCCCGGCACGGTACGCGGCACCTTCGACGCCGGACGGTACGCGTTCCACAACTTCACCTTCGCCGAGGTGCACCGCGACCTGTCGCACGCCATCGAACTGGCCCGCGCCGCCAACCCGGGCCTGCGCGTGCTGCTGACCGTCTCGCCGGTCCCGCTGACCGCGACCGCCACCGGCGGCCACGCCCTGACCGCCACCACGTACTCGAAGTCCGTGCTGCGCGCCGTGGCCGGGCAGCTCGCCCAGGACCACGAGTACGTCGACTACTTCCCCGCGTACGAGATCGTCACCGGCTTCCCGTTCAGGGCCGGATTCTTCGAGCCGAACCTGCGCACGGTCACGCCGGACGGCGTCGCCTTCGTGATGCGCCAGTTCTTCGACGCGCTCGCCCGGGTGCCGGCCGAGCAGCCGCGTCCCGCCGCCGTCCCCGCCCAGCCCACGACCGGAGAGGACTTCTGGTGTGACGACGCCGTACTCGACTACTACCACCAGGGCTGAGCCGGGGCCCGCCGCCCCCGCCCGGTTCCTGCTGCTCGGCGACTCGCACGCCGGGCCCGTCGGCCGGGCGGCGAAGGCGGCCGGCATCCCGTTCAGCGGCGGACCGATCGGCGCGGGCCGCGACTTCAACGCCGGCTTCTTCGACCTGCGCGGCACCGATGTCACCTTCCGCAAGCCCGAGGCGGACACGTACTACCGCCGCTTCCTGGACGAACTGGGCATCGCGGGCCTCGGGGAGCTGACCGTCCCGCTGGTGTGCACCTTCGGCTTCAGCGCCCACTTCGTCGCGACCACCGAGAACTGGCTGATCTACCGGGTACGCGGCGGCGGCTTCGCACCGGACTTCCTGGCGAGCCGGCTCTTCGACGACCTGGTCCGCGCGACGGTCCGCGACGCGCTCGTCTTCTACGAGCACGCCCGCGGCCTGGGCCTGCGCGTCTTGGCCGTGATGCCGCCGCAGCGGGTGCCGGGCCTGTCCGACCCGGACGTCTTCATGGCGGCACAGGACGTCGTACGGCGCGCCGTCACCGCACTCGGGGTGGAGGTCGTGGACCTGCGCGAGCGCGTCACCGACGCGGCGGGACGCCAGCGCCCCGAACTCTGCGAACCCAACGACGCGATCCACGGCAACCTCGCCTTCGGCCGGATCATCCTGGCCGACCTGCTGGCCCGGGGGCTCTGACACCCGTCCCGGTCCCCCGTCCCCCGTCCCCCGTCCCGCCGGTTTCCCCCGTTCCCCGATCCACCCGTACCACCCGCACCACCCCAGGAGGGGCGCAATGGAGCAGTACGCACTGGACGCAGTCGAACGCGTCACGACCAGGAAGCCCGAGGTCTACGACACGATCTCGGTGGACCCGATCACCCCGCTCACGGGTGCCGAGATCTCCGGCCTCGACCTGTCGCAGGAGCTCGGCCCCGGCCAGGTGGACGAGCTGCGGCGCGCCTTCCTCGCCCACCACGTGCTGGTCTTCCGCGACCAGACGCTGACGCCCGAGGACCACAAACGGCTGGCCGGACACTTCGGCGAGCTGCACCCGGTGGCGGCCGCGGCCGAGGACGCCGACCCGTACGTCCTGGAGATCAGCACCACCAAGGAGTCGCGCGCCGTGGCCGGCAACGGCTGGCACGCCGACGGCACCGCCGACGAGGAGCCCTCGCTCGGCTCGATGCTCCACATCCTGCGCGTCCCGGAGGGCGGCAGCGGCGGCGACACCCTCTTCGCCAACATGCACCTGGCGTACGAGCTGCTGTCCCCGGCCATGCGGGAGTTCCTCGACGGGCTGACCGCCGTCCACGACGGCATCCTCCCCTGGCAGGGCCAGACCCCACCCGCCGACTACACCGTCCCCGTCAACGAACACCCCGTCGTGGTCCGCCATCCTGAGACCGGCCGCCAACTGCTGTTCGTCAACGGCGCCTACACCTCGCACATCCCGCAGCTCTCCCGCGACGAGAGCAAAGCGGTGCTCGCCATGCTCTTCGACCACATCGCCCGGACGCCGCTGCTGAACTGCCGGGTCCGCTGGGCGCCCGGGACGCTGGTCTTCTGGGACAACCGCTGCCTACAGCACCACGCGACCTGGGACTACTACCCGCAGACGCGCTACGGGCGGCGGGTCGCGATCAAGGGGAGCCGCCCTCGGGCGTGACGCGCGCGGCGGCGTCCGCCCCGGGGTCCGGCACCCCGGGGCGGAGAACCGTTACGGCTCAGGCCGCCGCCCTCGTCAGGCTGTCCGCCAGCCCGTCCGCGAGCCGCCCGTACGCCTGCCGCCGCCGCTCGTCCTCCTGCCCGTCGGCCACCTCCCGGTTGGCTTCGGCCAGGGCACAGGCGTTCACGTACGCGCCCAAGTACGCGTCGGCGGCGGCCCGTGCGTCCTCCCCCGCGTACGCCGCCGCCAGCGCCCGGGAATTGGCGAGTGCGTGGGCGTCGGCGAACGACCGTGCATTGGCACCGGTGTTGAGCTTCGCGTAATACTCCGCGAACTCCGCGGTCTTCTCCTCGCCGTAATCATTGGCCGCCGCATAAGCCCGGGCATTGGCCGCCGCCGTGGCGAAGGCGTCGGCATAGGCATAAGCGAGCCGGTAAATCTCCCGCAACGCCGGTTCCAGCGCCGCGGCCCACTCGCTCTCCGTGACCCGCTCCCCCGCCAGCGCCCGCTCGTGCACCGCGCGCAGGGCCGCCGGCGCCGCGCCCGTACCACCTCGCCGGATGCTCGCCGTCTCCACCGCCGGCAGCGCCGTACGCACCTGCCAATCGTGCGCCACACCCAGCGTGACCTGCCCCGCAAGGCGCTCCAGCGCCCCGTGCACCCGCCGCGCCCAGCCCTCGGCCGCGTCGGCGTCCTGCCCGTCGAACAGCGCCGCCGCCATCTGCGTCAGCCACCCGGGCGCCTCCGGACCACCCCCGTCACCCGGGCCGTCACCGCCCGCACCGGCCCCACCGGCCGCCAGCCGCGCGAGAAAACACGAAAACGCCTCAGCGGCGACCGGGGACGAGCTCATCAGCCTCTCCTCTTACCTTCGCAGGGGGCCTTTACCGTATCCCGGAGCACGGCTGTCACTTTCTCCACGGTCCGTCACAACCCGGAAACAAACACCGGGCATCCACCGGCAGCGGACGCCGGACAATTTCTGGTCATGGGATGCTGAAGCGTTGGCAGTTCGCGGCAGGGACGGGAGAGTACGGCAGCGTGGGGGCAGTGATACGACGGAGCCTGACCGGCGTGTGGGACCGATTCGCGGCGTCCGACCCGGGGCTGCTGCGGCTGATGGCGGGACTGCGGACGGTGGCGGCGATCGCGCTCACCCTCGTCGTCCTCGCCGTCCTCGGCACCGACGTCACGCACCTGGTCGCCGGCGCCATGACGGCGATGGTCGCCACCTTCGCGATCAAGGAGAAGCAGGTACGCGGCCAGGCGGTCACCCTCGCGCTCGGCCTGCCGGTGGCGCTCGCCGCGATCTCCCTCGGCGCGCTGCTGCACAGCCAGGTCATCGCGGGCGACATCTTCTTCGTCGCCCTCATCTTCGGCGCCGTCTACTGCCGCCGGTTCGGCGACCGCGGGACCGCGCTGGGCCTGATCGGCTTCCAGACCTACTTCGTCTCCCTGTTCGTCGGCGCCACCGTCTCCGCCCTGCCCGTGCTGGCGCTGACCCTGGCCGTCGCCTTCGTGTGCAGCGCCGTCGTCCGCTTCACCGTCGTACCGGAGACACCGCAGCGCATCCTGCGGTGGCTGCGCGGCGCCTTCCGGGCCCGGGTCGCCCAGCTCGTCGCCACCCACATCGAGCTGCTGGACGCCCGCCCCGACCAGCTCGACAAGGTCCTCGACGACCTGCGGCGGCACACCGCGCGGCTGCACGAGTCGGCCCTGATGATCCAGGGCCGACTGGAGGACGGCACCCGCGACGCGGCCGGCGCCGCGCTGCTGCAACGCCGTATCGCGGACGCCGAGATCGCCACCGAACGGCTGGGCGTCCTGCTGCTCAACGCGCGCACCGCCGAGCGCGCGGACACCCTCACCCTCCACCTGCCGCAGGCGCCCCTGCCCACGGCCAAGAACGAGATGCCGGCCGAGGACGCCGCGACCGTCACCCTGCGCCGCGACCTCAACGCCCTGCACCTGCTGGTGTCCCGGGGCGCGGCCGACCAGCCCGGCACGGCCGTCGCCCACGTACGCAACCGGCTGCTCGGCTACCGCGACGAGGACAACCTGCCGCGCGCCTCGATCGCCGTCCAGGACGTCTTCCGCGGCATCGGCGAGGCCGCCCGCTCCGTACTGGGCCTGCGGCTCGCGCTGGACGGCCCGCAGGACGAGTCCGACGACACGCCCGCGACGACCCGCTCCCGCGAGGAGTTCGACGCCGAGGACGTCGCGCTGGCCGGCGGCGCGGAGCCCGAGGAGGAGGACGACGCCAAGGGCCTGCGGCGCCCCACCACCCGGGCCGCGTTCCAGATCGCGGTGGGCTCCACGCTCGCCATCATCGGCGGCGAGTTCCTGTCCGCCCAGCGCTGGTACTGGGCCGTGCTGACCTGCTGGGTCGTCTTCCTGAACACCGCCTCCACCGGCGAGGTCATCATCAAGGGCTACCGGCGGCTGCTCGGTACGGTCCTCGGCGTGGTCGCGGGCGTCGGGCTCGCCGGCCTGGTCGGCAACCACACCTGGACGGCGTTCGCGCTGATCCTCCTCTTCGTCTTTGCCATGTTCTTCACGGCGCCCCTGTCCTACGCCCTGATGTCCTTCTTCGTCACGGCGATGCTCGGCCTGCTCTACACCCTCCTGAACACCTACAGCCTCGACGTCCTCATCCTGCGCATCGAGGAGACCGCCCTCGGTGCCGCCTGCGGGATCATCGCCGCGGCCGTCGTCCTGCCCGTCCACACCGACCGGCGCACCGACGACCTCCTCGGCACCGTCCTGACCAAACTGGACGAGGTCGTCTCCGCCGCCGTCGACCAGCTCAGCGGCGGCCCCGCCACCGACCTGCTGGGCCTGTCCCGCGACCTGGACACCGCCCTGGACGAACTGCGCGCCTCCACCCGCCCGCTGACCCACCCCATCAGCCCGCTCCGCGTACGCCGCCAGACCGTCCGCTACCTCGTCGCCCTCCTGGAGACCAGCGCCTACCACGCCCGCTCCCTGGCAGCCACCGCCGAACTGCTCCCCTACAGCAAGACCATCGCCGCCGACCCCCGCCTGGAACGCGTCGGCCGCCGCATCGCCCACAACATCGAGACCATCACCGCCCACCTGCGCGGCGACCGGACCGACGCCAAGGTCAGCTCCGGCGCCACCATCATCTCCCTCCTCGAATCCGACGGCTCCGGCGCCCCGAACCCCGGCACGGTCACCTACCGCGTTCTGCGCCACCTCCAACGCCTCGACGAGGGCGTCTCAGGCCTCGCCCGCCCCCTGGACGTACCGGTGGCGGGGCGCCCGGAGCCGAAGGGCAAGAGCGCCGACCGCCGCGGCTCCGCGTCCGCGCGGGCCTGAAGCCACTGGGCGGCTCACGGGTCAGCGGCGCCCGGAGCCTCCCCGCGAGCCGTCGCCTCCGCCTCCCAGACCGGTGACGACGGCCTCCCCGGTCTCCCGCGCCGTCAGATACGGCCGGACGTCGTGCGCCTTGGCGCCGTTGTGGACGAGACAGTCCTCGATCCGATCGCCGAAGGCCGGCCCCAGGGCCTTCACGAGGGCGACGACATCGCCGCGGTCGGCGATGTTCCACCAGGTGCCCACACCGCCCGGCCACTGGGCCCGCCCCCGCACCGGGGCGGGCTGCAGCCGGTCGAAGACGATGTTCCGGACCGCGAGCGGAGAGCCCAAGGTCACCAGTGTGATGTCACGCCGCTCAGCATGGGCGCACAGCCACTCGTAGGCCACGACCGAGCCGAGTGAGTGGGCCACGACCACCTCGGTCCGGTCGGTCACCACCGCGGTCATACGGCTCTGCACCTCCCGGCGTACCGCCGGTTCCGTGAGGTAGCGCCGCACCTGGCGGACACTGGAAATCATCAGTCGCTCGCTCAGCCCGGCGAAGAAGGAGGAGTGGCTGAGGGCGTTCAAGGCACGCTGGACGATGTACGGGGTTCTCAGCCGCGTACGGTCGGCCGGCCCGGCGACACCCTCCTCCTGCCGGGCGGCCTGTTGCCACCACGCCAGCAGGATCTCCCGTTCCACGTCATCGGTCACATCGGAGGCGTCCAGATCCGGCAGGCCGACGCCGCGGTGCCCGGCGGGGCGGAAGAGGTCCCCGTAGAACGTCATGTCCACCTCCGCACGGTCCACCTGGACACCATGGAGGGCGAGGCCGTCGGCGAGGCACGGATACCAGCTCTCGACCAGCGTCCGACCGCCGCTCACCTGCTGGCCGATGCCGTGCACCAGGACGATGCGGCTCATGCGGGCTCACCCGTCCCACCATCTGCCGCACCGAGGAAGGACAGCGCCACCAAGCCCATGTCCGTGGCGAAACACACCCGCCCGTCGTCGGTCATGGCGAGGTCGTTGATGCCGTCTCCCAGGTCGGCCTCGGCGACACAGACAGAGGTGACCAGGTCCCAGAGCCTCACTAGACCGAAGCTGTCGGCCACTATGGCGGTGGGCCGATCATGGAAGGTGGACAGCCGTACGGTGGTGAGCGCGCCCGGGGAACGCTCGATGTCGACCGGCAATGCGCGCCCGGTGGCGAGTTCCCACATCCGCAGTCGTCCGTCGCCGGCTCCCGTCAGCACCACGTCACGTCCGTCGACGTGACCGATCTCCACGGCCTGTGCTCCCGACGGGTGTTCCTTCAGAGCCGCTCCGAACGGCTCGCCCGTACGGAGGTCCCACAGCCGGACCGTGCCGTCGAGCGAGGCGCTGGCGGCGAGTTGCTGCCCGGAAATCGTGGCGGTCCGCATGTCCAGTACACGCGCGCTGTGACCGCCCATGGGGTCACATACGGGCGCCCTGGTCGTCAGGTCCCAGATGTGGAGGGACCGGTCCTGGGAAGCGGCCACGACCAACGTGCGGTCAGCCAGCGGATGGATACGCGCGAGCTCCCAGCGTCCTGGCTGCTCCCACAGAAGCTCGCGGCTACTCACGTTCCAGACCTCCATGGCTGTGTAGTCACACCTGACCATGAGGCATGCGCCGCCCACATCGGCAGTCGCCATGGACGACAGGGGGCGAGCAGAGGTGAGGTGCGGAGCCGTGGCGCGGCCATCCTCCAAGGCATGTACCCGTACCGTGCCGTTGTCGGCCCCGGTGACGACGCTGTGTCCAGGTGAGGTATCGCTGATGGCGACCGCCTTCAGCGCCATCTGTCCACCGCACAGCGGCTCGTCCACAGGCTGCATCGTGACCAGGTCCCACACCCGCACCTCATGAAAGAAGGCAGTGATGCCCATCGGTCTCCCGCCGTTGCGGCCGAAGAGGAGCCCGGGTACCGTCCGGTATCGGACACTGGCCACCTGGCCGACGAGCGGTGCCCCCAGCGCACCACCGGTTTCCGGGTCCCACATCCGAACCGTGTTGTCGGAGCTCATCGAAGCCACGGCGTAGCGCGTACCGACGCGCCCCAGGACGGCCGACCACACGGTGCTCACATGGCCCGCGAAAGGCGTGCCGATCAGTGCGCCCGTGCTGATGTCGTGCAGGCGAACGGTGTTTCCCACATTCGTGGACAACACCACCGGCCGGGCTCCGAGGAAGGCCGCGCCAATGGTGAACACCGTATCCTTCCGGCTCTCGGCACTGAGGTGGTGCCGCAGCGTCGCGGACAGTTCCCCGGCCGTGTCGGTGACCTCCCACACGTAGGCGTGGTCGAGGGAGGTGGCGACGGCGATCTCGATCCCGCGGCCACATTGCCGTACGGTCAGGTAGGCCACGGAACCGATGTGCCCGCTGAGCGGTCCGAGCAGCGGCCGGTGCGTCATCGCGTCCCACACGCGCAAGGTTCCATCGCCGCTACCGCTGACCAGCACGGTCCGGCCCGCCACAGTGGTCAGGCCGAGGCAGCTCACGCTGTTGGTGTGGCCTTCGAGTGGCGGACCCAGTGGTACGCCCCGCATGGCGTCCCACAGCCGTATCGTGCTGTCCGATCCGCCCGTCACAGCCAGCAGGCGTCCGTTCAGTGGTCCCAGGGCCACCGAATTCACGGTGCCCGCGTGGCCTTCCATCGGTCTGCCCACCTGTTCCCGGGTGCGCAGGTCCCACACCCGGGCCGTGCCGTCCTCGCTACCCGTGATCACCAGTGGCCGGCCGCGCTGCTCGGTGAAGGCCAGCGCCAGTACCCGGCGCGTGTGGCTGCCGGCCGGCTGGTCGGCCGTCAGGTCCCAGATACGGGCCATCCGGTCCGTGCCCGCCGTCACAGCCATCGGGCCCTCAGGGCGGTCGGCCAGCGCGCTGTCGGTGATCTGGCCGACGTGCCCCCGCAAGGGATGGGCGAGCTGCCGGAGAGTGCGCAGGTCCCAGAGTTTGGCCTCGTCCCTGCCGCTGGTGAGCGCCACCGGAATGCCGTTGAGCACCCCGCCGGCGACCGAGGTCACACCGCCGCGCGTGAAGTGCACATGTGCCGCCACCGGCTCCCCGATCTGCCGGCGTTCCACCAGGTCCCACAGCGTGACCATGCCGCTGTTGTCACCGAGCAGCGCCACCGCGCACCCGTCCCGCCGCCCCATCGCCACGGCGGTGATCTCATCGGTGTGGCCGGTGAGCCAGCCGCCGTCGGGCTCCGGCTCGACGCCGCTCAGCAGACCCGTCAGGTCCCAGACGTACGCCCGCTTGTCCGCGCCTCCGGTGAGAGCGACGGGACGGCCGTCGATCTCTCCCAGCGCGGCGGAGTGCACCGTGCGCTTGTGTGCTGTCAGGTCCCGGCCCAACTGCCGTCGGGTCGACAGGTTCCACAGGCGCGCGGTGCCGTCAGCGCTCGCCGTGAGGGCGACCGGGCAGCCGTCGATGCCGCCGATGGCGATGTCCATGACGGTGTTGGTGTGGCCCGCCAGCCCTTCTCCGTACTTCTGCCCGGCCGACAGGTCCCAGATCTCCACGCTGCCGTCCACACCTCCGGTCAGAGCGACCGTGTAGTCGCCGATGTCACCGACCGCGACCGCGCTGACGCCGATGCCGACGGCGAGCGGCTCACCGATCTGCTGCTGCGTGGTCAGGTCCCACACGCGAGCGGTCCGGTCGCTGCCGCGCCCGCCGGTCACCGCGATGGGGCGGCCGTCGAGCGCGCCGACGGCCACACAGTCGACCCACGCCGTATGCCCGTTGAGCAGCCGGTGCGTCCCGCTGGCCGACCACCAGGCCCATCGCGCGGACCAGGGCAGTGACACGCCGAGGCCGTCGATGCGGTCGGCGATCCCGTTCGCCCCGCAGCGCCGTGCCGAGAGCTGGAGGTCGGCGGCGCGATGGCTCAGGGCGCGGCTGGGCGCCATCCGGTGGGCGATCTGCTCGTAGGAACTGCGGATACGCCGCGGGCCGTCGGCCGCCTCGTCCACCGATACGGACACCAGGGCGCGCAGCAGCGCCAGCGACTCACTGGCGAGCAGGAAACCGGGGTCCTTGATCAGCGTGATGAGTCTCCCGGCGGCCTCCGCGTGGGTGGCCAGGTGCTGCCGTACGTAGGGCGGAGCCGCGAACCAGTCCGGTGACGTCCCGTCGGGCGACGGCGGCACCGTGGCTGTTAGGGCATCGACGATGGCCCGCTGGACCTCCTCCGCGGGCCGGTCGGCAGTTTTCCGCAAGTGCTCGGCCAGCGCCTTGTGGTACAGGCGGTAGGCCGAACGCCGGTCGTCGTCTGTCACCTCCGCGACGTATGCCTCGGCCACGTCGAGCACCCAGGCAATGTCCTCCTCGGTGCAGGTCACACCCGATATGGCGGAGGTCAGCGTGGTCCAGATACGTCCACGAGGCAGCCCTTTGCCCTCGGAGAAGGCCAGTGACAGCAGCATCCGCCGGACCCGGGGTTCATCGGGGCCGAAGCGTGCGAGGTAGTCGTCGAAAGCCTCCCCGATCTCGCTGGGCAGTTCATCGGCCCAGCCCGGGTTCGCCACATCCACCGCGGCACTGTCCGACCGCAGGGTCCGAGCCGTGGTCCTCGCGTAGAGGTAGACGCCGGCGGCCCGGCTCGCCACCTCTCGGGCGACGGTCCGGGCCAGCTCCTGCCGCTCACGATAAGGGGTCGGTACACCGGGCTCCTCGGCTGCCAGCAGCACCTTCGTCACATAGCCGGCCACGTCGTTCTCGTCGGCCCGGAAGGCGGGGTCGTCCAGGTCGAGCACCGTGAAGGTGGGGCCCAGGCTGGTGACCAGCTCGTGGCGGGTACCCACGAGCAGCCGTATACCGGGGATCTCCGACATGGGGCGCAGCAGTTCACGGGTGATCCTGCGCGGTTCGCCGTGCCCGCCCGCGTCCGCGGCGGTGTCAGAACCGGCCTCGTCCACGGCATCGACCACGATGACGACCGGCGCCCCCTGCCGCCCCCGCCGGGTGAGTTCCTGGAGGAGAGCCGCCGTACCGCCGGTTTCCGCCCCCAGTGCCTGGGCGATCCTGTCGACCACCTCTTCCAGACGCTTGTGCCGCGCGTGTACGGCAGCGGTCACGCATCCTTCGGGCACGACCGTCGCCAGGTCGACTCCTGAGAGGTCCAGCCGGTCGCGGTAGAGACTGTCGGATAGCGCGACCACCCTGCCCAGCACCGCGGATTTGCCGCATCCGGGGCTTCCCGTGACGACCCGGCCGCGGCCGTCCCCGTCGACCGCGGTGAGCCACTGGACGAGATGCGACAGCACCCGTACCCGTCCGCTGAAGTAGAGCCCCTGCTCCGACTCGAACTCGACGCCCCGCGACCGGGGGCCGAAGTGCTCCGTGAGATCACGGCTCGCCACTCTGCGTTGAATCTCCAGATCCGTACCGACCGGGGGCAGATCTTCCCGGAATCCGCTGTTCGGCACGAACGGCGCCAGCCCGGTGACCAGCCCGCTGGCCAGCTCCGCGCGCTGCCCCCGGCCGTCGGCGTCGAGGCGCTCATTGACCGCCTTGAGCAACTCGGTGAGGTCCAGGTACTGCTGCCGCTGCCCCGTACGGCCGGTGGTCGTCTCCACAGCCGTCCGGAAAGCGGATACGAATCTTCCGTCCTGGGCGACGTCCTTACGGCGGGCGGACGCCAGAAACCACAGCCCGGTCGAGGTGTCACCCCCACTCTGCCGGTAAGCAATGCTCTGCAGCGCGACCCCCGCGCCCTCCGCCGCACCTGCCCCGCCCGCACACGTGTCCAGAATGACCAGGAGCTGGCGGAGCGACCCGTGACAGAGGATCCGCACCACGTCCTCGGTGGCCAGCGCCGTCGCGGCCAGATCGTCGTCCCGGGAGTCCCAGCACAGCAGGTAGTGACGCCCCCGGTCCTCCACCGCACCATGACCGGCGAAGTACAGCACGACGACGTCGTCCGTCGTCAGCTCGGAGTCCCTGGACCAGTGACTCAGCTTCCGGCGGATCTGTTCAGCACCGTCGTACTCCCCCAGCCCGGAGAGCACATGCCGGTACCCGAACCCCTCCAGCATCTCCGTCATCGCCGCGATGTCCGCCGCCACGCCCGGGAGTTGTTCCTCCTCCGGTAAGTTGCAGTAGCGCCCGCTCCCCACCGCGATGAAAAACCGCCGCCCCACGCCCACTCCACCGCCGTCCCCTGCGATTTCCACGGTCGCCGAACCGCCCCGCCACGACACGCGCGACGCGACGGCCCGGATGTGAACACTAGCGCCGGCGTTTCCCCTGGTACACCGGTACAGACCGACGAGGGCCGCCGGCCTGCGCCACGTATCAGCCCTCTCTTCTCACTGGCCGTGGACACGATGCGGTCACGGAAACCCCCGAGCAGTAGGCACGAGTAACCGGCGCCCCGATACCCCTCAAGAAGAACCCATGGGATGACGCATCGTCGCCGGACGCGGAGGCCAGGCTCGGGGGGCCAGGATGCCGAGGACGTAGGCGCGGGCGACGAGGGCGGGTCTGGTCGCGGCGTCCAAGAGGGTCCGGAGTCGGCTGAGGTGGTAGTCGACCGCTTGCCGGGAGAGGTTCAGCGAGGTGGCGATCTCGCCGTTGGTGCTGCCCCCGGCGAGGAGGGACAGGATGCGGACCTGTGCGGCGGTGAGCGGGGGGTGGGCCTCGTGGGCGATGCTCTGGTGGGTGACGACGGCCCACACGTGTGCGACGCGGCCGACGGGTCCGCTCACCGTGGTCAGGTGGAGTTGCGCGCGGCGCTGGCGTCCCTCGGTGTCGAGGAGTACGGCGGAGGTCTCCACCCGTCTGATGCGGCGGGTTATCAGGCCCTCCCACGCGAGGCGCAGCGGGCGGAGGTCGGCCGTGGCGGCGAGCAGGGTGTGGGCGCGGCGGCCGACGAGGTCGGACAGGCGGGTCCGGAACAGTTCGGCGGTGGCCGTACCCGCCTGTTCGATACGGCCGTTGACCGAGAGCAGCGCGCACGGCAGGCCGCTGTGGTCACGCAGCGCTCGCAGGTTCTCCTCGGCCTCCCGGCGCTGGCTCATCGCGCGGGCGTGCTCGGTGATGTCGACATAGATCCCGGCCACGCAGGTCCGGCCGTTCTCCTGGACCGGGAACCGGTGGCCGGCCGCCTGCCCCGTACTGCCGTCGGAACGGTGATAGCGCAGGTGGTGGCGGACCGGCTTGCCGCGGTTGAGGATCTGCTGGTCCAGGGCCCGGAACTGGGCGGCGTCGGCGGGGGTGTCGAGGTCCTCGATACGGCTGCCGACGACGCGGTCCGGCGTGGTGCCGTAGAGGTGCGCGTAGGAATGGTTGGCCCACAGGTAGCGGCCGTCGTGGTCGCGGATGAAGGCCGCGACCGGCGCGAAGTCGGCGAACTCCGCGAAGGCTGCGTACCGGTGGCCGGTCGCGGGCTGCGCACCGGCCTCCATCGCGAGCCCGCGAGTGAAGCCCTGGTCCCGGCTCTCCCCCAGGGGCCATCGCACGGTGAAGGTCCGGCCGTCGAACTCGACCAGGCAGTGACCGTTTTGGAGGGAGCGTCCCGGAGCGGACGTCTCTTGGCGCACGCGGTCCAGGAAGCGCTGCGTGGTGGGAAGGTCGGGGAAGGCCCCGCCGCCCCGCTCCGTGACGCGCCACTGCTCGTCGGCCTCCCACCAGGACACGGGAAGGTGGTCCAGCAGTGCTCTGAGACCGGGATCGTCCACGACGGCCTTTCCGTCCATGCCCCCACCGGGCGGCGGGAAGTGACATGGCGATGCCTATCCCGTGCGGGGCCCGCCCATGCTCGGTTCTCGGCCGACCGCGACGCGTGAGCGCGTCCCCGGCGCGGCTTGCCCCGGCAGCCCGGATCCTTCGTCTTCACTCGAACGATGTCCGCGACTTTGGCATTTGCCTGATTGGCGGCGGTCTCCGGTGGCACTTGTGGCACCCGCCGTCTGGTTCCCTTATGTATGCCGCCAGTTACCCGCCGTGTTCTACGCGGGTTGCGTCGCCGTGTACCCCGGTCGCGGTACGGGGGCGACGCCGGGCCGGGCGGCCAGGCGGCGGGGCCGAGCCCCTGCTCGACACCTCGGACAGACAGACGATGGGAGACGAACTTCAGTGAGCACGGTGCTGTTGGTGCACGCCAAGGGCGGTCCGCCGCTCGGACATGTCCTGTCCCGGGCAGCCGCGAGGGCGGACGTGCACCTGCTGGCGCTCAGCGCGCTTCCGTCCGCGGTCGCCGCGTCCGCGGGAAAGCTGTGCGCCTCGGTCGTGACGCCCACCGGCGCGGAGCGGTCCGACCTGGTCTCGCTGATCGTCTCGCGAGCCGAAGCCGTCGGTGCGGAGGCGGTTCTCACCTTCTCCGAGTACGCGGTCGTGGCCGTCGCCGAGGCATGTGCGGCGCTCGGCCTCGCCGGGGCGGGAGACGCCGCCGCGCTCGCCCGTGACAAGCGGATGATGCGGCGAACCTGGCATCGGCACGGCCTGCCGCAACCCGCGTTCCGCCCTGTCGCCACGCGGGCGGACCTCCACGAGGCCGTCACCGCCCTGGCCGCTCCCCTGCTGTTGAAGGCGGCCTGGAGCGCCGGTTCCACCGCCCATCAGATCATCGGCTCCCCGCAGGAGGCCGACACCGCCTGGCGGCGCTCGCGCGAGACCATGGCCCGGTCCGCCCGGCTGGGCTACGCCGAACTCCATGTGGCCGAGGCAGCGGGACACTTCGTGGTCGAGGAGATCGTGACCGGTGACACCGCGGGCTGGTTCGACGAGCCCGGCTGGGGCGACTACGTCAGCGTCGAGGGCGTGGTGACCGGCGGCGTGTTCCGGCCGGTCTGCGTCAGCGGCCGGATGCCGACGGTGGAGCCGTTCACCGAGCGCGCCGGCATCACCCCCGCGTTGCTTCCCGCGGACCTCCAGGACCGCGTCGTGGCCCTCGCCCGGGAGGCCGTGGACGCCCTCGGCCTGCGTGACTGCGGCACCCACACCGAGATCAAACTCGGTGCCGGCGGGCGCATGTGGCTGATCGAGACGGCCGCCCGGTTCGGCGGCGCGATGACCGTGCCGCAGATCGAGGAGGTGTTCCGGCTCGACCTCGTCGGCATGCTCGTCGACCACCTTCTGGGCCGCCCGGTCGCCTGGCCCGAGCGGGTCCTCGGCCCGGAGCAGGCACGGGGCGCCGCGGGTTCCCTCGTCGTCCTCGCGGTGGACGGCCACGGTGAGGCATGGCGGGACCGCAGGCTGTGGGACTTCCCCGTGGTGAAGGAGGCCGTCGCGCTGAGCGAGGGCAGCACCCTCTCGGTCGTACCGGAGAGTTCCCTGCCCGACGGCAGCAGCGTGCCGGTCTACGACCCCGCCGGCGGGGCCAACACGATGGCGGCCCTGTGCCTGCTCTTCGCCGCCGACGCGCGCACCGTGCTCCGCGACTTCACGACCCTGGTGGACGCGCTGCCCACCGTGCTGCCGCCCGCCGTGGCCGCCGCGCCGAAGCCCGTGTCCTCGGCATCACCGTCCGTGCCCCCTGCCCGCCCGCGAGTCCGTCCGGCCGGCCAGTCCGAGGGAGTCCCCGCATGAGCGCCACTCAGCTCCCCAGCGACGTCCCTGATCTCGCGGCCGACCGCACGGTCGTCGGCGAGAACCTTTCGCTGCCGCTGTTCCGCACACTGTCCGGGGTCCTGGCCGGACACCCGTACCTCAAGGTCGTCGTCGACCGCGCCGAGGCCACCTGGCACCTGCTCGACACGGCCGCACACCCCTTCCACGTCAACTACGTCGCCACCCGTGTCCTCGGCATGGATCTCGCCGACCTCGACGCCGACCTGGACGAGTTCAACGCCTCCGTCTACATGGACCCCGGGCGCCGCTTCCTGCTCGGGGTGCTGTCCCTGCACACCGACGAGGACACGGAGGGCCGCGAGCGCACCTTCCTCGTGCTGGAGACGACCGAGGCCGACACCATGCACGGGGAGTTGCTGGAGTTCTTCTACGCCTTCGTCCGGGAGCGCGTCGACGGCAGGCTGCCGCTCCTGCTCAAACCCGCCAACCACGGTCAGGAGGAGGAGCTGACCGCGGTCAGCGAGCAGCGGGTGCCGCGCATCCTCGGTCACGAACTCTTCGGCACCAGGACACGCACCCCGCTCAACCTCGGGGACGCCATGGGCCGGCTGCGTTGTTTCCGGACCTTGGCGGAGTACGAGACGGCGGCCGGCGGGCTCGGCTGGTCGGACATCGTCGCCATGCCCTGCCTGCCGGACAACGTGCAGCGAGTGGCCGGATTCATCAACACCGCGCCCATCACCCCGCTGTCCCACACCAACGTCCTCGCCTCCGGGTGGGGCATCCCCAACGCGATCGTCCGCGACCTGGAACAGCTCGTCGAGAAGGACGGCTTGGACGGCGCCTGGGTCCGCTACCGGGTCCGCGAGGACGAGATCACCCTGGAGCGGCTGGCACAGGCTCCCGAGCTGCGGGCCCCGGCCTGGCATCAGCAGCGCATCCGGCTCGAACCGCCGCTTCTGGAGGACGCGCCCGTACTCTCCCTGCACCGGCTGCGCAGCGCCGACCGTGACCGTTACGGCACCAAGGCGGCCAACCTCGGCGAGCTGCACCACGTGCTCGACAGCCGTACGGCCGATCTCACCGCGTTCTACGGCCGTCCCCGCCCACCGCGCGAGAACCTGTACGGGCACCTCGCGGTCCGGCTCGGCCTGCGCGCGCCCTCCGCCGCGGAACTCCGCGCGGCCGCGGCCTCCTTCGTGGCCGGCACCGTCCGGGCCCCCGAGGGCGTCGCCCTGCCGTTCTCCCTCCTGCACCGCTTCCTCACCTCCTCCCCCGCACTCCAGCAGGGCATCGGCAAGCTGAAGATGGCGCTCGAACTCGACGCCACCGACGTACTCGACTCGCTGTGCCTCCAGATCCAGCATCTGATCCGGCACACCCCGATGCCCGACTCCGTCACCGGGGAGATCACCCGGGCCTTCCCCGCCCCGCTCGCCGCGGGCGGCCGCCTCGTGGTGCGCTCCTCCTCCAACGCCGAAGACCTCCCGGGTTTCTCCGCGGCCGGTGTCTACGACTCCGTCACCACCGTCCGCGGCACCGGCGAACTCCTCGACGCCGTACGGCAGGTGTGGGGCTCCCTGCTCTCGCCGCGCAGCGTGCGGCTGCGCCACCAGGTGGGCATATCCCTGGACGACACGTACATGGGCGTGATCATCCAGGAGTACGTCCCCGCCGCGCTCGGCGGCGTCCTGGTGACCTGCAACCCCACCCGGCGCGAGGACTTCCGCAACGTCTACCTCAACTGTTCACCGGGATCACCCGAACAGGTCGTCGAGGGAGAGGTCCTGCCGCAGCAGTACCTCTACAACACCGTCGAGGGCGGCGGGCGTACCGTCGCCCTCGGCTCCTGGAGCGAGGGACTGCCCGCCGCCACGCGGGCCCGGCTCGCGGACCTGTCCCTGACCGGCCGCCTGCTGCAGTCCCACTTCAGCGCACCCGAGGTGGGCGACCCGCTGGACATCGAGTGGCTGCTGACCGACCAGGGTGACTTCCGCCTGGTCCAGATCCGCCCCTACGCGCTGTGAGCCCCCGCCTCCCGCGCCCCGCGGCCACAACCCTGACCGGCACCGCCCGCCGCATCATCCGGCTCAACTACGGCTTCCAGCTTCTGTTCAACCTGCTGTGGTGGATGCCGGTGTTCTACGCCTACCAGAAGGCCGCCGGACTCACCGACGGGCAGATCTTCGGTATCCAGAGCATCTACTACGTGGCCTTCTGCCTCTTCGAGATCCCGACCGGGCTGATCGCCGACCGTATCGGCACCCGCAACTGCCTGCGGGCCGGCGCCGTCGTGATGACGGCGGCGAACCTCGCCCCGGTGGTCAGCTCCTCGTACGCCGGTTTCCTCGTGCACTTCCTCGCCATCGCCGCCGGCCGCTCGCTCACCTCGGGAGCGGCCAGCGCCTACCTGTACGAAGGACTGCGCGCCGAGCGGTGCGAGGAGCACTACCTGAAGGCGGAGGGCACGGCCCGGGCGCTCGGACTGGCCGCGAAAGTGCTGTGCTGGCCCCTGGTCGGGCCGCTGATGGCCCTCGCCCATCCCGCCCCGTACGTCCTGAGCGCCGTGAGCGCGGCGGGTTCCCTGCTGTGCGCCGTGGCTCTGCCCCGCTCAGCCGCCTCCGTCGGGGCAGGCGGTTCGGCCTCGTCGGTCCGGACCGGAAAGGCCCGGGCAGCGAGGGGTGGGCGCAGTACGTCGCTGGGCGACGCGAAGGCCGCGCTGCGCTGCATCGCCTCCTCGCCGTGGCTGGCCCTGGTGATGGTGCAGGGCGTGGCCGTGTTCACCCTGTCCAGGATCTGCCAGGTCAACCTCTTCCAGCCGATCCTGCTCGACCACGGCATCGGCGAGTCCGCGCACGGCGGGGTGCTCGCCGCCATGACGGTGGCGGAGGCCGTGGGTTCGGCGCGCCCCCAGTGGCTCGGCCGCCGTCTGACGCCGGTGGCCTGGGTCTCCGTCCTCAGCCTCGCCCTCGCGGGCACGCTGGCGGGCATCACTCTCGGCGGGCCCTGGGTGGTCGTCACCCTGCTCTGTGTGTTCGCCGCTGCCGCCGGCTTCGCCTACCCGATCCAGCGCAAGTTGGTCAACGACGCCGTGCCGGCCGGCGCCCCGCGAGCGACGCTGCTGTCGGTCGAGTCGATCGTGGACCGCGCGGTGTGCGCACTGGCGGCCGTCGCCGTGGGCGCCTACCTCTCCGCCGGGCGCCTGGACGCCCTGCTCTGGCACAGTGCCCTGGCGACCGCGGTGCTGCTCGGCGTCTTCCAACTGGTCCTGCGCAGCAAGAAGGTGCGGCACCGTACCGACGGGTCGGCGGAGGGCCCCGCGCCCCGGGGGCCGGCTGACCGGCCGAACCCGGAAGCGGCAGCGGATCCGGGCCCCCCGTCGACGGCACCCGGGGCGTCGGGCGCGGGCGGGGCAGCGCCCCCGGCAACGAACGCGTGGTTCAAGGCCGTCGTGTAGGACGAGTTCCCGCCCGCGCCCTCCCCGGGGCGAGGGCGGGAGCCGTTCAGGCGTGCGGGCGAGCGCCGTATGCCAGGCACTCGATCACTCGGGCCGGGAGATAGGCGGGGCGGAAGGGCTGCCCGGTCCGGTAGGCCACGTACCCGAGCGAGGCCGCGACGCGGGTCTCCTTGGCGTTCTCGGTCTCGTAGACGAGGCGGCAGCCGTGCGCCTCGGCCTTGGCGCGCTTCCAGAGGGCGGGCGCCGGCTTGCGCTCCGCCTCGGTGCGCGGAGTGAGGATACGGTCGCCGAAGTCCTCCCAGGCGAAGGGAACGGGCCCCTTCCAGGCGCTGTCGACCTCCTTCTTCAGGGCGGCGGCACGCTCGGCGTCCGTCTCGCCCCACGAGGACGGTACGTTGGTGAGCAGCCCGACCTTGATGTTCCGCTCCCGCAATGTGCGCAGATAAGCGGCCGCGCCCGGCAGGTAGCCGATGCTGGAGTCCTCGGCCGTGTGCACCAGGGTCTCGCCCAGGTCGAAGTAGACGATGGCACAGCCGCGCGCCGAAGGTGTCCGCGCCCCGACCGGGCTGTCGTGCGACACGTCCGCGGGCACGGCCGCACTGGCCGCCGTACCCAGCATGACCGACGCCACGGCGGCGCACGACACCACAACGCCGGTACGGCCGGTACGTCCGGTTCGGCCGGTACGGATGAAACCGCGAAAAGAGGATCTCTGCATGGCGTTCGGCGCCTTTCTCTTCGACGCGGCACACGGCTGCACCGCTTGCCGGGGGCGTGACAGACAGGTTCGCGAAGTGCCCCTACGGCCCCTTGCCTGCAAGGAAAAGCTCCCCCGTCACCACTGCTTCCCGCCATACCCCTGAACAGCGCGCCCCACTCGCCCCTGCGGCTCTCGGCACACCACGGCCCCCACCGCCCACCACGGAAAGCCCGGGGCCGCCGGCTCCCGCCGTCGCCGCGATCTACATCCGGCTCCGCGGTAGGCGGTGCGGCCCAGGAGAATGCGGAGCAGGCCGGTGGCTGGTAGGGAGGGGTGGAGGTTCCGATCCGGCACGGTACGAGAGGAAGGTGAAGGGGATGGAGGAAATCGTGGCCCTCTATGCCGAGGGGGATCTGAGCGGCCGTGTGGTCGGCTCGGCGCCCCGCAGCAGGGTACGCGCCGAGAACCTGCCGCACTGCGCGACGCAGGTGCTGCTGCGCGACACGGCGGGCCGGGTGTACGTACACCGCCGCACCGACACCAAGGACGTCTACCCGGGCATGCACGACGCCTGGGCCGGCGGCGTGGTGGCCGCCGGGGAGGATCCGGACGAGGCCGCCGAGCGGGAGGTGACGGAGGAACTCGGCGTCCGCGGCTGCCGGGTGCGCCCCTGCTTCCGCTACTGGTACGCCGACGCCGACACCAACTACCTGGCCTGCGTCTACGAGGCCGAGTACGCCCCGGACCGGCACGGCCCGGTGGTGCACCAGGCGAGCGAGGTCGCCGAGGGCTGGTGGATGTCCTGGGAGGAACTGACGGCACGCCTGTCCGACCCGGACTGGCCGTTCGTACCGGACGGACGGGCCGGGCTGGAGCGGTACACCCGGTACCTGGAGCAGCACCCGGCGCCGCGGGACTGACGGGGGACCGGCCTGGCACGATGTCCCGCAGTCACCACGCCGGGCCGTGCCGCTCGCGGTCGCGGGCGGCACGGTGCTCATCCGGTGCGCCGGGCACCACCTCGGTGATCCGGCCCATGACCGGCGGGACGAACCTCTACGCCGGCACCACCGAGGCGGGCCGCGCCACACCGTATGCCCGCCTGACGGCCACGTCCTATGCACCACTGATGCACGTCACCAGCAAGGACTTCGACCGGATCGACTACGGCGTAGGCCACGAAACGACCACACGTCCACGCGGCTGCCGCACCGTACCCCTACGCGGCCACCTGCTGCCGGTAACCGGGCGGCGGCGGAGGGACCGGGCGGGCCGGGCAGTATCGGATCGCCCGGCCGGTCCGGGGCTGCCGGCTGACGGTCGTGGACCGTGCCACCCGGCCGATCAGGTCCCACGGGCTGTCGTGGCCGTACGGATTCTCCGGCTGGGTTCTCCGACGCGTACACAGCGCAAGGAGAGTCGGTGGCGCACCCAGGACGGTCCTTGTCAGCCCAGGAAGCTCAGTCGAACCTCACGGTCGGGGTTGTCCCTGTTCGTGTCCACGAAGCACACCGACTGCCACGTCCCCAGTGCCAGGCGGCCGTCGACGACGGGCAGGGTGGCGTGTGGCGGGACGACGGCGGGGAGGACGTGGTCGCGGCCGTGGCCGCGGTAGCCGTGTTGGTGGCGCCAGCGGTCGTCGGCGGGCAGGAGGTCGCCGAGGGCGGCAAGCAGGTCGTCGTCGCTGCCGGCGCCGGTTTCGATGATGGCGATGCCGGCGGTGGCATGCGGGACGAAGACGTTGAGAAGACCGGAGGCGCCGTCGGCGACGTCGCGGAGGAAGGCGGCGCAGTCGTCGGTGATGTCGGCGACGGTTTCCTTGGTGCCGGTGGTCAGGTCCAGGGTCCGGGTCGTGAATGCGGTACTCATGGGTCCATTTTCGTACGGGTGGCGCTCTGATCCGTGCAGATACGCGTCCGCTGTAGGCGCAATGCCCCCGCAACAATGGTCCAGCGGGTGAGATGGTGTTTGACCCGCCGTCCGGGGCGCCGCTACGTTCTGCGGCATGTCTACGTCAGCTCGGCTCACCACGCGCGGTCACATCGACCTGCTGCGAGTGGCGTCCTCCGCGTGTCGCCGCGGTCGCTGATGGTGTCGCGCCGCTGACGCCGACGCCTCGTCGGCGTTCTCCATATCGCCGACGCCCTGCATGCCGCTGATCGAGCGGCGGTTTTTCTTGTGTTTTCCGGCGCCGGGGCCGCGTGGTTCGGCGTGTTCCTCATGCTCTTCGCGTTGATGTGTTCTTCGTGATTCCTTGCGCGTCTCTTTCCCTCCGTGCGTCTTCTCTCCAAGCGTCTTCTCTCCGTACGTCCCTCCGTACGTCCGGTTCGGTGCGGCCGTGGCGCGTACTGCGCTGCCGTACAGCCGTGCGGCCGTACAGCCGTGTGGCCGCGGCATGGGTGGGGCGTGCCGCTGCTCTTGAGTTGGAGTGTTCATGACTGTTGACCAGGCCGCGCCGCCGGGCGTCGCGCCGCCAAGCGTCGGGCGGCCGGTGGCCGGGGCACGTAGCGGCCCCGAACTCGTGCCCGTGATACCGGTGTCGGCCCGGCGCCGGAGCGCGCCGCGGTGGCTGCGCCGGGCCGTGGTGCCGGTGTTTCTGCTCGCGTTGTGGCAGGCACTGAGCGCGAGCGGAGTGCTGGAGAGCGACATTCTCGCCTCGCCGGGGACCATCGCGCAGACGGCGGGGACGCTGGTGTCCGACGGGACGTTGCCGTCGGCGATGTTCGTGTCGCTGCAACGCGTCGCCGTCGGGCTGGCCGTGGGGGTGGTCGCCGGTGTGGCTTTGGCTCTCACGTCCGGGCTGTCGCGGCTGGGCGAGGATCTCGTCGATCCCGTCGTACAGATGCTGCGGTCGGTGCCGTGGGTGGGTGTCATTCCACTGTTCATCATCTGGCTGGGCATCGGTGAGGCGCCGAAGATCGCGTTGATTGCGCTCGGCGTGGCTTTCCACCTGTATCTGAATGTGTATGCCGGGATTCGCGGGGTGGATGCGCAATTGGTGGAGGCCGGCAGTTCGTTGGGGCTCGGGCGCTGGGGGCTGGTCCGGCACGTCGTTCTGCCCGGTGCGTTGCCGGGCGCCATGACGGGGCTGCGTTATTCGCTCGCCACCGCCTGGCTGGCGCTGGTATTCGGCGAGCAGGTCAACGCCGACGACGGGCTCGGGTTTCTGATGAACCAGGCCAGAGAGTTCTTCCGTACCGATGTGATCGTGGTCTGCCTGGTGGTGTACGCGGCCCTCGGGCTGCTCGCCGACTTCATCGTCCGCACGCTCGAAAGGCTGCTGCTGCAATGGCGGCCGACGTTCACCGGCCAGTGACGAAGCAATGGCACGGCGGGATCCACGGCGAGTCCCGTGGCGGGATCCATGGCGGCATCGACGGCGGGGTTGACGGCGGAATCGATGGTGGGATTGGCGGTGAAGCGGTGACGGAATCACTGAAGGAATCAGTGAGGGAATCAGCGGCGGATCAGGGAGCGGAGCCGTACGGCGGCAAGGGTGAAGCCAAGGGGAACGCTGCCGTACGGGTGCGGGGGCTCCGGCGGGCCTTCGGTGGCCGGGCCGTCATCGAGGGGCTGCGGCTGGACGTGGTGCCGGGGGAGTTCGTCGCGCTGCTCGGGCGCAGCGGTTGCGGCAAGTCGACGCTGTTGCGGGTGCTGGCCGGGCTGGACCGGGAGGTCGAGGGCCGGGTGCTGGTGCCGCGGCGCAAGGCCGTCGCCTTCCAGGCGCCGCGGCTGATGCCGTGGAAGCGGGTGTGGCGCAATGTGCTGCTCGGGCTGCCGGGCAAGCCCGAACGCGGCGTGGCTGAAAGGGCGTTGGGAGAGGTGGGGCTGGGGCATCGGGCGGACGCGTGGCCGAAGACGCTGTCGGGGGGCGAGGCGCAGCGCGCTTCGCTGGCCCGCGCGCTGGTGCGGGAGCCCGACCTGCTGCTGTTGGACGAGCCGTTCGGCGCGCTGGACGCGCTGACGCGCATCAAGGCGCAGAAGCTGGTGGCCGATCTGTGGCAGGAGCGCGGCTGCGCGGTGCTGCTCGTCACGCATGACGTGGACGAGGCCCTGCTGCTGGCCGACCGTGCGCTGGTGATGGAGAACGGCGTGATCGCGTACGAGACCGAGATCGGTCTGCCCCGCCCGCGTGACATCACCAACCCCGGGTTCGCGGCCCTGCGCACCCGGTTGCTGGACCGCCTGGGCGTGCTGGGCGGGGAGGGAGCCGCCGTCTGAGTGCGGTCACCCGTTCCGTGGCTCACCTGCTCATCGTGTCTCCCGTCCCCCGTCCGGAAGCCAGGCCATCGACGCTGTTGCGTACGAGTACGAAACGGACCTCGCATGAACCCACGTAGTCGATCACGTCCACCGCACCCACCCGTCCCGCGCCGCCGCTCCCCCGCCACCCCGCTGCTCTCCCTCCTGCTCCTCCCCCTCCTCCTGTCCCTCGCCGCGTGCGGTGGGGCTTCCCGGGCGAGCGGTTCGGGCGGTGGGGGCGGGACCCCTGCCGGGACCGACGGCAAGGGCTCGGTGACCCTGAACGTCGGTGACCAGAAAGGCGGTTCCGAGACCGTACTGCGGGCCGCCGGGGAGCTGAAGGACCTCCCCTACCGCATTCGGTGGTCGACCTTCTCCTCCGGGCCGCCGCTGCTGGAGGCGGTCAACGCCGGGGCCGTGGATGTCGGCGGGGTCGGCAACACGCCGCCCGTCTTCGCCGCGGCGGCGAACTCGAAGTTCAAGGTGATCGCGGCGACGCACGGCTCGGCCGCGGGTGAGGCGGTCCTGGTGAAGAAGGACTCGCCGATCACCCGGCCGGCGCAGCTCAAGGGGAAGTCGATCGCGGTGGCGCAGGGCAGTTCCGCGCATTACCAGATCATCGCTTCCCTGAAGAAGGCCGGGCTGACGCCGAAGGACGTGACGCTGAACCGCCTCCAGCCGGCCGACGCGCTGGCCGCGTTCAGCCGCGGCAGGGTGGATGCCTGGGCGGTGTGGGACCCGTACACCTCGCAGGCCCTCGCCCAGACGGACGCCCGAATCCTGACCACCGGTGAAGGGGTCGTCAACGGCCTCAGTTTCCAGGTTGCCGCACCCGCCGCCCTGGAGGACGGGAAGAAGTCGGCGGCGCTGAAGGACTACCTGGACCGACTGCGGCGTGCGCAGGACTGGGTGTACCGGCATCCGGACGTCTGGGCGAAGGCGTGGGCCGAGGAGACCGGCCTGCCCCGGGACGTGGCGCTGGCGGCGGCCGAACGGACGCGGGCCACGGCGGTGACGGTGGCTCTGGACCGGCCCGCCGTCGCCTCCGAGCAGCAGATCGCCGACACCTTCGCGGCGCTCGGGCTGATCCCCGGCCGCTTCGACTTCTCGTCCTTCGTCGACACCCGTTTCAACGGCAGCCTGCCGCCTTCGAGCACGGCGCCGCGTACCCATGGCTCTCCAGGAAAGGCCGGCTGAACACCGTGACCGTACATCTTCATTGGTTCCTGCCGACCGGCGGCGACGGGCGCACCCTCGTCGACCGGCACGCGTACACCGACGGCGGCGTCCGGCGCGACCGCATCACCCCGGTCAGCGGCGTGCGGGCGCCGGACATCGGCTATCTGGCGCAGATCGCCAGGGCCGCCGAGCACCTGGGCTTCGAGGCGGTCCTCACGCCGACGGGGACGTGGTGCGAGGACGCCTGGCTGACCACGACGGCCCTCACCCAGGTCACCGACCGGCTGAAGTTCCTGGTGGCCTTCCGGCCCGGGGTGATCTCGCCGGTGCTGGCGGCGCAGATGGCCGCCACGTACCAGCGGATCTCCGGCGGCCGACTGCTGCTGAACGTGGTGACCGGCGGGGACTCCACCGAGCAGCGGCGCTTCGGTGACGCGCTGGACCACGACCGGCGATATGCCCGTACGGATGAGTTTCTCCAGGTGGTACGGGGCGTGTGGGGCGGCGCCCCGTTCGACTTCCACGGCGAGCACTATCAGGTGGAGGGCGGCCTGACCGCGCTGCCGCCGGACCCGCTCCCGGAGATCTTCTTCGGCGGTTCGTCGGCGGCCGCCGGGCCGGTCGCCGCCCGTAACGTCGATGTGTACCTCACCTGGGGCGAGCCTCCCGAGCAGGTCAAGCAGAAGATCGACTGGATCGCGGGCCTCGCCGCTCGGGAAGGCCGTACGGTCCGTTTCGGCATCCGGCTGCACACCGTCTCGCGCGACTCCGCGAAGGAGGCGTGGGCCACGGCGGACCGGCTGCTCGGCGATCTGGACCCGGACACCGTGGCCGCCGCGCAGCAGGCGCTGGGCAGGAGCGAGTCGGTGGGCCAGCAGCGGATGCTGGCGCTGCACGGCGGCTCGCGCGACAAGCTGGAGATCTCCCCGAACCTGTGGGCCGGGGTGGGCCTGGTGCGCGGCGGTGCGGGAACGGCGCTGGTCGGCAGCCATGCGGAGGTGGCCGATCGGATCGAGGAGTACCACTCTCTGGGCATCGAGCACTTCGTGCTGTCCGGCTACCCGCATCTGGAGGAGGCGTACTGGTTCGGTGAGGGCGTACGGCCCGAGCTGGCCGCCCGGGGGCTGCTGCCTGCCGGGCCCTCCCCCCTGTCCGGCGTTCCGGCGGCCAACGGGCGCCCGGCCTCCGCGCCGGGCGGGGCGCCGCTGCTGGTCGCCGGAGGCCGCTGAGGGGCGCCGCCGAGGGCAGGAAGATTCCGGCCCTCACCCTGGTTGGTAGAAGCATGAACCATATCGGGGTGCGGGAGACCGAGGTCGTGGTGGCCGGGGCCGGGCAGGCCGGTCTGGCCGCCGCCTTCCACCTGCGGCGGGCGGGATACGAGCCGGACCGGGACTTCGTCGTGCTGGACCACGCGCCGCGGCCGGGCGGCGCGTGGCAGTTCCGCTGGCCCACCCTGACGTACGCGAAGGTCCACGGCCTGCACGCGCTGCCCGGCATGGAGCTGACCGGCGCCGATCCGGACCGGCCGTCCGCCGAGGTGATCGGCGCGTACTTCGGCACCTACGAGCGCACCTTCGGGCTGCGGGTGCACCGGCCGGTGGATGTCCGGGCGGTACGTGACGGCGCGGCCGGGCGGCTCCTGCTGGAGACGTCGGAAGGGACGTACGCCGCCCGGGCCCTGGTGAACGCGACCGGCACCTGGGACCGGCCCTTCTGGCCGCGCTTCCCCGGGCAGGAGGTCTTCCGCGGCCGGCAACTGCACAGCTCCGCGTACCGCGGGCCGCAGGACTTCGCGGGGCAGCGCGTGCTCGTCGTCGGTGGCGGGACTTCGGCCGTCCAGCAGTTGCTGGAGATCGCCGAGGTCGCCGCCGCGACGACCTGGGTGACACGCCGCCCGCCGCTCTTCCGCGAGGGCCCGTTCGACGAACAGCAGGGCCGGGCCGCCGTCGCGCGCGTCGAGGAACGGGTCCGGGCGGGGCTGCCGCCGCAGAGCGTGGTCTCCGTGACGGGACTGCCGATGACCGAGACGATGCGACAGGCGCGCGAACGCGGCGTGCTGGAGCGACTGCCGCTGTTCGACCGCCTCACCGGGACCGGCGCGATCTGGTCCGACGGCCGCAGCGTCGAGGCGGACACGATCCTGTACGCCACCGGCTTCCGCGCCGC
Source organism: Streptomyces sp. NPDC018045 (assembly GCF_044327445.1). Taxonomy (NCBI): domain Bacteria; kingdom Bacillati; phylum Actinomycetota; class Actinomycetes; order Kitasatosporales; family Streptomycetaceae; genus Streptomyces; species Streptomyces sp. NPDC018045. Next base: position 231,575 of record NZ_JBIRFL010000006.1, read on the forward strand.
CATCGACCACCTGGCGCCCCTCAAGCTGCGCGAGCCCGGCGGCGGCATCCGCCTGGACGGAACGCGCGCCGTCCGGGACCCCCGTATCCACCTCGTCGGCTACGGCCCCTCCGCCAGCACCATCGGGGCCAACCGCGCCGGACGCGCCGCCGTACGCGACATCAAGCAGCTCCTGGGAACCGAGCGGGTGCCGGCTGCCTGACGCGCCGGAATCGCTGCGACGGCAGGCCCTCGGCCGCGCCGGCGGAGGCCGCACCGGCGGTGGCCGCACCGGCTCGTGTGCGCGTGCACCCGGGAAGGTGACTTCGGCGCGTATCGCCACGCAACCTCCCGGCCTGCGGCTATCAAGGCAGCGGAGCCACACGCTGTGATGACTGGCATGCGGGCGTGCCGCGCGCCCACGCCCGGGAGGACGAACGCATGGAGAGCGCGCTGATCGGGCGGGAGCACAGCGTACGGATGCTGCGGTCCCGCCTGGAGCGGGCGCGTACCAGTCACGGCGGGCTGGTGCTGGTCACGGGCGAGGCGGGCATCGGCAAGACGTCCCTGGTGCGCGGCGTGGTGGACGGGGCGCGGGAGCGCGGCGACACGCTGGTGGTGCACGGGGCCTGCTGGGACTCCGACGGCACGCCCGGTTTCTGGCCGTGGACGCAGGCCGTGCGGAGTGTGCGGCATGGCGTGACCGCCGGGGAGTGGGAGGAGGCGGTGACGGCGGCCGGTGGTGCCCTCTCCGTTCTGCTGGGCGAGGGCACGGGCGCCGGGGACGCGCTGCGCTTCGAGCTGTTCGACGCGGTGACGACGCTGCTGACCGTCGTGTCGCGGAACCGTCCGGTGACCGTGGTGCTGGAGGATCTGCACTGGGCGGACGCCGCGTCGCTGAGTCTGCTGGAATTCACGGCGCAGCACGCCTGGTTCGAGCGGCTGCTCGTGATCGGGACGTACCGCGACGTGGAGGTGCAGCGGCCCGACCACCCCCTGCGGCCGTTGCTGCCGCGACTGGCGGCGAAGGCCACCACGCTCGCGTTGACGGGCCTGACCCCGCCGCAGGTCGAGGAGCTGGTGACCCGTACGTCCGGCACCCGGCCCGACGCCGCCACGGCCGCCTCGGTGTACGAACGCACCGGCGGCAACCCGTACTTCGTGGAGGAGACGGCCCGCCTGTGGTCCGCCGGCCGGTCCGCCGCCGACGACCGGCCCGTGACCGCCGGTCAGTCCCTGGTCGCCGTCGCGCCCGGCGTCCGCGCCGTGGTGCACCGGCGGCTGTCGCTGCTCGGCGACCCCACCGTACGGCTGCTGGAGGCGGCCGCCGTGCTGGGCCGCCGCTTCGAGCGGGCAACGCTGGCCCGCACGGCCGGGTCGCCGGAACACCTCGCCGCCGGGCCGCTCGCGGAGGCCGCCGCGGCCGGGCTGCTGGAACCGTCGGCGGCCGACGCGTACGTCTTCACCCACGACCTCGTACGGGAGACGCTGTACGACGGGCTGGCGGAGGACCGGCGCCGCCACCTCCACGCCGCCGCCGTACGTGCCGTGCGGGACACGGCCGGCGCCGGAGACCGCGCGCGGCCCACCGACCTCGCCCGGCACGCCTACTTCGCCGGCCCCGAACTCGACGCCGGTGAGGCGGTGGACCTTCTGGTGGCCGCGGCCCGGCACGCGGTCAGCAGGCTGGCGAGCGAGGAGGCGGTCGGGCACTACCGGCGCGCGCTGGAACGGCTCGGGACCGGCGATCCGCGCCGCCACGTACGGCTCGCCCTCGACCTCGGCGCCGAACTCCAGCTCCTCGGCGAGCACGAACGCTCCTGGCTGGTGTACGAGGACGCCGCCACGCTGGCGTCCGGCACGGGCGACGCCGAGCTGGTGGGCCGTGTGGCGCTCACGCTGCACCACGCGGACGGCCGGGGCGACACGACGGGACTCAAGTCCCGGGCGCTGCGTGCGGCACACCGCGTACTGGTTCCCGGGCCTCGCCGCACAGCCGGGGAACCGGCCGTACCCGACGCGGGCCCGGTCGAGGAGGTGGCCCGCCGTGTCGTGGCGGCCGCCCGCGCCGCCGGGGACGACGATGCCCTGCACCTGGGTCTGTGGGCGCGCCTGCACGCGGTGTGGGGGCCGCGCACGGCGGCGCAGCGGGTCCATGTCGCCGGGGAACTGATGGAGGTGTCCCGCCGCCGGGCCGACGTCTGGATGGAGCATCTGGCGGCGTCCATGCGCTGGGTCGCCCTGCTCGAACTGGACGACCCCGGCTTTCTGCGGCAGTTCTACGCCATGGTGGCCGGCGCGGACGCCTGCGGGCTGCCCCGGACCAGGATGATCTCGGTCATCGACCGCAGCGTCGTGTACGCGTTCATGGGCCGCTTCCCCGAGGCCGGCGACCTGCTCGCCCAGACGCTGGCCCTCAGCGGCACCCACGCCAACTACTACCAGTACTTCATCGGCCACCACCGCTGGGCGCTGGCCCTCCTCCAGGGCCGCTTCCCGGAAGCGGAACAGGCCCATCGCGCGATGCCCGGACAGGACCACCTGTACGCCCAACTCCTGGCGAGCATCACCGCATGTGAACAGGACACCGCCGCGATCGGCCCGGTGCCTTGGCCCGGGGACGGCCCGCCGGACGACAGCGTGCTGGAACGCGCCATCGCCCCGCTACGGGTCCGGCTGCGGGCGCAGAGCGCGGCCGCGTCCCGGGACCCGGCGTGCTGCGCACAGGCACGCGCCGCCTTGGAGCCCTACCGGGGCCAGTGGCTGGTCTCGCTGTTCGGGTGGGACATCAGCGGCCCGGCGGCCCTGTGGACGGGCCTGCTGCACGCTGCCGAGGAACGGTGGGAGGCGGCGGTACGGGACCTCGACGCCGCCCGGCGGTCCGCCGACCGGCTCCACGGCCGCCCCTGGTCGGTTCGCGCCCGTACGGAACTGGCCCGCGCGCTCCTCGCCCGCGCGGGCCGCGACGACGAGGACCGGGCCACCGCGCTCCTGCGCGACGCCGAGGCCGAGGCCCGCGAACTGGGCATGACACACTTCGCCGACCGGGCGCGCAGCCTCCGCCCCGCCCCCGCCCCTCGCGCGCACGCCGCGCCACCCGAGCGGGAATTCGTACGCAACGGGGCCGTGTGGCGGCTCCGTTACGCGGGCCGCACCGCCCACGTGCCCGACGCCAAAGGACTGGCAGACCTGCACACGCTGCTCGCCCGCCCCGGCCAGGACGTCCCGGCCACCCGCCTGCTGTGCCCGGACAGCGCGCCCCTGGCCGCGGCGGCGGGCGCCCTCGGAAGCGACGCGGTCCTGGACGATGAGGCGAAGGCCCGTTACCGGCGGCGCCTGGACAGGCTCGACGAGGAGATCGACAGGGCGGTCTGCCGCGGCGACGACCGCACCGCCGCGCAGTACGACCATGAGCGGCAAGCCCTCCTCACCGAGCTCCGTACCGCCGCCGGCCTCGCCGGCCGCCCCCGCCGCCTGGGCGACGAGACCGACCGCGCCCGCAAGAACGTGACGGCCCGCATCCGCGACACCTTGCGCCGCCTGACGGAACACCACCCCGAACTCGCGGCCCACCTGCGGGCCACCGTGTCCACCGGCGCGATGTGCCGCTACGCACCGGACCACGACGCGCGCTGGCACCTGTGAAAACGCCGTACGGCCGCCCCGCGCCCCCGTGTGCGCGGGGTGACCGTACGGCTGTGTGGCCGGCGTCTACGCCGATGTGGGGGTGGGGGTCCGGGTGGTTTCGGCGGCGGTCTCGGGAGGTTCGTCGGCCAGGCTGCCTTCCATGTCGGCCCAGGTGTCGTTCCAGGCGTGCCCTTGCTCGGGTCCGCGCTGCCAGGTGTGGGTGACGCGGCCGTTGGGGTCACGCCCGAAGACCGAGAGGGAGCCGTGGGGGTTGAGGACCACGGCCGGGTCGTGGGTGAGGCGGCCGTGGAGGGGGGTCCAGGCGGACCACGGCCCGCCCGTACCCGTCTGCCAGCGATGATGCAGGCCATCGTCGGCGCCGCGCGCGAACAGCACCATCCCACCATCACGCCCCACAAGAACGGTGGGACGGCCGCGCACCGAGCCCTCCATGTCCACCCAGGTGTCATTCCAGGCATAACCCTGCTCGGCACCGCGCTGCCAGGTGTGCGTGACCCGGCCGCCCGGGTCACGGGCGAAGACCGACAGCGCGCCGTTCGGGCTCAGCACGACCGCCGGGTCACTCGCCGGCCGGCCGTGGAGGGGTGTCCAGGCCGACCACGGCCCGCCCGTACCCGTCTGCCAGCGATGATGCAGGCCATCGTCGGCGCCGCGCGCGAACAGCACCATCCCACCATCACGCCCCACAAGAACGGTGGGACGGCCGCGCACCGAGCCCTCCATGTCCACCCAGGTGTCATTCCAGGCATAACCCTGCTCGGCACCGCGCTGCCAGGTGTGCGTGACCCGGCCGCCCGGGTCACGGGCGAAGACCGACAGCGCGCCGTTCGGGCTCAGCACGACCGCCGGGTCACTCGCCGGCCGGCCGCCCAGCGTCACCCAATCCGGCGCCCACTCCCCCGCCTCCGACTGCCAGGTGTGCCACAGGGCACCGTCGTCACCCCGTACGAAGACGACGAGCCTGCCGTAACGGCCCACCAGAGCCCAGGGGCGGCCCACCGCACGCCGCGCGGGCCGCCCCAGCGGAATCCAGGCCGACCAGGCGCCACCGGGAGCGTTCTGCCAGCGGTGGATGACCCCGCCGGACGGGTCGACCCCGAAGACGACCATCCCGGAGCCGGTGTCCACCACCGACGGAATCCCCACGCTCACCCGGGGGTTCGGCCGGGGCGCCGCACCCGTCCACCAGCTCGTCTCCTTACGGGCACCGGGCCAGGAGAAGCTGAAGTGGATGTGGTTGGTGTGGGGATTGCTGCCCCGGTACGGCTGCCAGCCGGCGTCGGGACGGTTCGCCATCCAGATACGGCGGTTCCAGATCATGTACATGATGCCGAAGCGGCGGACCAGCGCGTGCGGGTTGCCGTGCCGGTCGGTGGCGTGCAGCCAGTTGATCAGGTCGTCGGCGAGGTGGGCCTGGCCGTTGACCTCGACACCCCAGTCCCAGGCCCGGCCTTCCTTGTGCTCGCTCTGACCGCCGCTGCCGCAGGACCGGCTGATGCCCAGGTCCCGCGTGCCCGCGTAGGCGGCCAGCACCAGGTCGCGGAAGCCGGCGACGCCGGGTTTGGCCGTGGGGTCGCAGTCGCGCTGCGGGTCGTACGGTGCGTAGGGGTCGATGCGCGGGCCGAAGTCGGGTGTGGTCGGTGCCATGGGCGCTCCCCGGGCCTGGCCGCCTCCCCGTGAAGCGGCTCTGCCCTTGAGGCGCGTGATGCGAACTGGCAGATGCCAGACGCGATCACGCGGCCTCGGGGGGCATGGCACTGGGGCCGGACTCGCGTAGGCCGGGGACTGGAGGGTGCGGTGGCTTGGCAGGGCTTCCCAGGGTGTCTCGGTCGGACCTGCTGTCGCCGTTAGGTGAGCGTTAGCCGCCCGTTAGGTCGTCGGCATCAGCGGGTTAGCGTCCCGCCCCCACCGGGTGCCCGGGGCGAGGCGGCCGTCACCGCCCGGGCCGGTGCGCACGGGCGGTCGTGGTCGGGGGCCGGCGAGGCGGCTATCGGGTGTCGCCCAGTGTCGGCAAGTAGCGCGGTGCCCGCCACGCGTCCAGGCGGCGTTCCACCGCGGCCCCCACCGCCAGCAGCTCGGCGTCCTGGTGGTTTCCGGCGGTGAGGAGCAGACCGACGGGCAGTTCGCGCACCGTTCCGGCGGGGACGGAGAGCGAGGGGTAGCCGGCCACGGCCGCGGGGGTGGAGGACGGGATCACGTCGTTGTCGCCCCGCGCGCAGTCGGTCGTCCACGCGGGCGGGTTCGTCGGCGCGGCGATGGCGTCCAGGCGGTGGGCGGCCAGCGTCTCGTCGATGGACCGCCGCGAGAGGTCCTTCAGTTCGGCGCGCATGGCCCGGTACTTCGGGTCGGTGGTGGGGGGCGCGGTGCGGGCCTGCTCGAACAGTTCCTGACCGGCGAAGCAGGTGCGTTCGGCCGGGTGGGTGCGGTTGAACTCGATGAGTTCGGCGAGGTCGCGCGGCCCCTCGCGGGTGGCGAGGTACGCGTCGATGTCCCGGTGGAACTCGCTGAGCAGCGCCGGGAATTCGAGTTCGGCGAGCCGCTTCTGGTACGGGGGCGTCACCTCGACGACCTCGGCCCCGGCCTTGCGCAGCTTCGCCGCCGCACGGGACATCACGGCGTCCACCTCCGCGCCGAGCGAGGGAAGCCGCCACAGGCCGATCCGCTTGCCGCGCAGTGCGCCGGGCTGCCGCTGCGCCACCTCCGCGAGTGCGCGGGTGGCGTCCTCGCGGCGCTCGCCGGCCCCGCCGCCGATCACGGAGAGGGTGAGCGCGGCGTCGGTGACGTTGCGTGCCATGGGCCCCGCGGCGTCCTGCTCGGCGGAGATCGGCACCACGCCGGACCCGCTGACCAGGCCGAGGCTGGGTTTGTGCCCGACCACGCCGTTCATCCCGGCCGGGCACACGATGGAGCCGTCCGTCTCGGTGCCGATCGCCACCTGCGCCAGCGACGCGGCGAGCGCGGCGGCCGAACCGGAGGACGAGCCGCACGGGTTGCGGTCCAGGACGTACGGATTGTGGGTCTGGCCGCCGACCGCCGACCAGCCGGACGTCGGTTTGGTCGAGCGGAAGTTCGCCCACTCCGAGAGGTTCGTCTTGCCCAGGATCACCGCGCCCGCCTTCCGGAGCCGCGTGACGAGGGTGGCGTCGGTGGCCGGCGGGCTGCCGGCCAGGGCCAGCGAGCCTGCCGTGGTGGGCATGTCGCGGGTGTTCACATTGTCCTTGAGCAGGACGGGGATGCCGTCCAGCGGGCCGAGGGTGACGCCGCGCCGGTGTCTGGCGTCGCTGGCGGCCGCCTGGCGCAGGGCCGTGGGGTCGGTGCGCAGGACCGCGTTGACCGTGGGATCGACGGTCTCGATCCGGCGCAGGTAGGCCCGGGTCAGCGCCGAGGCGGTCAGTGACCCGTTCGCCATCCGGGTCTGCAACTCCGGGATCGTCACGGTGTCGAGGTCGATGCCCGGCACCGGGGACGACCCGGCGAACGGCGGCGGACCGCCCGCTCCGGGCTCGGCGGCTTCGGCGCGTGGATTCGGTATGCCCGTGGCCAGGGAACCGGTGGCCAGAACGGCGATCAGTGTGGCAATGCTCCGCTTCACCATGGAGGACAGCGGACTACACGGGGCACTCACGGCGCAAGAGCGGAGCCTCGCGTGGCAACGGGCCGGCGCGGCGCCCGCCATGCCCGGGCCGCGGCCGAAACCGCACCGCTGCGGCACCGGGCGCGGCTGCGCCACGTGACAGCATGGTCACCATGGGCACAGAGCCGGATGACGCGAGACCAGCCGAAGACCGCGCCGGTGTCTCCCGCGAGCGGGGCCGCGCCGCGGGGCCGGCCGGGCCGACCGTGGGGGTCGAGGAGGAGTACCTGCTGGTCGATCCGGTGAGCCGGGAGCCTGTGCCGTACGGGCCGGAGGTGGCGGCCCAGGCGGCGTCCGCCTCCGGGCTCGGCGACCGGTTCGGCACCGAACTGACGCGTCACCAGGTGGAGGCACGTACCGAACCGCACGCCACGGTCGGGGAACTCGGCGAGCAGATCCGCTCGCTGCGGGCCGCCGCCGCCCGCGCCGCCGGGCGGCGGGGCCTGTGCATCGTCTCCAGCGGGTCCCCGGTCCTCGGGCGGCCCGACCCGCCGCCCTTCTCCCGGAGCGCGCGGTACGACCGGAGCGTGGCGACGTTCCGGGCGCTCGACGACGAGCAGGCCATCTGCGGCTGCCATGTCCACATCGGCATCCCGGACCGGGCCCGGGCCCTCCAGGTCGGCAACCATCTGCGCTGCTGGCTGCCGTCCCTCGTCGCGCTGACGGCCAACTCCCCGTACTGGCAGGGCGGGGACACCGGTTATGCCAGTTGGCGCACGATGGCCTGGGCCCGCTGGCCGGCCGCCGGGCCGCCGCCCTACATCGAGTCGCCCGCCCACTTCGACGACGTGGTCGGCCGCCTCATCGACACCGGCGCCATCATGGACCGTGGCGGTCTGTACTGGGACATCAGGCCCTCCAGCCATGTGCCGACGCTGGAGATCCGCGCCGCCGACGCCGTCCCCACCGCCGACGAGACCGCGCTGCTCGCCGCGGTCGTCAAGGCGTCGGCCGCGACAGCCCTGGCGGCCGTCGACGCCGGGGAGCCGGCCCCGCGTCCGGGGCCGGAGATCCTGCGTGCGGCCTGCTGGCGGGCCGCACGGGACGGCCTGGCGGGCCAGAGCGTCGATCTGCCCTCCAGCCGCCTGGTGCCCGCCGTCACCCGCCTCGAACAACTGCTCTCCTGGATCCGTCCCGCCCTGCACCACCACGGCGACCTGGAGTTCGTCCGCACGGCGTGGGCACGGCTGCGCGCCGGCGGCAGCGGCGCCGACCGGCAGCGCGCCGCCTACCGGAGCCGTGCCGCCCTGCCGGACGTCGTCGATCACCTCATCGCCACCACCACACCGGCCAACGCCGGGCCGTCCCCGTTCGCGGCCCGGCCGCGAACGGGGAGCATCGGAAGGGGCGTGGTCGACGGCGTCACGGCCCACCCGGACGGTGACGGTCGTCCGCCGGCACCCACGGCCTCCCGCCACGAGCGAGGAGAGCGGACGCCGTGCCAGGGCGAGCCGTGAGCGTCCCGGACGGGCTGCGGGGCCCGCCCCCGGCCGGCGGTCAGGAGCCGCGGCGCGTCACTGGTGGACGTCGAGCGTCGTACGGGCCGGGCGGAGGGCGTGGGTCGGGTGCGGCAGCCGGACGTCCGCCGTGCCGGTGCCCTCGAAGAGCCGCTCGCCCGCCTTGACCGGCGCGGCGCCGAAGGCGCTCTTGAAGGACGCGGCGCCCTGGCTGGTCAGGGTGAAGGTGACGCGCGCCGTGACCTTGCCGGCGCCGACCCGGACGTTCTTGCGGTCCAGGGTGAACGCCAGGAACGCCGCCCTGGCGGGCCGGGCGCCCCGGACGTCCCCGGAGACCCGCCCGGTGGCGAAGTCCGCCTTCAGGTGGTTGACCCGCAGATAGCGGCCGCCGCGGGTGAACTCGAAGCCGCCGTCGAAGTGCAGCTCGCCCTTGGACAGACTTCGGTTGAAGGTGCCGCCGGTGATCGGCGCGGTGACGCACCGCCGGTCACGGGGGCCGGTCAGCCGGGCCGGGCGGACGGCGTTCAGCCGTACGTGCGCCCTGGCGAGCGCGCGGCCGGCCTCCGGCGCCAGGCAGAAGTCGCCGCTGCCCTTGCCCACCCGGGTCAGGTCCCCCTGGGGTGCGGGCACCGGGCGCGGGCTGTCCGGGGTGGCGGCCACTGAGAGACCGCCGCCCAGTGGCGCGGTGAGGGCGAGCGCGGTCACACAGGCCGTGGTCAGCAGGCGGCGCGGTGCGGACATGGGGACGTCTCCTTCACGTACGGCTGCCGGTCGGTCGCGGCTGACCGGCAGCGTTGCTGTGTTTGCTGAAGGTATTGACGCTCCGCTGCCGGTGGTGACGCTCGCGCCGCCAAATCACCCGATCGCCGACATTCAGCGGCGTGTCGCCCTGGGCTTCACGGGCCGCGAGGGCGTAAAGGGATACGGGTCGGCACCCCCGTGCCGACCGGCGCGGCCCGGCACCCTAGCAAGCGGAGGGCGCCGTGGCGGTTCTTTGTCCGGTTGGCGCCAACACGGCGGAGGCGGCCCGGCGCCGCAATAGCGTCCCCTTTCCCGTCCCCCGGAAAAGGAGGGCTCTGTGCGCAGTGTCGGACGGCGGCATTCGGTGATCGGCGGTGTCCGGTCGCGGTTCTCGGTGGGAACCGGGCTGGTCATCGCCGGACTTTCCCTCACGGCGGTGGCCATTTTGCTGCCGGTGCAGTTGTTCGCGGGCAGCGGCAGCGCCGCGGACGGTCCCGCTCCCGCCGCGCAGGACGACGGGCTCGGAGTGTGGAACACACCGTCGGGCCCGCTGTCACCGCTCGACCGGGAATTCGTCAGAAAGGTACGGCAGGCCGGGCTGTGGGAACTTCCCGCGGGCCGGCAGGCATGGCAACGCGGAAAACGGCAGGCCGTCCGGCACGCGGGGCGGCACTTGACGGAAGGGCACACCGATCTCAACCAGCGCGCTGCCGACGCGGCCCGCACGCTGGCCATCACCCTCCCCGGGCAGCCGACTCCCGAACAGCGGGGGTGGCTCGCCCAGCTCGACGCGGCCGAAGGGGACGCCTATGAGCGGCTGTTCGCGAATCTGGCGCGCCGCGCACACGGCAAGGTGTTCTCCCTTGTCGCCCAAGTACGGGCGAATACCCGTAATTCCGTGATCCGGGACCTGGCCACCCGTGCCAATACCGTCGTCCTCGATCACATCACGGCCCTCGAACAGACCGGACTGGTCGACTTCGGTGCACTCGACGGCGGGCCGGTGCCCGGCGGGTCCGGCACGGCTACGGTGGCGCCGCCCGCCCAGCAGGACCGCGTTCCGCACGACCGGTGAACCGCGAAGTGAAGCGAAGTGATGACATGAAACGGCAGCAGCACATACCGGCGCGTCCGCACCCTCCGCACCCTCCGCACAAGAGGACACGCCTGTCGAAGCGGAGCGGAGCGCTGATCGTCACGGCGCTGGCCGCGTGCGGCGGTACGGCGGTGATCGCCGCCCAGGCGCTGGCGGGCACCGGTGGAGCCGGTGGCGGGGACGCCGCGGCAGGGGGAGCGGCGGGCGGGACAGCGGGCGCGGCGTCCGGCCGCACGATCAGTTGCCCGGACGTGGGGCAGCACCTGCGCAGCCTCCCGGCGGAAGCGGCCCCCGAGGTGAATCGCAACCTCGGGCGGCTGGAGGCCCAGACCGCCCGGGCGTTCCAGCGCTGGTCGGCCGATCCCGGTACGCGGGGCCGGGTGCTGAGCGCGCTGGAGCGGGACCGCAGGGCCACCATCGGGCGCATCACGGACGCCCTGCGCCAGGCGGGCGGAAGCCCCGGGGCGCTCGACCGGCTGAGCGCGTGCCGGACGACGGCGAAGACCGTCGCCGCGCCGAACGCCCCCCGTGGCTCGCGGGACGGAAGCAGCGCGGACAACGGCCCGTTCCGCGACGACTTCGTCGACATCACCACCGTACGGCCGAATACCCCGGGCGGGGGAAACCAGAGCGGACAGGGCGGTTCCTTCCGCTCGGAATGCGGGCGCAACGAGAACGGCCACAACAATCCGGACAACCTGATCGTGGCGCCGGGCGTGCGCAACGGAGCCCACCACCTGCACGATTACGTCGGCAATCTGGAGACGGACGCCTTCGCCTCCGACAACGAACTGGCCGCGGCGGGCACGACCTGCGGCAACGGCGACCGGTCCACCTATTACTGGCCGGTGCTGCGGCTGCGGGACAACGGACGGGAGCGTGACGCCGACGCGCCCGGCGGCGGGCAGGACGGCAATGTGGGCACGATTCTGCGTCCCGCCGAGGTGTCCTTGACGTTCGACGCGAACGGGACGGAAAAGGTGACCGCCATGCCGCCTTTCCTGCGCAGTCTCACCGGTGACGCGAAAGCGCTGACGAATGGCCCGGCCCAGGCCAAGGCTTCGTGGAGCTGCACCGGATTCGAGGACCGGCAGGTGCGGGACAAGTACCCGATCTGCCCGCGGGGCAGCGATGTCGTCCGTTCGCTGGTATTTCCCAGTTGCTGGGACGGACGCAACATCGACAGCGCCAATCACCGTACGCACATGGTCTTCCCGGACGGGAACGGGCGGTGCCGCAACGGTTTCCGGGCCGTTCCCCGGCTGGTACAGCGGCTGACCTACACCATCGCGCCGAACACGCTGTACGCGGTGGACAGTTTCCCCGACCAGTTGCACAACCCGGTGACGGATCACGGCGACTTCATCAACCTGATGCCGCGGCGCCTGATGCGTACAGCCGTGGAATGCATCAATTCCGGCCGCGACTGCCGGTGAAAGGGGGAACGTACGGCATGAGGCTTCCGTCCGGACCGGCGCTGCCCCTGCTGGCGGCGGGCGGCCTGTCCTGCGCCATCGTCGTGACCGGCCATGTGAACGGCGGTCCGGCGCCGGCCGCCCGGCACCCCGCGCACGCCGCCCCCTCCCCCGGCGCGGCCGCCACGCCCGGCCCGCCGGCGTCCATGGCACGCATCGCCGCCGCCCTCGGCTGCCGCGCCGACGTCATCATCGACGCCCAGGAACTGCGGGAAGGCGGCTGCACCACCGGCGCCGGCGTCTTCCGCATCCTGACCTTCAGCAGCGACGCCAAGAAACGCGCCTGGCTCACCGAGGCCAAGGCGTACGGGGGCACCTACCTCGTCGGCACCCGCTGGTCGGTCACCGGCCCTTCCCGGAGCGCGCTGGCGCCACTCCAGGCCACTCTGGGCGGCGCCGTCGAGTCGGGTGGCGGACACGGCCACGCGCCCTGACGCGGCCGCTCTCCCGACGCGGCTCCTGCTCTGACACGGCCGGAAGACGGGCACCGTTCCGCGGTGCCCGTCTTCCGTGTGTGACAGCCTCCCGGCGGTGGTAGTGATCACGGGCGCGGACGTATGTTCGCGTCCGTAAACCTTCGTGCGATCCCCGTACGTCCCCGTATCACCCCCGTTTCGATCCGACCGCTGGAGGCATTCCATGGCATCCCCGCACCCCGTCGCGCCGACTGCGTCCCCGCTGCCGCTGATGCAGTTAGCCACCGGGTTCTGGGCGTTCAAGACGCTGGCCACCGCCGACGAGCTGGGCCTGTTCGGCCTGCTCGACCGGCTGGGTGGCGGCACGGTCGAGGAGTGCGCCGAGGAACTGGAGATCGGCGTACGGCCGGCGGGGATGCTGCTGACCGGCTGCGCGGCGCTGGACCTGCTCAAGCGCCGGGGGGACGGCCGCTTCGTCAACTCGCCGCTGGCCGACGCGTATCTGGTGCCGGGCCGCCCGTACCGCTTCAGCGGCTGGCTGCGGATGCTGGACCAGCGGCTGTATCCCGGCTGGGGCCGGCTCGACGAGGCCGTGCGCACCAACCGGCCCACCACCTGGGACCCCGACAAGCAGCCGCACCTGTTCGACACCGAGGACCCGGGGCTGCTGTCCGTCTTCTGGGAGGCGATGCACGCGCTGTCGTCGTGGACCGCGCAGCGGCTCGGCGAGGTGGTGGACCTGACCGCCGGGGCGCGGCTGCTGGACGTGGGCGGCGGCTCCGGCGCGTACGCCATCGAGCTGTGCCGGCGGCACCCGGGGCTGAAGGCGACGGTGTACGACTTGCCGAAGGTGTGCCCGGTCGCGGAACGCAACATCGCCGACGCCGGGCTCGACGACCGGATCGGCACCCACCCCGGCGACTTCCTCGCCGAGCCCGATCTGCCCGGCGGGCACGACATCATCGTGCTGTCGATGATCCTGCACGACTGGGACGAGGACACCAACCGCATGCTGCTGGACAAGTGCTGTGCGGCGCTGTCGCCCGGCGGGACGCTGGTGATCAGCGAGCTGATGGTCGACGACGATCTGACCGGGCCCGCCCCGGCCGCCCTGATGAGCCTGAACATGCTGGTCGAGACCGAGGGCGGCCGCAACTACACGGCGGCGGAGTACGGCTCCTGGCTGACCGACGCCGGGTTCACCGAGATCCGCAAGGTGCCGTTCGAGGCGCCCGGCGCCAACGCGGCGATCGTCGCCCGCAAGTGACGCTCCGGGGGTGACGCGGTGTGCGGGCCGTTCGCGGTGAGCGCACGGCCCGTGCGCACGCCCCTCTCAGGTGTCCAGCTTCTGCTTGGCGGTCTCCGGCAGGGTCAGGTAGACGACGAAGGAGACCAGGCAGAGGGCGGACACGTACCAGGGGAACAGATCCGGGTGCCCGGCCTGCTTGAACCAGGTGCCCACGTACGGCGCGGTGCCGCCGAAGAGGGCCACGGTCAGCGAGTACGGAAAGCCGATGCCCGCGGCGCGTACACGTGCCGGGAAGACCTCGGCGTTCACGGCGGCGGCCACCGCGGTGTACCCGGTCAGCAGCACCATGCCCGCGCACTGCACCAGCAGCAGCGACCAGAACGCGTCGGTCACCAGGTGCAGCAGCGGTACGGCGAGCACCGCGAAGCCCAGCGCGAAGCCGAGCAGCAGCGGCTTGCGGCCGACGCGGTCCGACAGGAGCCCGCCGAGCGGCTGGAGCAGCGCGAAGAACAGCAGCGACAGGGTGCCGGCGGTGAGCGCCTCGCTCTTGTCGAAGCCCGCGTTGACCTGCGCGTACGTGGGCAGGTAGGTGGTCCAGGTGTAGTACGCGAGGGTGCCGCCGGCGGTGATGCCGCAGATCAGCAGGGACTGGCGCGGGTGACGGCGCAGCGCCTCGAAGAGGCCGGGCCGGGCGGCGGCGCGCTGCTCCTCGCTGCGCGTCTCGCGGGCCCCGCTGCGGATCCACAGGCCGAGCAGGCTGAACACCGCGCCGAGCAGGAAGACCACGCGCCAGCCCCACTGCCCCATCTGACCGTCGGTCAGCACGCTCGCCAGCAGGGCGGCGGTGCCGGACGCCAGCAGTTGGCCGGCAGTGGTGGAGACGTACTGGAAGCTGGAGAACAGCCCGCGCCGGCCGGGCCCGGCCGACTCCACGAGGAAGGTTGTGGACGCGGCGAACTCACCGCCCACGGAGAGCCCCTGCACCAGCCGGGCGACGACCAGCACGACCGGCGCGAACACGCCGGCGGCCGCGTAGGTGGGGGTGACCGCGACGAGCAGGCTGCCGCCGCCCATCAGGAGGATGGTCAGGGTCAGCGCGGTCCGGCGGCCCCGGCGGTCGGCGACGGCGCCCATCAGCAGTCCGCCGACCGGGCGCATGAAGAAGCCCACCGCGAACACCGCGAAGGTGGACAGCAGCGGCACCAGCGAGTTGCCGGTGCCCCGGGGGAAGACCCGGTCGGCGATGTAGACGGCCAGAAAGGAGTACGCGTACCAGTCGTACCACTCCACGGCGTTGCCGACCGATGCCGCGGCGAGCTGCCGCGCCTGCGACACCTTCCGCGGCGCGCCGTCCGGTGCCCCCGCCTCCGTCACGTCCTCGGCCTGTTCCGCACGTGTCATGGTCCTCCGCTCCGGGTCCTTCTCCTTCGCCCGCCACTGGGGCAGGATGAGCCGACAGGTGATCATGTACCGGTGAGGCGGCCCGCCGCCAGCGGTCACGGCAGCCGAAAGGAGATGGCAACGTGCGCGTAGCACTGTTCGTCACCTGCGTCAACGACACGCTCTACCCGGATACCGGCCGGGCAGTGATCACACTGCTGGAACGCCTCGGGGTCGAGGTGGGATTCCCCGAGGAGCAGAGTTGCTGTGGCCAGCCGCAGTTCAACACCGGTTACCGGCATCTGACGGAGCCGCTGGTGCGCCGCTTCGACCGGGCCTTCGCCGACTACGACTACGTGGTCACCCCCTCCGGTTCGTGCGCGGCGATGGTGCGGGACAACTACCCGCGGATCGCGGCGAAGGCCGCGGCCGAGGGACGCGACGGGCGGGAACTGACGCGGGCCGCGGGGCGCGCCGTGCCGAAGACGTACGAACTGACCGAGTTCCTGGTCGATGTGCTGAAGGTGACGGACGTGGGCGCGTACTACCCGCACACCGTCACCTACCACCCCACCTGCCACGGCCTGCGGATGCTGGGCCTGGGCGACCGGCCGCGCCGGCTGCTGGAGCACGTACGGGGGCTGGAGCTGCGGGAGCTGCCGGGCGCCGAGGAATGCTGCGGATTCGGCGGCACCTTCGCGGTGAAGAACCCGGCGGTGTCGGCCGCGATGGGCGCCGACAAGGCCCGGGCGATCCGGGAGACGGGCGCGGAGGCGGTCTGCACGGTCGACAATTCCTGCCTGCTGCACATCGGCGGCACGCTCCGGCGGCAGGGCGCGGCGGCCCGGCCGGTGCACATCGCGGAGATCCTGGCCGCCACGGAGGCCGACGCACGGCAGCCGGCCGGCGCCGCCGCCTCGGAAGGGAGCCCACGGTGAACGGTACGTACCTCGGCATGCCCGCGTTCCCCGCGGCCGCCGCGTCCTCCGCCCAGGACGCACGGCTGCGCGGCAATCTGCGCCACGCCACCCACACCATCCGCGACAAACGGGCCAAGGCGGTGGGGGAACTGGCCGACTGGGCGCGGCTGCGGGCGGCGGGCGCCGCCGTCAAGGACCGTACGCTGCGCCACCTCGACCACTACCTGGAGCGGCTTGAGGAGTCGGTGACGGCCGCCGGCGGGCAGGTGCACTGGGCGGCGGACGCCGCCGAGGCCAACGCCATCGTCGCCCGGCTGGTACGGGAGACCGGCGAGCGCGAGGTCGTCAAGGTCAAGTCGATGGCGACCCAGGAGATCGGGCTGAACCGGGCGCTTGCCGAGGCGGGCATCAGCGCGTACGAGACGGACCTGGCGGAGCTGATCGTGCAGCTCGGCGACGATCTGCCGTCGCACATCCTGGTGCCCGCGATCCACCGCAACCGGGGCGAGATCCGGGACATCTTCCGCGAGCGGATGGGCCGTTGGGGCCGCCCGGCGCCGGACGGGCTCTCGGACGAGCCGGCCGAGCTGGCGGAGGCGGCGCGGCTGCACCTGCGCGAGAAGTTCCTGACCGCGAAGGTCGGCGTCTCGGGCGCCAACTTCATGGTGGCCGACACCGGCACGCTGGTGGTCGTGGAGTCCGAGGGCAACGGCCGGATGTGCCTGACCCTCCCGGAGACGCTGATCTCCGTCGTCGGCATCGAGAAGGTGGTGCCGACCTGGCAGGACCTGGAGATCTTCCTCCAGCTCCTGCCCCGGTCCTCGACCGCCGAGCGGATGAACCCGTACACCTCGATGTGGACCGGCACGACGGACGGGGACGGCCCGCGCACCTTCCACCTCGTGCTGCTGGACAACGGGCGTACCGACACCCTCGCCGACCCGGTCGGCCGTCAGGCGCTGCGCTGCATCCGCTGTTCGGCCTGCCTGAACGTGTGCCCGGTGTACGAGCGGGCCGGCGGGCACGCGTACGGCTCGGCCTACCCCGGTCCGATCGGCGCGATCCTCACCCCGCAACTGCGCGGTACGGAGAGCGCGCTGGACGCCTCGCTGCCGTACGCGTCGTCGCTGTGCGGCGCCTGCTACGAGGTGTGCCCGGTGGCCATCGACATCCCGGAGGTGCTGGTGCATCTGCGGGAGCGGGTGGTGCAGGGCGGCCGGGTGACGCGGCGCGGCGTGAAGACCGTCGTCAAACCGGCCAAGGGCCATGCCGCGGAGCGTGCCGCGATGCGCGCGGCGGGGTTCGCGTTCGACCACCCGGGGGTGCTGCGTACGGGGCAGCGGCTGGCGGCCCGCACCCGGCGGCTGCATCCGCGCCGGCTGCCGGGCCCGGGGCGCGCCTGGTCGGACACCCGGGACCTGCCGCCGGTACCGGCCGAGTCCTTCCGGGACTGGTGGCGGCGTACGCGTGGAGAGGAGCGGGAGAAGTGAGCAGCCGTGATGTGGTGCTGGCGCGGGTGCGCCGGGCGCTGGCGGACGTACCGCGCGAGGAGCGGCCGGAGGACTCGCCGGTGGCGCGCGACTACCTGCGCGAGCACGGCTCCCGTACGGCCGAGGAGACCGTGGCGCTGCTGGCGGAGAACCTCGCGGAGTACCGGGCCCTGGTGCACCACAGCGACGCGGACGGCCTGGCGACGCTGATCACGCGCCTGCTGGACGAGCACGGTGCGCGGCGGGTGCTCGTACCGCCGGGTCTGGAGCCGTGGTGGACGGCCGCCGCCGGTCCCACCCGTGTCGAGGACCGGGCGGCGGGCACCGCGCGGGAACTGGACGCGGTGGACAGTGTCGTCACCGGCTGCGCGGTGGCCGTCGCCGAGACCGGGACGATCGTGCTGGACGGCTCGCCCGACCAGGGGCGCCGCCGGATCACGCTCGTCCCCGATCACCACATCTGTGTCGTGCGCGTACCCGACCAGGTCGTCGGCTCGGTGCCGCAGGCGCTCGAACGCCTGGACCCGACGCGGCCACTGACGTGGATCTCGGGTCCGTCGGCGACCAGTGACATCGAGCTGGACCGGGTCGAGGGAGTGCACGGGCCGCGGAAGCTGGAGGTCGTGCTGCTCTCGGAGTGACGGGCGGGGCCGGTGCCCGGGGCGGGAAGTGGCGTGCGGAAGTCTTGTGCTGTGCACCGCATGTGTTCGACCCTGACGCTTCCTGTTGCCTTACGTTCGGAGCTGTCTCATGAACGTACGCCGCATCAACCGCCGGTCGTTCCTCGCCACCGGCGCCGCGCTGGCCGGGTGGGCAGCGTTCTGCGCCCGGAAACGCTCCTTCGCCGCCACCGCTGCCGCCCCCGGCACCGAGTGGGACGCCGCCCCACGGGTCTTCCAGGTCAACCGGGAACCGGCCCGTGCCCGCCTCGTCCCCTACGGAGACGTCCGGGCGGCGCGTACCGGAAGGTTCGACGCGTCCCCGTACTACCGTTCGCTCAACGGCAGTTGGCGCTTCCACTGGTCGAAGAACCCCGACGAGCGGCCCCGCGACTTCTTCGCGCCGCAGTACGACGACAGCGGCTGGGACCACATCACCGTGCCCTCCAACTGGGAGATCGAGGGCTATCCGGAGCCGATCTACCTCAACGTCAAGTACCCGTGGATCGGTTACGAGGACCCGCGGCCACCGCACGTCCCGCACGGCTTCAACCCCGTCGGCTCCTACCGGCGCGCCTTCACCGTGCCCGGTGACTGGGACGGCCGCCGCACCCTGCTCTCCTTTCAGGGCGTGAAGTCGGCGTTCTTCGTGTGGGTCAACGGCGAGCGGGTCGGCTACAGCGAGGACAGCTACACCCCGGCCGAGTTCGACATCACCGAGCGGCTGCGTCCCGGCCCGAACGTGCTGGCCGTCGAGGTCTACCGGTGGTCCGACGGCAGTTGGCTGGAGGATCAGGACATGATCGACCTGTCCGGGATCTTCCGCGACGTGTACCTGTACTCCATCGCGCCGGTGCACCTCCAGGACCTGCACGTCCGCACCGGCCTGGACGCCGCCTGCCGCGACGCGGAGCTGACCGTCGCCGCCACGGTACGCAACCGGGGCGCGGCAGCGGCGGGCGAACACCGGCTCAGAGCGGAGCTGTACGACGGGCGGGGGCGGCCGGCGCTGCCCGCACCGCTGACCGCGACGGTCCGCTTCACCGCCGGGCAGGACGCCACGGTCGCGCCGCAGGCCACCGTCCGGGCCCCGGACCTGTGGTCCGCCGAGGCCCCGCACCTCTACCGGCTCGTCCTGACCCTCACCGACCCGGCGGGCCGCACCGTCGACGTCCAGAGCACCCGGGTCGGCTTCCGCTCCGTCGCGTACGGGCCCGGCAAGCTCACCGTCAACGGCCGGCCCGTCGTCTTCCGCGGCGTCAACCGGCACGAGACCGACCCCGACCGCGGGCAGGCCGTCCCCGAGGAGCGGATGCTCCAGGACATCCGCATCATGAAGCAGCACAACATCAACGCCGTCCGCACCTCCCACTACCCCGCCGACCAGCGCTGGCTGGAGCTGTGCGACGAGTACGGCCTGTACGTCGTCGGCGAGGCCAACCTGGAGTCGCACGGGGTACGCGACTGGCTGCCCGGCAGCCTGCCGGCGTGGACGGGCGCCTGCCTGGACCGGATGCGGTCGATGGTCGAACGGGACAAGAACCACCCGTCGGTCGTGGTGTGGTCACTGGGCAACGAGGCGGGCCAGGGCCTCAACTTCGTGGCAATGGCCGACTGGACGCGCCGCCGCGACCCGTCCCGGCCGCTGCACTACGAGGGCATGAACGCGGTCGCCGACATCGAGAGCCGGATGTACAGCACGCCGGACGAGGTGGAGCGCTACGGGAAGTCCGGCAACCCCAAACCGTTCATCCTGTGCGAGTACGCGCACTCCATGGGCAACAGCACCGGCAACTTCCAGGAGTACTGGGACGTCTTCGAGCGCTACCCCAACCTGCACGGCGGCTTCATCTGGGACTTCGTCGACCAGGCCATCCGCCTTCCGGTCCCCGGCGACCCGCACCGCACATACCTGTCCTACGGCGGCGACTGGCACCCCGGCTACCCCACCGACTGGAACTTCAGTTGCAACGGCATCGTCGCCGCCGACCGCACGCCGCACCCGGCCGTCCACGAGGTCAAGAAGGTCTACCAGACCGTCCGGGCGGCCGCCGCGGACCTCGCCGCCGGCACGGTACGGATCACCAACCGGCAGCTCTTCCTGAGGCTGGACGCTTACGAGCTGCGCTGGGAGGTCACCCGCGACGGCGAACGCGTCCAGCACGGCACGCTCCCCGCGCCGGAGGCCGCGCCGGGCCGGGAAGCAACCGTACGGATTCCCTTCACTCGACCCGAACGGCCCGCCCCGGGCGCCGAGTACTGGCTGAACCTGTCCTTCGTACTGCGGCAGGCCACCCGGTGGGCGGACGCGGGCCACAGCGTCGCCGCCGAACAGCTCGCGCTCCCCTGGCACACCCCCGCGCCCACCGACCCCTCCCCCGCCGGGCTGCCGCCCCTGGAACTCACCGAGTCGGACCGCTCCGTCACAGTCGGCGGCCGCGACCTCGAACTCGTCCTCGACAAGGCGAGCGGCACCCTGACCGCCTACCGCCACCGCGGCCGGGCACTGCTGACCGCCGGGCCGGTGCCCAACTTCTGGCGCGGGCCCACCGACAACGACATCGGCCGGGGCGCGCACACCACCCTGCGCACCTGGCGCGCGGCAGGCGCCGAACGGACCGTGACACAGGTGAAAGCCGCACAGCCGTCCGCCTCCGAGGTGACCATCGAGGTCTCGGCCACCCTGCCCACCAGTCCCGCCGCCTCCCGGTGGAACACCGTCTTCACCGTACGCGGCGACGGCGAGGTGCGGATACGGCACACCCTGACGCCGGGCGCCGGGCTGCCCGACCTGCCCGTGGTGGGCGCGCTGCTGACCGTCCCGGCCGGGCTGGAGACCTTCGCCTGGCACGGGCGCGGACCGCACGAGAACTACTGGGACCGGCACACCGCGGCCTTCGTCGGCCGCTACCGCACCAGTGTCGACGCCCAGTTCGGCAACTACGTCCGGCCCCAGCAGACCGGCAACGTGACCGACGTGCGCAGCGCCTCGCTCACCGGCCGCGACGGTACGGGGCTGGCCGTCCGCGCGGAGCCGGGCGACGGCGCGCCGCTGCTGGAGCTGAGCGCCCTGCACCAAGCGCCGTCCGACCTGGAGAGCGAGCGGCACGAGCATCCGTACGAGCTGAAGCGGCGCCCCGAGACGGTGCTCGGCGTCAACCACCGGCAGATGGGTGTCGGCGGGAACGACTCGTGGGGCGCGCCGCCGCTGGAGAAGTACCTGCTGCACGCCGACCGGGTCTACAGCTACGCGTACCGGCTGCGGCCGGTGTGACCCCCGGTGCCCCCGCTCCGGTGGGGGCACCCTATTCGTACATGACGTACTCGGGCTGTGGCCGCAGCGCCAGGACCTCCTTGTGGGTCATCAGACGGCTGCCCTGGGTGTCCTCGTCGTAGAAGAGCTTGAAGCCGGTGTGCATCCCGTGGGGCAGGTTCCTGACGAGGTCCTGCCAGGTGCCGCGCTTCAGCCCGGGGGAGCCGATGCCGTCGGCGCACTTGATGGCGGCGACGCCGGGCTGCGGCCGGAAGGCGTGCTGGTCCTCGACCACCGACGTCGCCACCTGGTGGAAGACGAAGGCCTTCTCGGGCAGCTCGTGCTCGCGGACCAGGCCGGAGAGGTAGCGGGCGATGCCGGTGAGTTCGCCGCCGTCGGTGCTCCCGTAGGTGTCGCCCGGCTTCTCGCCGGGGCCCATCTCCCACTCGGGGTCCAGGGCGATGCCCACGTCCGGGTGCACCAGCCACTCGCGCAGCGCCTTGACCTCGCCCAGGGCCGAGGCGCGGCCCGGCTGGATGTTCAGGAGCAGCAGCGCGCGGTGTCTGCGGGCCGCTTCGTGGAAGCGGCGGATGGTGTCGGCGGAGGTACGGGAGCGATAGGTCCCGTCGGGGCCCGCGCTGGAGTTGGCCACCACCGCCAGCAGTTCCAGGACGGGCAGCGGCTCGCGGTCGGTGGCGTAGGTCTGCGCGAGTTTCTCGATCTCGCGGGCGCGCTCGTCCGGGTCTCCGGTGCCGAGGCGGCCGAGCGCGGCGGCTCCGGGCAGTCCGCAGTAGCCGGTGAGCCGGTGCCGGGGGAACAGTTCCCGGCCGCCGCGCGGAAGCTGGGGGCGCTTCTTGGCCGGCTTCGGCGAGGGGGTGGCGGTCCGGCCGCCAGGGGTACCCGAGGTCCGGGGCGGTGCCGCGTCGCGGGGTGCCGCGTCGCTGTCCGCCGTTTCCGCGCAGGCGGTGAGGAGGCCGAGGCCGGCCGCCGCGGTGGCGGCCAGGGCGCTGCGGCGGCCCAGTTCGGATGCGCTGTCGAGCACGTCGCCTCCGTGTGTCCGTGAGGGTGAGGGTGGGGGGTCGGTGGGGGTATCGGGGCCTGGGTGATGTCCGGTGGGTGTGCCGTTCGCCTTGCCGGGTCCGACCGGGTGAAACGCCACTCGGCATGCTGTCCGGTCGCTCATGATCAAGATTGCGCCAATTCCGACCACCGGACGGGCCGGTCCTGGCCGCGGCCGGACCCTGCCGTTGGTAGGCACCCGACGCGTACGCACCCCAGAGGGCTGGGTGCCCCCCGCCGGCTGACCTTCGCCGGGGGGCCGAGACCGTCCGGATCACGGCGGGCGACGAGGTCCGGAGCGACGCGGCCGAGCCGTCGGTGGCGCCCGTCGCCTACAGGCGCTCGACGACCCGGAAGCGCTCGGTCACGACCTGGGTGTCGTCGTCGACGCGGAACTCCGGGTCGCCGAGGGCCTCGCGCATCTCCGGGCCGTGCCAGAAGCTCTCGTGATCGGCCCGCCAGTCGGCCACGGTCGCGTTGCCCTCGCCCTCGTCCACGGCGTGCCGCAGGTCCACGTCGGCCAGCCGCAGCACCCGTACCTCCGTCACCTCGATGACGGCGACGGGGCGGCCGTCGGAGTCGGGGACCCGGTAGCGCTCGCCGGTGCGCGGCAGCGGGTCGCCCGCGCGCTCGTAGTCCGCCAGCAGGCCCGTCGTGGTGGTCTTGGCGCCGGAGAGAACGGCGGCGACGAGCCGGTCCCGCAACGGGCCCGGAAAGGCGAACTCGAAGGCGGGCAGGTCTTGGTGGGAGGGCATACGGCTCACCCTAGAGGCGCTCCGCGCGGGGCACCCGCGCTTTTCAGGGGCGGTCGTGCCGCCTTCCGGCTGCCGGGCGGGCGGCGCGTGCCGCGTGCAGGGTCCGGACCTTCATGGGCAGTTGGAGCGGCAGGCGGCCGTAGGCGACGGCCTTGAGGGGCGCGGGGCGGTGGCGCCAGTCGCGGACCATCTTGATGTTGGCGGGGAAGACGGCGGCGAACAGGCCGGCGGCGGCCAGTGCGCCGGCCCGGCGGGTGCGCGGCAGGGCGACCGCGGCGAGTTCCGCGGCGCCGCTGACGTACGTCCAGGTGCGGGCGGTGCCCGGCAGCGCGCGGGGCACGATCGCGTCGAACGGCCCGGGGGCGAGGAAGTGGAGCGCCCCCATGCCGCCGGGCATCCGGGCCGGCGTCAGGGCGGAACGGTCCGCGGTGCGGTCGGCGGCTGCCACAGGGCGCTCCCCGGGCCGGTCCGGTGCGGTCGGGGCCGACCTCACCCGCGGGTCAGGTCGGCGGACAGGGGCTGATCACCGTTGGGGGCGAGGTGTGCGTCACGCTTCACCAGGCCCGCGTAGCGGCCGCCGGCGGCGAGGAGTTCGTCGTGGGTGCCGCGTTCGGCGATCCGGCCCGCGTCGAGGACGACGATCTGGTCGGCGTCGCGGACGGTGGACAGGCGGTGCGCGATGGTGATCGTCGTACGGCCCTTGGAGAGCGCGTCGACGGCCTGCTGCACCGCGTGTTCCGTCCGGGTGTCCAGCGCGCTGGTGGCCTCGTCGAGGACGAGGACGGGCGGGTCGCGCAGGATGGTCCGGGCGAGGGCCAGCCGCTGCTTCTCGCCGCCGGAGAAGCGGTGGCCGCGTTCGCCCACGAGGGTGGCGTAGCCGTCCGGGAGGCCCGCGATGTGGTCGTGGATCTGTGCCGCGCGGGCGGCGGCCTCCAGTTCCTCGTCGGTGGCGTCCGGCTTGGCGAAGCGGAGGTTGTCGGCGACGGAGGCGTGGAAGAGGTAGGTCTCCTGGGAGACCACGCCGACGGCCCGGGCGAGCGAGTCGAAGTCCAGGTCGCGCACGTCGGTGCCGTCCAGGGTGACCCGGCCCGCCGTCACGTCGTACAGCCGCGGCACCAGGTAGCTCAGGGTGCTCTTGCCGCTGCCGGTCGGGCCGACGACGGCCAGGCTGCTGCCGGCCGGGACGGTCAGGTCGATGTCGCGCAGGGTCGCCGGGGCGGGCGCGGCGCCGGTCTCGCGCTCCGGGTCGTCGTACGCGAACGTCACGTGCTCGAAGCGGACCTCGCCGCGCGGCTCGGCCAGGCGTACCGGGTGGGCCGGTTCGGTGATGGCCACCGGCAGGTCGAGGTATTCGAAGATGCGCTGGAAGAGCGCGACGGAGGTCTGCATCTGCACGCCGGTGGACAGCAGCGAGACGGTGGGGCGCAGCAGGCCCTGCTGGAGGGTGACGAAGGCGACGAGGGTGCCGATGGAGAAGGCCGGGCCGCCGAGCTGGAGGACGAGTCCGGCCGACCAGTAGATGACGGCGGGCATGGCGGCCATGACGATGCCGATGGTGGCCATCCGCCAGCGTCCGGCCATGTTGGCGCGGACCTCCAGGCCGACCAGCCGCTCGGACTCGGTGGCGAAGTTCGCCGTGAGGGAGTCGGCGCGGCCCATCGTGCGGCCGAGCAGGATGCCGCTGACCGACAGCGACTCGGTGACCATCGCGGACATCGCGGCCATCTGCTTCTGCCGCGCGGTGGTGATCCTCTTGCGTT
The DNA here is from genome assembly GCF_044327445.1 of Streptomyces sp. NPDC018045. NCBI lineage: Bacteria > Bacillati > Actinomycetota > Actinomycetes > Kitasatosporales > Streptomycetaceae > Streptomyces > Streptomyces sp. NPDC018045. Next base: position 256,546 of record NZ_JBIRFL010000006.1, read on the forward strand.
CGTTGCCGACCCGGCGGCTGATCCAGACGAAGAGCGGGAGCAGCAGCAGGGAGACCAGGGTCAGCCGCCAGTCGAGGGCGAGCATGGCGACGACGGTGGCGACCACGGAGGTGAGGTTGGAGACCAGGGAGGTCGCGGTGGAGGTGACGGTGGCCTGCATGCCGCCGATGTCGTTGGCGATGCGGGACTGCACCTCGCCGGTGCGGGTGCGGGTGAAGAACGCCAGCGGCATCCGCTGGAGCTTGGCGTAGACGGCGGTGCGCAGGTCGTGCATGACGCGCTGGCCGACGGTGGTCGATATCAGGGTCTGCAGGACGCCGAAGACGCTGGTCAGCACGGCAGTGACGATCATGCCGGCGGCGAGCAGGGTCAGCAGGCCGGTCCGGCCCCGGGGGATCGCCACGTCCAGGACGGCGCGGAGCAGGAAGGGGGAGGCGACCGAGACCAGGGAGGAGGCGGCCACGAGCAGGCCCACCGTGGCCAGCCGGCCGCGGTAGGGGCGGAAGAGGGCGAGGATGCGCCGCACCTGGGCCGGCTGGGCCGGGTCCCGGGGCGGCGGGGTCCACTCGGGTTCGTCGGGGCGCATGGGCTCCTTCGGAGGGTTCGGGTGTCGGGTCCCGCCGAGCATAACCAATCGTTACCTATACTCACAATGAGCGTGGTCCTGATATCCTCCGGCCATGTCCTCCCCCGACCCGGCCACCACCGACCCCGACCTGGCGGAGCAGTTGGTGCGGCTCACCCGCCGGATGCACCGCGCGCAGAAACGGCACCTGGAGACCCTCGACATCGCGCTGACCCCCGCGCAGACCCGGCTGCTGCGCATCGTGGACCACTACCGCGACGGGACACCGCCCCGTATGGCCGACCTGGCCGCCCGCCTGGAGGTCGTCCCGCGGGCCGTGACGACACTGGTCGACGCGCTGGAGGCGAAGGACGCGGTCCGCCGGGTGCCCGACCCCGCCAACCGCCGCGTCGTACGGATCGAACTCACCGACACCGGCCGCTCGACGCTGCGCGCGTTGCGCAGCGCGCGCCGGGCCGCCGCACAGGACATCCTGGCGCCACTGACCGCCGAACAGCGGGACGTGCTCGGCGGCCTGTTGTCCACCCTGGTGGACGGAGCCGCCGCACGCTGCTGAAACACTGGACCGGGCGGCCGCGCCGGGCGCCGGAGCGCCGCCGGAGCGAGCCCGCGCAGACCGGAGGAGAGTCGTCATGCCCCTGCTGGAACCGAAGCCCGGGACCCTGCGGCCGGCCGCCACCGAAGGCCCGTACCACGACCGGGTGACCGACCGGCGGGCAGCCGGCACGCCGGAGCGGCTGCGCGACGACCTGACGGCACTGCTCGGCCCGGACAAGGTGCTGCACAGCGTCTCCGACCTGGTCCGGTACGCCTCCGACGCGAGCCCGTACCGCTTCGTGCCGCAGGTCGTCGTCCTGGCCGAGGACATCGACGACATCTCCGCGGTCTTCTCCTACGCGCACGGCAAGGGCCGCGACGTCGTCTTCCGGGCCGCCGGAACCTCGCTCAACGGCCAGGCCCAGGGCGAGGACATCCTCGTGGACGTACGCCGGCACTGGGCGGGCGTCGAGGTGCTGGACGACGGCGCCCGGGCCCGGATCCGGCCCGGCACCACGGTCGTCCGGGCCAACGCCGCGCTCGCCCGGTACGGCCGGATCCTCGGCCCGGACCCGGCCAGCGCCATCGCCTGCACGCTCGGCGGCGTGGTGGCCAACAACGCCTCCGGCATGACGGCGGGCACCACCCGCAACTCCTACCGGACGCTCGCCTCGGTCACCCTCGTCCTGCCCTCCGGGACGATCGTGGACACCGGCGACCCGGCCGCGGACGAGGAGCTGGCGCACGCCGAGCCCGCCCTGTGCGCGGGGCTGCTGGCGCTGAAGGCGGAGATCGAGGCGGACCGGGAGCTGGTGGCCCGGATCCGCGCCAAGTACGAGATCAAGAACACCAACGGCTACCGCCTGGACGCCTTCCTGGACGGCGCCACCCCCGTCCAGATCCTGCGCGGGCTGGCGGTGGGCTCCGAGGGCACCCTCGGCTTCATCGCCGAGACCGTCTTCGAGACGCTGCCGCTGAACCGCTGCACCTCCACCGCCCTGCTGTTCTTCCCGACGCTGAGCGCCGCGGCGGCCGCCGTGCCGCTGTTCACCGAGGCGGGCGCGATCGCCGTCGAGCTGATGGACGGCAACACGCTGCGCGCCTCGGTGAGCGTGTCCGGGGTGCCGGCCGACTGGGCGGAGCTGCCGAAGACGACCACCGCGCTGCTGGTCGAGTTCCGCGCCCCCGACGAGACGGCGCGGGCGGCGCAGGAGGAGGCCGCGCGGAAGGTGCTGGCAGGGCTGGAGCTGGTCGCCCCGGTCGCGTCCGTCACCAACGCGTTCACCCGGGACGCCGGGGTGATCGCCGGGTACTGGAAGGCCCGCAAGGCGTTCGTCACCGCGGTCGGCGGCTCCCGCCCGTCCGGTACGACACTGATCACCGAGGACTTCGCCGTACCGCCGTCCCGGCTCGCCGAGGCGTGCACGGCGCTGCTCGAACTCCAGGACCGGCACGGCTTCGACGCGGCGGTGGCGGGCCACGCGGCCCACGGCAACCTGCACTTCCTGCTCGCCTTCGACGCCGCCCGGCCCGCGGACGTGGAGCGCTACGCGGCCTTCATGGACGCGTTCTGCACGCTGACCGTCGAGCGCTTCGACGGCTCCCTGAAGGCCGAGCACGCCACCGGCCGCAACATCGCCCCGTTCCTGGAGCTGGAATGGGGGCCACGCGCCACCGAGCTGATGTGGCGCGTCAAGCAGACCGTGGACCCGCACGGCATCCTGGCCCCACGCGTCCTGCTCGACCGCGACCCGAAGGCGCACCTGCGCGGCCTGAAGACCATTCCGCGGGTCGAGGCGGTCGCCGATCCCTGCATCGAATGCGGCTTCTGCGAACCGACCTGCCCCAGCCAGGACCTCACCACGACACCGCGCCAGCGCATCGTGCTGCGCCGCGAGATGATGCGCCAGGCCCCGGCCTCGCCGGTCACCGGCGCCCTGCTGGACGCGTACGGCTACGACGCGGTGGACACCTGCGCGGGCGACTCGACCTGCAAGCTGGCCTGCCCGGTCGGCATCGACACCGGCGCGATGATGAAGGAGTTCCGGCACCGTCGCCACTCCCCCGGGGAAGAACGCGCGGCGGCGCTGACCGCCCGGCACTTCACGACGGTCGAGCGGTCGGCGCGGCTGGCGGTGGCCGCCGCCGCGAAGATCGGTGACCGGATCGGTGCGGGGCGCGCCGACCGGCTGCTGCAATCCCTGACGGGCGCCGCGCGCAAGGCCGTACGCCCCGATCTCGTACCGGAGTGGCTGCCGCGGATCCCCGGCGCGGCGGCCCGCGACCTGCCCGCCACCCGGCGGGTGGGCGCCGCCGCGGTCTACTACCCGGCCTGTGTGAACCGCATCTTCGGCGAACCGGACGGCTTCGACGGGCCGTCCCTGCCCGAGGCGGTCGTGGCGGTGTCCCGGCGCGCGGGCAAGCCGGTGTGGGTCCCGGACGACGTGACGGGCACCTGCTGCGCCACCATCTGGCACTCCAAGGGGTACGACGAGGGCAACGCGGTGATGGCCAACCGCATCGTCGAGGCCGCGTGGGGCTGGACGGCGGGCGGGCGGCTGCCGCTGGTCGTGGACGCCTCCTCGTGCACGCTCGGCCTCGCCCACGAGGTCGTGCCGTACCTCACCCCGGACAACCGGGAGCTGCACGCCGAGCTGACCGTCGTCGACTCGGTGGTGTGGGCCGCCGAGGAGCTGCTGCCGCACCTGGAGGTGCTGCGCACGGTCGGTTCCGCCGTGCTCCACCCGACGTGCTCCATGCGGCACCTGGGCGACGAGGCACAGTTGCGCGCGGTCGCCGAGGCGTGCGCGACGGAGGTGGTGGTCCCGGACGACGCGGGCTGCTGCGCCTTCGCGGGCGACCGCGGCATGCTGCACAAGGAGCTGACGGAGGCGGCGACCGCCAAGGAGGCGGCGGAGGTGACGTCCCGGCAGTTCGACGCGCACCTGTCGGCGAACCGGATGTGCGAGGTGGGGATGGACCACGCGACCGGCGGCCGGGGGTACTACTCGGCGCTGCTCGCCCTGGAGCGGGCGACGCGGCCGGAGGGGTGAGGGTTTGACGGTGGAGTGAGGGCCGCCGGAGGGTGATGGTCCGCCGGTTGGCCCGCCAAGAGCCGTCGCAAGGGTTTCCGTCGGCTTGCGCAAGAAACGGACTCCCCGCCGCCCCGGTCCGTACCAGGCAGTCCCTGGCCCTCCGCACAAAAGATCAGCCCCGGCGGCCCTCTTGTGCATCGAGCCGCACAACCGCCAAGGTCCTCAGCGAGGTTCACGCTTCCGCCACGCACCATCCGTTCTTTTGGAGGACCGATGAACGAGGCACCATCGCAGCGCCACGAGCCCCACGAGCACGACGGCCAGGAGACGGGCCACGGCCCCGAAGGAACCGGACCCACGCGGCGCTCCGTTCTGTGGACCGCCGGAGCGGCGGGAGCCGGCCTCGGCATCGGCGGGCTGGGCACGGGCAGCGCCGCCGCGGCCGGCGCGGGGCAGGGCGCGGCGGCGACGGCCGCCGGGGAGGCGGCGGCTCCCAAGGGCCGGCACAAGACCATGATCGGCGTACCGTTCGAAAGACGCGGCACGGTACGGATCGGCATCATCGGCCTGGGCAACCGCGGCATGGCCATGCTGCCCCTCTACCTCGCCATCCCGGGCGTGCGGGTGGTGGCGGTCTGCGACCCCGTCAAGGACAAGGCGGCGCGAGCGGTGCGGCTGGTCACCGCGGCCGGACAGCCCGCACCGGCCGTCTACACCAAGGGCGACCACGACTTCGAGAACCTCTGCGAGCGCGGCGACCTCGACTTCGTCTACATCGCCACCCCGTGGGACTGGCACTTCGAGATGGCCAAGGCTGCGCTGCTGGGCGGCAAGCACGCCGGTGTGGAATGCCCGGTGGCCATGCGCCTGGACGAACTCTGGGACCTGGTCGACCTCTCCGAACGCACCCGCCGCCACTGTATGCAGGTGGAGAACTGCTGCTACGGCCGCAACGAGATGCGCGTCCTGCGGATGGCGCACGCGGGCCGCTTCGGCAGGCTGCTGCACGCCGCCGGCGCGTACAACCACGACCTGCGTCAGTTGATGTTCGACCCGACGTACTACGAGGGCCCGTGGCGGCGGCTGTGGCACACCCGGCTGCGCGGCGACCTCTACCCCACCCACGGCTTCGGGCCGATCGCCAACTACATGGACGTCAACCGGGGCGACCGAGTGGTCCGGATATCCAGCTTCGGCACGCCCGCGCTGGGGCTCGCCGAGTACCGCGAGGAGCACATGCCGCCGGGCGACCCGAGCCGGCGGGAGACGTACATCAACAGCGACCGCACCTTCAGCCTCATCCAGACCGCCAAGGGCAGGGTGCTGCGGCTGGAGCACGACGTGTCCACGCCGCACCCGTACAGCCGCATCAACAGCCTCGGCGGCACCAAGGGCGTCTTCGAGGACTACCCGGAGCGGATCTACATCGAGCCCGACCAGAGCGACGACCAGTGGGGGGACTTCAGCCGGTACGCGGAGTGGGACCACTGGCTGTGGAAGGAGCACGCCGACCCGCCCGGCGGCCACGGCGGCATGGACTACATCATGCTGTACCGGCTCATGCAGTGCTTCCACCTCGGGCTCGTACCGGACTTCGACGTGTACGACGCGGCGGTCTGGAGCGCGCCGGTGCCGCTGAGCCACGCCTCGATCAGGGCGAAGGGCGAGCCGCAGGAGATCCCGGACTTCACCCGGGGGCTGTGGCGCAAGCCGCGGCAGGGGGTCGACTCCCCGAAGCCGACGGAGTGACGGGACGGGGCCGGGCGGGACTGATGCCCCATCCGGCCCCGGCACCGCGCGGCCCGTCCGGCCCCGGCCCCATGCGGCCCGTGCGGCCCCGGTTCGCCCCTGGCCCCATACGGTCCGTGCGGCTCCGGTCCGGCCCCGGCGTCGTGCGGACCGTCCGGGCGCCGGTTCGCCCCTGGCGTCGGGCGCGGTTCAGGCCGCGAGGTGCCCGGTGTCCCCCATGACCACGACGGGGTGCCACCGCGGATCGAGCGTGCGCAGCAGCGCGACCATGCCCGCCTTCGGGATGCTCACGCAGCCGGACGTGCCGCTGCCGTGGTCCAGGTGCAGCCAGATGCCGCCGCCCTTCTTCCGCCCCTGCGGCCGGGTCGGGTCCAGGGGCGTGGTGCCCTTGAGGCGGTTGTAGTCGATCGCGATGACATGGTCGAAGTCGTGCCGGGTCTTCTTCTCCCAGTACGGGGGCGGGGTGAAGGCCGACGAGTGGGTGTACGGCAGCTTCGCTCCCGGGTCGGGCAGCACGCCGCCCGCGTCGGAGAGCCCGAAGACACCGACCGGGCTGCGCAGATCGTCCTCGTGGTGGTCGGTGGTCCAGCCCTTCCTGCCGTTGTGCGCGGGCCAGGTCGCGGTGCGCTTCCAGCCCCGGGCCGCCTTCGTGTACAGGGCCAGCGTGGCGTCGGGCGAGTCGGCGCCCTTCCCGTACACCGCCACGACCTGCCGGGAGTCCTTGGGGATGCGCGAGCGGAGCTTCGCGCCCACGCCCGGGATGTGCTTCGTGTATCCGGTGGCCTCGGCGGTGCGGTCGCCGCGGCTCTTTCCTTCGTCCTCCGCCGGTCCGCCGCTCGCGCCGCAGCCTGCCAGCAGGACCAGTACCATCGTGGCCGGCGTCGCCCTTCGTACCATGCAGCACGCAGTTCGCATGACTCCCATGGTCGCATCCGGACGGCGCGTACGGACCGTCCGGCGGCGGCCCGTTGTGTGCGCCCCGCGCGGAAAACCGGTTGAACCAGGACGCCGTGACGCGCCAGTCTTCCATGGCTCTCCGAAGCCGCGTCCTTCCTCCCGCCCGCGCGCCCGTACGGCGCCCGGCACCGTCCCCACCACGATCACGGGCCGGCCGCCGGACACCGGCTTTCCGGCCACCCGGCCGTCCGTGGCCCCGAACCGCCGTCATCCGAACCGAACTTTGGACATCATGCACATTCGCGATCTTCCTCATGCCGATCCAGGAGTCCCGGACGTCCGCTCCGGCGGCCGCCTGCTCCGGTGGCTCTACCGGCAGCAGCTCGGCGGACAGACCAAGGCGTTGTGCTGGGGGCTGGTGCACACCGGTGGCGTGGCGTCCTTCCCCATCCCGGTGGGGCTCGCGGTGCAGGCCGTCGTGGACCGTTCCGGATCCGGACTGCTGCTCGCGGGCGGGCTGTTGCTGCTGCTCGGCGCCCTGGTCGCGGTCGGCGACGTGATGCTGCACCGCGCCGCGATCACCAACTGGATCACCTCGGTGGCCCGCCTCCAGCAACTGCTGGCCCGCAAGACCACGGAGCTGGGGTCCGCCATGACCCGGCGGGTCGCGGCCGGCGAGGTGGTCGCCGTGAGCACCGGCGACCTGGAGAAGATCGGCTGGTTCGTCGAGGCCGTCTCCCGGTTCGGGGCCGCGGCGCTGACCTCCGTGGGCGTCTGCGTGGCCCTGGTGGTCTACCAGCCGGCGCTGGGCGTGGTGGTGACCGTCGGCGTGCCCGTACTGGCACTGGCCGTACTGCCGCTGCTGCCGCCCGCCACCCGCCGCGCCGACGAACAGCGCGAGAAGGCGGGCCGGGCCACCGAACTGGCCTCCGACACCGTCGCGGGCCTGCGCGTCCTGCGCGGCATCGGCGGCGAGGAACTCTTCCTCGACCGCTACCGGCGCGCGTCCCAGGACGTCCGCCGGGCCGCCGTGCGCAGCGCCCGCATGTGGTCCATGATCTCCGCCGTCCAGGTCGTCCTGCCGGGGCTGCTCCTGATCGCCGTGGTCTGGTACGGGACCGGGCTCGCGCTCGACGGCCGGGTACGGGTCGGCGAACTGGTCACCGTCTACAGCGCGGTGACCTTCCTGCTCTACCCCTTGAGGCACTTCGAAGAGATCGCTATGGCCTACTCCTTCTCCAAGCCCTCGGCCCAGCGCACCGCGCGCGTCCTGGCGCTGAGCCGCCCCGCCGACGGACGGATCACCGGGCCCGAAACACTCGGCGGCGACCTGTACGACCCGGTCACCGGAGTGTGCGCGCCGAGCGGGCGGCTCACCGCCGTGGTGTGCGGCGACCCGGACGCGGCGGGGCGGCTCGCCGACCGGCTCGGCGGCCACCCCGCCGACGCGCCGGAAGGCACCCCGTCGGTCCTGCTGGGCGGCACCGCTCTGGACGACGTACCGCGCGCGGCCGCCCGGGGCGCCGTCCTCGTCCAGGACAAGGACCCGGTCCTGCTCTCCGGGACGCTCGGCGAGTTGCTGGACGTCCCGTCCTCCGGATCCGTACGGGCCGAGGACGCGCTGGCGGCGGCGCAGTGCGGCGACGTGCTGACCGCGCTGGCGCAGGGCTCGGCCGACAACTCCGGCGACCCGATGCGCACCCACATCACCGAGCGCGGCCGGTCCCTGTCGGGCGGACAGCGGCAGCGGCTGGCGCTGGCCAGGTCGCTGGTCACCGACCCCGAGGTGCTCATCCTGGACGAGCCGACCAGCGCCGTCGACTCGCACACCGAGGCCCGGATCGCGGACGGGCTGCGCGCCCTGCGCGCGGGCCGCACGACCGTGGTCCTGACCTCCAGCCCGCTGCTGCTGGACCGCGCCGAACGCGTGGTCTTCCTCGACGCGGACCGGGTCGCGGGCAGCGGCACCCACCGCGAACTGCTGCGCACCGACCCGGCGTACCGCGCCGTGGTCACCCGTGAGACCGACGAGGACGACGGGCCGGAGGCCGCTGCCCCGGCGGGCCGGGTCCCGTCCGGCCGCCCCTTCGCCCGTACCGGCAGCACCGACCAGATCGAGGAGAGCGCATGATCGGCCTGGCGCCACCGGAGTACGATCCGGACGCCCCGCGGACGGCCACGACCCTGCCGGTCGGCTCGCCCGCGACCGTCCGCGCCTACGTGGGCGGGCTGATCCGCCGACACCGGCGGGCCTTCGCCCTGCTGGTGACCGTGAACGCCGTCGCCGTGGTCGCCTCCATGGTCGGCCCGTACCTGCTGGGCGGACTGGTGGAGGAGCTGGGCGACGGCGCCCGCGATCTCCACCTGACGCGCGTCATCGGCCTGTTCGTCCTCGCGCTGGCCGTCCAGACCGTGTTCGTACGCCTGGTACGGCTGCGCGGCGCGATGCTCGGCGAACAGATGCTGGCCGACCTGCGCGAGGACTTCCTCGTCCGGTCCGTGGCCCTGCCGCCGGGCGTCCTGGAGCGGGCCGGGACCGGTGACCTGCTGTCCCGCATCACGACGGACATCGACCGGCTGTCCAACGCGATGCGCGAGGCCGTGCCGCAGTTGTCGATCGGCGTGGTCTGGATCGCGCTGCTGCTCGGCGGCATGACCGTCACCGCGCCCCCGCTGGCGCTGTCGGTCCTCGTCGGCCTGCCCGTGCTGCTCGTCGGCTGCCGCTGGTACTTCAAACGGGCCCCGCGGGCCTATCGCGCCGAGGCGGCCGGGTACGCCGCGGTCTCGGCCGCGCTGACCGAGTCGGTGGACGCGGGCCGCACCATCGAGGCACACCGGCTCGGCGAGCGGCGCATCAGGCTGTCCGAACGCCGGGTCCTGGAGTGGACCCGGTGGGAGCGGTACACGCTCTACCTCCGCTCGGTGCTCTTCCCGGTCGTCAACGTGACGCATGTGCTGATCCTGGCTTCGGTGCTGCTGCTCGGCGGCCTGTTCGTACTGCGCGGCTGGCTCACACCCGGCCAGTTGACGACGGGGGCGCTGCTCGCGCAGATGATGAGCGAGCCCGTGTCGATGATCCTGCGCTGGTACGACGAACTCCAGATCGCCCAGGTCTCCATCGCGCGCCTGGTGGGCGTACGGGAGATCGAGCCGGAAGCCACCGACGAGCGGGCCCGGCCGTCGGGCCGGGACGTGCGGGCGGACGACGTGCGGTTCGGCTACCGCGCGGGGGTCGACGTCCTGCACGACGTGTCGCTTCGGGTACGCCCGGGGACGCGGATGGCGCTGGTCGGGCCGTCCGGCGCGGGCAAGTCGACACTCGGGCGGCTGCTCGCCGGGATCTACGCCCCGCGCACCGGCGAGATCACGCTCGGCGGCGCCGAACTGTCCCGGATGCCCGCGGAGCGGGTGCGCGAGCATGTCGCGCTGGTCAACCAGGAGCACCACGTCTTCGTCGGATCACTGCGCGACAACCTCCTGCTGGCCCGTACGGACGCCGAGGACGCCGAACTGTGGGCCGCGCTCGGCGCGGTCGACGCGGACGACTGGGCACGGGCCCTGGAGGCGGGCCTGGACACCGAGGTCGGCTCGGGCGGCCACGCCCTCACCCCGGCCCAGGCCCAGCAGATCGCCCTGGCCCGGCTGGTGCTCGCCGACCCGCACACCCTCGTCCTCGACGAGGCGACCTCGCTGCTGGACCCCCGCGCGGCCCGGCACCTGGAACGCTCGCTGGGCCGGGTCCTGGACGGCCGTACGGTCGTGGCGATCGCACACCGGCTGCACACCGCGCACGACGCGGACGTGATCGCGGTGGTCGAGGAGGGCCGGATCAGCGAACTCGGCAGCCACCACGACCTGGTCGCCGCGGACGGCGCGTATGCGGCGCTGTGGCGGTCCTGGCACGGGTAGCGGCGCCGTTCGGGGAGCGGGCGGAACGGCCCGTTCCGGGAGAGGGTGAGAACGGCGGGCCGGGGGCCGGCTCGGTGACGTGGTGGCGGGCGGGGCCGGCGGGTGGCCCGCCCGCCACGCTCCGCTTTTCGTGCGGTCCATGACGCAGCCAGGGTGCGCCCGGGGCGCGCACGGTGGACGCCTCTCGCCACCGTGCGTGCCGCGGGCCGTGTGCCAGGGGCGGTCGACCAGGAGGGGCAGTCGGTCAAGGGGGCGGTCAGGGGGACGGTCGGCCAAGGGGTCGGTCAGGGGGGCGGTCGGTCAGGAAGTGGCGGACCACATGAGGGGGCCGGTGGTCAGTGGGCCCTTGCCGTCGCCGGTGTAGAGGCGCAGGTCTCCGTTGGCGCGGTGGGCGGCGATGTCGGTCTTGCCGTCACCGTCAAAGTCACCGCCCAGGACGGAGCGCATGGCGCCCCACGTCTTGTCGTGCCAGAGGTCGGGGCCGCGGGTGACGGTGCCCTGGGCGTTCCCGCTGTAGAGGCGCAGCCCGCCGTCGTAGGCGACCCCGGCGATGTCGTCCCGGCCGTCGCCGTCGAAGTCGCCGGTGGCCAGGCGCTTCATGCCGTCCCAGGTCTTGTCGTGCCACAGGTCGCGCCGGGCGCTGTCGAGGGTGCCGTCGGGAAGGGTGGTGTAGGCGTGCAGCGAGCCGTCACCCCACACCGCGGCCAGCCCGTCACGGCCGGAGGCGCCGGCACGGAAGCGCACGATGTGCCTCATCTTTCTCCAGGAGGTGTCGTGCCACAGGGGGCGGCGCGGGTTCAGGGTGCCGTCGGCTGACCCGGTGTGGAGGAAGAGCTGTCCGTCGCCCCGGAGAGCGATCAGGTCGGCGTTGCCGTCACCGTTGAAGTCACCTCCGATGATCTGCCGGTAACCCTTCCAGGTGCCGTCGTGGGCCCACAGCTCGCGGCCGTACCGCAGGGTGCCGTCCGGCTTGGTGGTGAAGGCGTGCAGGTTGCCGTCGTTCAGGACGGCCGCGATGTCGGTGCGGCCGTCGCCGTCGAAGTCGGCGGCCGCGATCACATCGCTGACATCCGCGATCTTCGTGGTCAGCCGCACCGTCTGGATCCAGTCGGCGATGTCGTCCGTACGGGACGCGACGGCGCCGTCGCGGGTTTCGTCCTCGTGACCGAAGCAGCCTTTGAACCACGACCGGCTGTTGACCCCGACGAGCTGGTAACGGCCGCCCTTCTCACGCCATACGGGCGCTCCGGCGTCCCCCTCGCACACGGCCGCCCCGTCGTCCTTGCCCGCGATGGTGACGGTGGTGTCCTTCAGGGGCTCCGTGGCGAAGCGCCCGTAGTGCAGGCGGTCGGGTACCCACGCGTCCTTGGTACGGCCATAGCCGCTGACGAAAACGTCCTCGTCCGGCAGCGGCCCCTCGGCCGTGACATCGACGGGCGCGATGCCGGTGACCGGCTTGGCCAGTCTGGCCATGACCAGGTCACGGTCGCCACGCGGGACGAGTTCCTCAATGGTCGTGACCGTGCCCCCGTCGTCGCTCGACAGATCGGCGCGCCCCACGATCGCGGTGGTCTTCATCTTGGGCGCCCCGGCAGGCACCTGCGGATTCTGCGCGGGGTTGTCGGCGAAACAACTGGCGGCGGTGACCAGCCACCGCTCGTCGACGAGCGCCGCCGAGCAATTGCGCTTGCCGCCGATGTCCAGCTTCGCGGTGAACGCCTGGGCACCGTCCTTGGCAGCAGGACCCACGACAGCGTCGGCGGGCCCCGCGGCCAGCATCCCTGCGACCATGGCGGCAGCGGGTATCCCCACGGCGAGACGGGCACGGGAGCGTCTGGAAGACATGACGTCCTTTCAGTTCTGTCCAGGGACGAGTGGGGCCCTGGCACAGCAGGGCGCGGAGCCAGGGTGGCGGAGGAGGGGCACATCTGCGGGTCCGGCTTGGGCGGGCCTGGGCCTGGGCCTGGGCCTGGATGGGCCGGGCTCAGGTGGCTTTCGTTTTCGGACCTGTCGGCGGGCAAGGAACACCGCCCGCACACGAAGGCGATCACGACGCGCGAAGAGCCATGCCTTTCTCGGCCGAACAGCGACCGTCGATGACCACGACAGCACGCAACCGCCACTCCTTTTCCCGCGGTCTCAAACATCGCACAGCCACAGGCACGGGAATAACTGTCACGGGCCGCGCGATGCGAGGTATTGCTCCCTTGGAGTGCGTATCGGCGCCCCATGAAGGCCAATAGGTTTATCGGCAGCGGCTCTTGAAGTCACGCGTGCGGCCGGGAGAAGGATCTGCTGCCGCCCTGTTCCGGCTGGATCGTTCACCGACTTAGGCAAGTGCACGCATCGACCGTGATACGCGATAGACGCGACCTTCCCGCAGGCGGCAACCCGCAGCCGATAGCCCGCAGCCGGTAGCCCGCATCCCCTCAAGCCTGGGTTCCCGGGCAGGAAACCTTAATTGCCGGTCAGGGCGAACGAAGAATCCCCGGGATGGTCTCGGCGTGGCACTCCGAAAGGCTGCCAACGTGTACCGGTCAGCCGATGACCCGAATCCGCTTCCAACCCGTCGGACCGACGGTCAGTGGCTCTATTCGGCCCGCGCCCGCGTTGCGGTTCAAGCCCCAGCACTCATGCTTCCGGACACCGAGCGCACCGTGCACCGTGCACCGATCCGGAATTGCACGGCCGCCCTCCCGAGGCAGTACCGCCCACCGCAAAGGCGCGATCCGACCGTCACCGCCCCGCAACTCTTCGAGGAGCGTCGCCCCGATCCGGAATCCGCCGGAGAGTGTGCTCACGGAGCGCCTCCTGGTTCCCGGACCGTACAGACTCGACCCGGGCCATGACACCGAAGGGCCGGGACGGGGCGAACCGGTCCGGGTCAGACCGCGACAGGGCGGGGCAGGCAGGGACGGCACGGGGCGAACCGGGGCACACCAGGCGAACCGGTCCGGGCCGGGCCGACGGGTAGCGCCTGGCGGTGGCGCCCCCAGGCCGGTCCGGGCGTCGGCGACACCACCGATACGAGCACCGGACCGGCGTCGGTCAGAGGTAGCCCATCGCCCCGAGCCCCCCGATACCGCCCAGCAGCATGAACGCGGGCATCAGCACCTTCAGCTCCACCCAGCTTCCGGCGCGGAACCGCATGGCCTTCGGCGGGCCGAGCGGGTACCAGCGCTTGCGGCCGATCGGGATGGGCCACAGGATCGGGCAGCCCGAGACGGTCAGCGCGTCGCCGATGTCGTGGACCAGCGCGCCCAGCACGATCGGCAGGCCCAGCCACAGATATTCCTGGCCGGGCTCGGTGAACAGCCAGCCCGCCCCGTTGCCCGGCTGGTCCAGGACGCCGGCGAGGATCCAGGCCGTCGCGGCACCCAGCAGCCACACCAGGACATCGCTGGAGACCCGCGCGGCCCGCCACAGCAGCCCCTCGATCGCCAGCACCATGTGGACGAAGAGGATGCCGAGCACCGCCCAGCGGCCGCCCTGCACCGCCAGGAGGGACATCCCGCCGCCGACCAGGACCGCCCACACCCACGTATGCGTGAGGGTACGGTGTCCGCCGTTGCGGTGCGAGTCGCCGCGCATCTTCGTGGCCTTGTAGACCGCGTGCGAGATGTTGTCGACGACGCCGCACACCGCCCGCGAGAGCGGCCCGAAGGCGCGCGATATCGTGGCCGACTTGTGGTCCAGGTCGGGGGCGAGCGCCGCTCCGGCACAGATCAGCGCGCCGACGACGAGCACCGGCCAGGGCATCGGGTACCCCGCGGCCGCCGTCGCCGCACCCACCCCCAGCCAGGCGGCGGCGCCGGACAGCGAGTGCGCCGGTCCCATCATGGTCGTTCCCCATCCCGGATTGGCTGGACACGAACCCGGCATCCGGCGTGCGGGACACAGGGCTCGTCACCCGGTTCTCTGACGCCGGGCCGGCGACACAGCGTAGCGTCAGATGATCTAGGTCCGACCCGCCGGTTGTCCGATCCGGACCAGAGGAAGGCAGTATGGGGGCGTGACCCTCATCGATCATCTCCCGAACGACGCCGACCCCGATGCCCTCTTCGAAGCCTTTTCGAGCTGGGCCGAACAGCAGGGCATCGCGCTCTACCCTGCCCAGGAGGAGGCGCTGATCGAGGTGGTCTCGGGGGCGAACGTCATCCTGTCCACCCCCACCGGCTCGGGAAAGAGCCTGGTCGCGGCGGGCGCGCACTTCAGCGCGCTGGCCCGTGACGAGGTGACCTTCTACACCGCGCCGATCAAGGCACTGGTGTCGGAGAAGTTCTTCGACCTGTGCAAGCTCTTCGGCACCGAGAACGTGGGCATGCTCACCGGCGACGCCTCCGTCAACGCGGACGCGCCGGTGATCTGCTGTACCGCCGAGGTGCTCGCCTCCATAGCGCTGCGGGACGGCAAGGACGCCGACATCGGCCAGGTCGTCATGGACGAGTTCCACTTCTACGCCGAGCCGGACCGCGGCTGGGCCTGGCAGATCCCGCTGCTGGAACTGCCGCAGGCGCAGTTCGTGCTGATGTCGGCGACGCTCGGCGACATGTCGCGGTTCGAGGAGGACCTGACCCGGCGCACCGGCAAGCCGACGGCGGTGGTGCGCTCCTCGACCCGGCCCGTGCCGCTGTCGTACGAATACCGGACGACGCCGATGACGGAGACCTTGACCGAACTGCTGGAGACGCGGCAGGCCCCGGTCTACATCGTGCACTTCACGCAGGCCGCGGCCGTGGAGCGGGCGCAGGCGCTGATGAGCATCAACATGTGCACCCGCGCCGAGAAGGACGAGATCGCGGCGCTCATCGGCAACTTCCGCTTCACGACCAAGTTCGGACGCAATCTGTCCCGCTATGTCCGGCACGGTATCGGCGTCCACCACGCCGGCATGCTGCCCAAGTACCGCCGGCTGGTCGAGAAGCTCGCCCAGGCGGGTCTGCTGAAGGTCATCTGCGGTACGGACACGCTGGGGGTCGGCGTCAACGTCCCCATCCGGACCGTGCTGTTCACCGCACTGACCAAGTACGACGGGACGCGGGTCCGCACGCTGCGGGCCCGGGAGTTCCACCAGATCGCGGGCCGCGCGGGGCGGGCCGGCTTCGACACCGCCGGCTTCGTCGTCGCCCAGGCGCCCGAGCACGTCGTGGAGAACGAGAAGGCGCTCGCCAAGGCCGGCGACGATCCCAAGAAGCGCCGCAAGGTCGTCCGCAAGAAGGCACCGGAGGGCTTCGTCAACTGGGGCCAGAACACCTTCGAGAAGCTGATCGCCTCCGAGCCGGAGCCGCTGACCTCCCGCTTCCGGGTCACCCACGCCATGCTGCTGTCGGTGATCGCCCGGCCCGGCAACGCCTTCGAGGCGATGCGCAAGCTGCTGGAGGACAACCACGAGCCGCGCCGCAACCAACTGCGGCACATCCGCCGCGCCATCGCGATCTACCGCTCGCTGCTGGACGGCGGAATCGTCGAGCGTCTCGACGCGCCGGACGCGGAGGGGCGGATCGTGCGCCTGACCGTCGACCTCCAGCAGGACTTCGCGCTCAACCAGCCGCTGTCCACCTTCGCGCTGGCGGCGTTCGACCTGCTGGACCCGGAGTCGCCCTCCTACGCGCTGGACATGGTCTCGGTAGTGGAGTCCACCCTCGACGACCCACGGCAGATCCTCGCGGCCCAGCAGAACAAGGCCAAGGGCGAGGCGGTGGCCCAGATGAAGGCCGACGGCGTCGAGTACGAGGACCGCATGGAGCGCCTCATGGACATCGAGTACCCCAAGCCGCTGGAGGAGCTGCTCTCGCACGCGTACAACCTCTACCGCAAGAGCCACCCGTGGGTCGGTGACCACCCGCTGTCGCCGAAGTCGGTCATCCGCGACATGTACGAGCGCGCGATGACCTTCACCGAGTTCACCTCGTTCTACGAGCTGGCCCGCACCGAGGGCATCGTCCTGCGCTACCTGGCGAGCGCGTACAAGGCGCTCGACCACACCGTGCCGGACGATCTGAAGTCCGAGGACTTCGAGGACATCATCGCCTGGCTGGGCGAGATGGTCCGCCAGGTGGACTCCAGCCTGCTGGACGAGTGGGAGCAGTTGGCCAACCCGGAGGAGGAGACGGCCGAGGAGGCCGCCGAGCGGGCGGACCAGGTCAAACCGGTCACCGCGAACGCGCGCGCCTTCCGGGTGCTGGTCCGCAACGCCCTGTTCCGGCGGGTCGAGCTGGCGGCGCTGGACAAGGTCGAGGAGCTCGGCGAGATGGATGCCGACTCCGGCTGGGACGCGGACGCCTGGGGCGAGGCGATGGACGCGTACTGGGACGAGTACGACGAGCTGGGCACCGGTCCGGATGCGCGCGGCCCCAAGCTGTTGCAGATTCAGGAGGAACCCGAGCACGGCCTGTGGAAGGTACGGCAGACTTTCGCCGACCCTGCCGGTGATCACGACTGGGGCATCTCCGCGGAGGTGGACCTGGCGGCCTCCGACGAGGAGGGGCGCGCGATCGTGCGCGTCACCGCCGTGGGCCAGATGTGACCGGGTGGTGCGCCCTGCGCGGGGCGCACCACCCCGCAAGGGCGTCGACACACCCGACGGAGGACGTACGGCCATGACCAATCCCGCCGAGCGCCTGGTGGATCTGCTGGATCTGGAGCAGATCGAGGTGAACATCTTCCGCGGCCGCAGCCCGCGGGAAAGCCTCCAGCGCGTCTTCGGCGGGCAGGTGGCCGGACAGGCGCTGGTCGCGGCCGGGCGGACCACGGAGGGCGACCGGCCCGTGCACTCGCTGCACGCGTACTTCCTGCGCCCGGGACGGCCCGGGGTGCCGATCGTGTACCAGGTGGAGCGGGTGCGGGACGGCCGCTCCTTCACCACGCGCCGGGTGGTCGCCGTCCAGCAGGGACGTACGATCTTCAATCTCACCGCCTCCTTCCACCAGCCCGAACCGGGCTTCGAACATCAGTTGCCGATGCGCCGTGTGGTCCCCGCCCCCGAGGAGCTGCCGACCGTCGCGGACGAGGTGCGCGAGCACCTGGGCGGGTTGCCCGAGGCGCTGGAGCGGATGGCCCGCCGGCAGCCCTTCGACATCCGCTATGTCGACCGGCTCCGCTGGAAGCCGGAGGAGATCGAGGGCGCGGAGCCGCGCAGCGCGGTCTGGATGCGCGCCGTCGGCCCCCTGGGTGAGGACCCGCTGATTCACACCTGCGCGCTGACCTACGCCAGCGACATGACCCTGCTGGACGCCGTCCGCATCCCGATCGAGCCGCTCTGGGGCCCGCGCGGCTTCGACATGGCCTCCCTCGACCACGCGATGTGGTTCCACCGCCCCTTCCGCGCGGACGAGTGGTTCCTCTACGACCAGGAGTCCCCCATCGCCACCGGCGGCCGCGGCCTCGCCCGCGGCCGCATCTACGACCGCGCCGGCAACCTCCTCGTCTCCGTGGTCCAGGAAGGCCTCCTGCGCCCCCACACCAAGAACCACAGCCTGGAACGCCCGTACGGGGAGGGGTCGGGGGCGTAGACGCCTCGGTCACCTCCGGACGGCGGCAGGCTCGGTGCCTCACCACTCGGGCAGCGCAACGCCTCCTGTCCCACGGGATGCCGACCGCGGGTCGTGCACCGGGATGGGCGATCGGGGTCGCTTCGACGCGGGGGCTGCCGGGACCGCGGGAAGGCGGAAGGGCGCGCTTTCGGAGGACTTCGGTCGGACGACGCTGGGCCGGATGGTGCCGGGTGGGGCGGTGCTGGGGGGCATGGGCCTCGGTGAGGTGGTGCCGGACGGTGTGGTGCCGGCCGGGGAGGAGTGGCGTAGGCGGGTGGTGGCTGACTGGTGGTGGCGGGCTCGGTCGAGGGAGCGGTTGAGGTTCACTCGGTACCAGAGGACCTCGTCGAACTCTTCCGCGGTCGTCACCCGCTCCACCGCCTCTCTGGCCGCCGGGCCCGCGCCGGGCGGGGTCAGGGAAGGACGCAGGCGTCGGAGCACCGAACGTTCCAGAGGGTCTTCGACGACCGAGGCCAGTTCTTCCGGTGGCAGTACCGCCGCGATCACCGCCGCCGACTCCCACCCGTCCGTCGCCTGGCCCATCAGGTGGGCGACCCGGCGGCTGCGCCACTTCCGGCCGCGCCAGTCGTGTCCGCCGTCGAGCACGACGCGGAGCACCGCGGGGATGTTGCCCCGCAGCAGCTCCGGCTCGCGGGCGGCGAAATCCGTCAGCTCCGTCGCGAGGTAGAGCCAGACCAAGGCACCGTAGCGGTTCACGTAGAAGCGGGCCGGGGCGAAGCAGCCCGCGCGGGCCAGCCGGAGGAAACGGCCCGCGCCGATGCCGAGCAGTTCGGCGGCCTCGGCCGTGCCGGCCGTCCGGAGGCGCTCACGCAGCGTACCGGGAAAGCCCTCTTCGGCGCGCAGCCGTCGGATTTCTTCCGCCGACACCCGGCGCCGCCCCCACGGGCCGGCCGGACCGGGCCGCGCTTCGGGATCCGGCGGGAGGGTCCGGATTTCCCCCAACTGGACTGCCAGCTCGAACTCGCCGTACCGCAACCCAAGTTCGCTGGCCGCGCGCCCTGATGCGAGCGCCTCTCCCGTGGTCGGCGACTGTTCCGCCGCGAGCGTCGCGAGCCCCTGCCGTCCGTCGCACATCACCGTCATGTCGCACTCCCCCGTCATTGCTTCCGTCGCGGGATCCGGAGCGGATCCCGGCCGGTCCGTTACCGACAGTGACGACGATAGCGATGGGGTGCGACAGTCGGTCAACCCCCGGCTTCAGCGCTGTGGACAACTCTCCGGTCGCCGCGCCGCGACCCCCAGGTGTTCCCCCACACGGTTGACCAACAGCGCCATTTCGTAGGCGATTTGTCCCATGTCGGCCTCGGGCCCCGCCAGTACGCACAGGCAGCTACCGTCCCCCGCCGCCGTCACGAACAGCACGCCGTCGTCGAACTCGACCATCGTCTGCCGCACCCGCCCGGCCTCGAAGTGCCGACCGGAGCCCTTGGCGAGGCTGTGCAGCCCCGCGGCGACCGCCGCCAGGTGCTCGGCGTCCTCCCGCGCCAGCCGCTCGCTCGCGCTCGTCACGAGCCCGTCGTTGGACAGCACCAGGGCGTGCCGCACCTGGTCGATCCGTTCGGTCAGGTCGTCCAGCAGCCAGTCGAGTCCGCTGCTCGGTGCCATTCCGTTTCCTCCCCGTGTCCCCGTGGGCAACTGCCGTGCAAGCCTGGACCACCTGTGCCGTCCGGGCAAGCGGCCCGGCCGGGCCGGACGCGCTCGGTGCGGCAGCACGGCCCGCTCGCGTCGCATGGCGCAGGATGGCGGTATGGCACGCAAAATGAGCAGGGACGAGTGGCAGAGTTTCCTCTCCGAGGGCACCCGCACGGGCAAGCTCTCGACCGTACGGGCCGACGGCAGCCCGCACATCGCACCGGTGTGGTTCCTGCTGGACGGCGACGACCTAGTCTTCAACACCGGCGCCGACACGGTCAAGGGGCGCAACCTCGCCCGCGACGGCCGCGTCGCGCTCTGCGTGGACGACGACCGGCCGCCGTTCAGCTTCGCGGTCGTGGAGGGCCGGGCCGAGATCGTCGACGCGCTTGCCGAGGTGCGCGCCTGGGCCACCCGCATCGCGGCCCGCTACATGGGCGAGGAGCGCGCCGAGGAGTACGGGGCGCGCAACGGCGTCCCGGGTGAACTGCTCGTACGGGTCCGGATCAGCAAGGTCGTCGCCGTCGCCGACCTCGCCGGCTGATGCCCGCGGACCGTGCTCCGGCGGCGAGGCCCGGCGGAACGTGCCGGTCGTGGGCGCGCGCTCACCCCACCGAGTCCAGCAGCCGGGCGGTGTGCACCCGCCCGGCGTGCTCGACCAGCCGTATCAGCACTTCCTTCCCCGAGTCGCGGTCCCGCGCGTCGCACAGCACCACCGGGGTGCCGCGATCCAGGTCGAGTGCGCGCGCCACCTCGCCGGCCCCGTAGGCGCGCGCCTCGGCGAAGCAGTTGACGGCCACCAGGAAGGGGATCTCGCGGTTCTCGAAGTAGTCCACGGCCGGGAAGCAGTCCTCCAGCCTGCGGGTGTCGGCCAGCACGACGGCACCCAGCGCGCCCTGCGCCAGGTCGTCCCACAGGAACCAGAAACGGTCCTGCCCCGGTGCCCCGAAGAGGTACAGGGACAGCCCGGCCCTGATGGTGATGCGGCCGAAGTCCATCGCCACGGTGGTCGTGGGCTTGCGCACGACGTCCCGGGCGTCGTCCAGCGCCGCGCCCGCCGGGCTCAGCGACTCCTCCGTACGCAGCGGCCGGATCTCGCTCACGGCGCCGACCAGAGTCGTCTTGCCGACCCCGAATCCGCCCGCCACCAGGATTTTCAGAGCCATCACACTGTCGTCGGGGGTGTTTGCGTACCCGGCGGCAGGCGGTGAGGGTGCCTCGTGGAGGTCGTCGTGCGACTCGAAAACCATGGCGAGGACCGTACTCCTTTCGCTACACAGCGTGGCACGGAGTTGACAAGTTCGTACGCTTCGGGAGTAGGCCCCGGCCACGGTCCGGTCGGGCGCCACCAGCGGGAAGGCCCGCGCCACCGGTCGGCCCACGTACCGGCGGGGCGCGAGAAAGAAGGCTGATGATGTCCACTCATGAGGCCACCGGCACCGGCGCGGACATCGCGGCCGTTCCCGCCGCGGGGGACAACGAGGCAGGTCCCTGGCACAACGTCTGCCGCATCTGCCATCCGCGCGAGTCGACCGTTCGGCCGCTCGTCGCCATCTGCGGTGAGCCGCTGCTCGGCATCAGGGCCGCCCGCGACGCGCCGCGGTGCGAACTGTGCGACCACCTCACGCCGCTGCACGAGCGGGGACACCGGACCTGAGGGCCGGGGACCGGGGGCCGGGGACCGCGGACCTGGGTCCGGGGTCCGGGGTCGGCATCGGCGTTCCGCGCGGACGTCACTCCAACAGACGTACGCCCCGCCCCCTGCTAGTTTGGTTAGCACACCTAACTAGGTAGGCGAAGGGACCGCATGTCTCAGCAGCAGTGGAACACTGTCGACGACTACTTCAACTCCTTGCTCGCCCCGGCCGACGAAGCGCTGCACGCAGCGCTGCGCGACAGCGAAGCGGCCGGCCTCCCCCGCATCAACGTCACCCCCACCCAGGGCAAGCTGCTCCACCTCCTCGCCCGGATTCAGGGCGCCCGGCGCATTCTGGAGATCGGCACGCTCGGTGGCTACAGCACCATCTGGCTCGGCCGCGCCCTGCCCGCCGACGGCCGCCTGATCTCCCTAGAGGCCAACGCCGCGTACGCCGCCGTGGCCCGCGCGAACCTGGTGCGCGCCGGGCTCGCGGAGCGTACCGAGGTCCGCGTCGCCCCGGCGCTCGACAGCCTCGCACGGCTCGTCGACGAGCGCGCCGAACCGTTCGACCTGGTCTTCATCGACGCGGACAAGCCGAACAACCCGCACTACCTGGAGCGGGTCCTCGAACTCACCCGCCCCGGCAGCCTGATCATCGGCGACAACGTCGTACGCGGCGGGGACGTCGCCGACGCCGGCAGCACGGATCCCTCGATCCGCGGCATCCGCCGGTTCCTGGAACTCATCGCCGGGAATCCGAAACTGACCGCCACCGCGGTGCAGACCGTGGGCAGCAAGGGTTACGACGGGTTCTCGCTGGCCCGGGTGACCGGCTGACCGCATGCGCCGCGGCCACCGTGTCCACCATGTTCACCGGGCTCACCGGGCTCACCGGGCTCACCGGGCTCACCGGGCTCACCGCAGACTGATCCTGTTTCCGGCGGAGACTTCGGCGCCGACTACCCCCGAACCGGCGTAACGGACGTTGTTTCCCGTGGCCGTTCCGCCGGAGCAGGAGGTGAACAGTATCGCGGTTCCGTCGCCGCCCCGGCTGTACTTCACGACGTTTCCGGTGACCACGGCCTCGTGGACGTATTGCAGTGCGATGCCGTGGGAACTGGCCCAGTCACGGATGATGTTGCCCGTCACGACGACGTTCTCCATCGGCGTGTCCGACATTCCATACACGCCGATGGTGGCGTAACGGGGCCCCTGACCCGGCTGTTTCTCCAGTCCCATGTGCGTCAGGACATTGTGCGCGATGACGATGTCCTCGGTCTGCGACCAGAACCACGACTGATACCGCGCGGAAGGGTCCATCTGCACCTGAATTCCGCTGTTGCAGTCCTCCATGATGTTGTTCGCGATGACCGCGTGGCGCCAGTTGTGTGCGCGTACGGCATAGTTCCTGGCGTTGGTGATCCTGTTGTTCACCACCCGCAGGCCGTCGTGGAAACGGCCGGGGAAGGTGGCCGTGTGCGTGCCGACCAGGGCTCCGTACCCGTCGGCCGAGCAGCCGTCCACGACGATGTTGGTGCTGTGCGTGCCGTCCGGCGCCTCCTGGACCTCGATCGCCTCGGAGAAGAACCGGGTCGGCGTGCTGGCCTTGAACCGCCGGAAGACGCAGTTGCGCGCCGTGCCGTTGCGGATGCCGTGGAACTCGATCGCGTGCCAGTCCGGAATGTTCTCGACCACCAGGTCCTCGTAGAGAATGTTCTCAGCGGAACAGAAGGCGAACATGTCCAGCGGCAGCGGGTTGTTCGCACCGCCGTCCCACAGGCCGCCACGGATGCTGATGTCGGACGCGCCGCGGTAGCCGTCGTGGGAGAAACCACCGCCCCACAGCGTGTCGATGGTGGAGGTGTCGCTGCGGAAAATATGGGCGCCGTGGGCGATCACGGTCAGGTTCCCCGAATCCGGTACCACCGTGCCCGTGCTGTGCATCCGGTAACGCCCGGGAGGAATCACCAGGGTTCCGCCGCCGGCGTCACAGATGGTGGTCACCGCGTTCTGCAGGAGAGCCGCCGCATCGACGAGGCCCTTGGGATCGGCACCGAAATGGTCGACGAAATTCCACTTCCCCGTGTCCGTCATGCCTGCATGATTGCGCCGGGCGGCCGGAAACGTAAGACATCGAAAGGAAACAGTTGCGCTGCCAACCACCGCGGCCCCTGCCCTCGTCCGCGGGCCGGGGCCCGGGGCGATCGGCGACATCTAGAGTTGCCGCATGAACGACGACACCGCCAAGGTCCCCGCGGACACCGGTCAGGCGCATGACGTGCGGGAGTTCTTCGGCTCCCGGGCGCACGACTGGGACGCGCGGTTCCCCGACGACGGTCCCGCCTATCAGGCGGGCGTCGCGGCGATGGAGCTGTGTGCCGGTGACCGGGTGCTGGACGCGGGCTGCGGCACGGGAAGGGCGCTACCTGCCCTGCGGGCCGCCGTCGGGGCCGGCGGTACGGTGCTGGGCGCCGACCTGACGCCCGAGATGCTGGCGGCGGCCGTACGGGCCGGACGTGGGCGTCTGGCCTCCCTGGTGCTCGCCGACGTGCAGCGGCTCCCGCTGCCGGACGCCGCGCTCGACGCGGTCTTCGCCGCCGCGCTGCTGTCCCATCTGGCCGATCCCGGTGCGGGCCTCGCGGAACTCGCCAGGGTCGTACGGCCCGGAGGGCGACTGGCGCTGTTCCACCCGGTCGGGCGCGCCGCGCTGGCGGCGCGGAAAGGTCGCCGGATCGCCCCCGACGACGTACGGGCCGAGCCCAGCCTGCGGCCGCTGCTGGCGCGTTCCGGGTGGGACATGGTGCGTTACGTGGACGAGGACGCCCGTTATCTGGTGACGGCCGTGCGTCAGGGCGCTTGAGACGCGCCCGGCGCTCGGGGCCGCGCGGCCGGCGCCAGGCCTCCGGGGCGCGGAGCCCGCGACTCCGACAGGGCCGGTCCGACGGACGTCTCAGTGCGGCACGGGACAGCCGCCCGTGGGGCGCCCCTGGGGGAACGTGCCGAGGCCGGCGATGGTGTAGCCGTTCGGGTAGCCCTTGATCTCGGGGTTCTGACGGGCGTAGTGCGGGCGCCGACGCGGCGGGAGCAGACGGACGGACCTGGCGCGCAGCCGCAGCGCGCCGCGCACCGCCGCACGGACGGCCGGCCTGGGGCGCTCGTAGCGGAAGGTGTCCAGCAGGGTGTCGTCCAGCAGGGCCTTGCTCGCGCCGCGCACCACCGGGGCCAGCGGGCCGTACCAGCCCGCCATCAGGCCGAGCGTGGCGTCGGAGACCCGGCGCCCGCCCTCGTCCCAGCCGAAGTGCGCGTGCTCGTAGTCGTCCAGGCAGCGCTCGAACTCCTGGAAGTTCTGCGGGATGCCGCTGATGCCCATGTGGCGCCCGAGGGTGCGGTAGTAGACGGCCGAGGCGTGCTTCTCGTGCCCGCTCAGCCGCCGCCACCCGTACTGATCCAGCCATCGCGCGGGGACCACCACGAAGGTGCACAGGACGTACCGCATGTCGTCGTTGGTGATGTCGTAACTGCGGTGCATCTGGTTGATGCGGCGGATCGCGGTCCGGCCGTCCTCGGTGTCGAAGCCGTGCTCCGTCACCGCGTCCAGGAGGAGCGCGGTGTCGTCGTAGCGCTTTTGCGTACGGTCGGTCAGCTCGGCGGTTTCGGCCAGCAGCCGGCCGATGCTGGGAACGGCGTAGGTGCGGTAGAGCGCCAGCTCCAGGGCGCGTGCGACGTCCCACGGGAATTCGTACGTCGTGGTGATGCGGTGGATACGCAGGAAGTCCCGTTCCGGGTCCAGCCGCTGGATCTCCTTGAGCCAGTCAAATCGCCGCACCGCGTACCCGCCCTTTCGTCGTCGACGTTCTCATCGTAAGCGCCCCGGGCACACTGGAACGACCGGAACGGGAACCGGGAATGGGGGACACGATGACCGGATTCTTGGGTGGCATCTCCGGAGTGTTCCGTGGTCTTCGGGACTTCTTCGCCCGTGTCCGCACAGCGGTGTACGGGCCGGGCAGCGACGAGCCCCGGGCGCCCGGGGCGAAGGCGAAGGGGCGGCACAACATCTTCGAGGCCGCGGCGGCCCATGTGGCGGCGTGCGCCGAGGAGGACGACGAGCGCAGCGCCGAGACGGCGGAATGGGTCTCCCCCGAGGCGCTCGCCTTCGGCATCAACGAGCTGGCCTGCCGGGCGGTGATCGCGCTCGCCCGGGAGCGCGGGGAGTCACCGCGGACGGTGGCCCGTGATCTGCTCAACCTGCCGGTTGCGTGAGGGCCCGGGGAGGGGGCTCGGAGAGGACGACGGGGGCGTGAGCCCGGGAGCGACGGGCGGCATGGGGCGGGGCGCCGGGCGGGACGGGGTGTCGGGCGGGACGGGGTGTCGGGCGGACGCGGGGCGGGGTGTCGGGTGATCACGGGCGCGGCGGGAAGAGCCGGGGCCGTGGCGTAGGGCTGGTGACAACCGGCTGCCCGGCCAACTAAGGTGCGCCGACGACTGATCGGAACGATCGGGCCGGTTCCGGTCCGGCGCGGGCGGGCCCGGGGACCGGGGCCGGTGGCCGCGGGCCGGGGCCGGGCGGGTCAGAGCGCATCGGATGGGGAGGCCCGGGTGACGACCGAGAGCGCCGGTACGTCCACGGCCGGCAACGCCGAGGGGGCCACGGCCGGGAGCGGCGACGACGATCAGTTGCTCGTGCTGACGGCGGTGCTGCTGACGCCCGCGCAGTTCCCGAGCGTGCTCGGCGACGACTATCCGGAGGTGTGCGCCGGGCTCGGCCTCGAACCGTACGAGGAGGGGTACGGCCTGGTCCTCGGCCAGGACGGGCTGGGTGCGCGCTGGACGGTGGTGACGGACGACGTCTCGCTCGTGGCGTGCGCCGTCGCGGCCTGGGACTGCGGGGTGGAGTACGACCTCTCACCCGACGAGGGCAGCGTGGTCGAAGCGCTGCCCGGCTGGCCGCTCGCGCTCGCCGTCGCGGCACCGGGGGTGCCCGCGCCGCACGACCCGGAGCCGGAAGCGGGCGGTCCGGCCGTGCTCAGGCCGCCGGACGCCGCGCGGTGGGGACCGGCCCAGCGGAGGCTGGGCGCGGACGAGATCGCGCTGCGGTGGGCGGCCTGGCGTGAACAGGTCGAGGACGGGGTCACGTTCGTCGCGCCGGGTGCCCAGCCGCACGCCGGGGTGCGGCGGGCGCTGGCCGAGGCACGCGGTTACGTGACGGATCCCCCTCCGCCGGGGCGCGTCCGCTCGTCCTTCGCCGCCGGTGAGGCCCGTACGCTCCGCGTGGACGGGCCGGGATGGAGCATGGTGGCCCGCACCGACGACATCGCGTTCGTCCTCCTGGACGAGCAGCCGGGCGAGATCCTGCCGGTGGGACGCGGGCCCGAACTGCCGGGTCTGCTGCGGGCCCTGGAAGCGCTGGCGGTCCGGCCGGCCTGACCACTCGCCCGTGGACCGTGGCGGCGCCCCACCCGTGGGCCGGCCGCCCACGGGTCCGCTGACGGGGACGTCGTCGCGGCCCGCCCGGCTCCCGCCGCCGGGCGGCCGGAGACCGGCTACCTGGTCAGCGCCCTATCTCCTTGCGGGTCACCCGGCGCAGCCTGCGCCGCTGCGAGGGGTCCAGCGTCAGATACGCCACGGCCGGCACACCGACCATGACCAGCAGCGCCGCCCAGAACGGCAGCAGCCACAGCAGGATCACTCCCACCGCCACGCCACCGATGGCGACCTTTGCGTTCGTGGACATTCTTCACGTCCCTTCCGCGGCGGTTGCCGCGCTCTCTGTATCCCATTGAACGCCTTTTCGGCCCCACGGGTTCCATCCGTGCCGACAGTCCGTGCCGACAGATCGTCCGGCCGCCACGGCCGCCACGGCGGAAGTCGGCACCACTCCCGTTCGTGCTGTACCCTCGGGCGCTCCGGTCGCCAGTAGTCAAACTTGAGGAGTTCGCTGCACGTGGCACTTCTTCCCGCGGCACCATCCGCTCCCCCGTCCACGCCCGCGCGCTGGGCAGCGGTCTTCCTGCCCGCCGACCCGCCCCGCGCGGGACGGGTCGCGTTCTGGCGTCCGGACGGCCGGCATCCGGACGACGGGCACCCGGACGTCCGGGGCCCGGACGGTACGGCGGGCGGCGAGGGGTTCGGGGCCGGCTGGCCGACGCAGCCGCTGACCGTGGCCGTCCCGGTCACCGAAGCCCACCACGGTGGCGGCAAGAAGGAGAGCAAGGGGGACAAGGAGGGCAAGGGGGGCAAGGAGGGCAAGGAGGGCGTCGACCTCATCGACGTACCGGCCGTCGTGCTGCCCGTAGCCGACGCCCTCCCCGTCCTCACCCGCGCCCGTACGGCCCGTACGGCCGACCCGGCAACGGCCTGCTGGGGTGCCGCCGCCGTACTGGCGCTGCAACTCGCCGCCCGCGGGCGGCTGCTGCCCGGAGTGAGCCGTCGCGGCCACGACGCGTGGCGCGTGGGCCCGCTCGACCCCGCCGATGTCGAGCGGCTGCGCGCCTTGGCCGCGGCCCTCCCGCCGCAGGCGCACGCCGTCCCGCTCGCCGACACCACCGGCCCCGGCCCCGTACTGCTGCCGGAACCGGAGCGCCTGGTACGGGACTTCCTGGACGCGGTGGCGGACGTGCTGCCCCGCTCCCCCGCCGCCGCCCTGGTCACCGGCGGGCCGGTGTTCGCCGCGCCCGAGCCGCAGCACATTCCGGAACAGCGCGACTGGGCGGCCGACGTGGCGGCCGGGCACGACGCGGGCGTACGGCTCTCCCTGCGTGTCGAGGTCGCCGGGCTGCCCGGTACGGACACCGGCGCGGCCGGGGCCGCCGCCACCGGCCGCGCCGGGTTCACCGCCGTGCTCCAACTGCACGACCTCACCGACCCCGCCCTGGTCGCCGACGTGTCCGAGGTGTGGGCGGGCACCTCCCCCATGGGGCAGTCGTTCGGCCCGCGGGCCCGGATGGACACCTTGCGCACGCTGCGCCGCGCCGCCGCTGCCTGGGCGCCGCTCACGCCCCTGCTGTCCGCCGCCGTACCGGACGCGGTGGAGCTCGCCGACGAGGAGGTCGCCGAGCTGCTCGGCCCGGCCGCCCGGGCACTGGCCGCCGCGGGCGTGCGGGTGCACTGGCCCCGGGACCTGGTTCGCGGGCTCAGCACGCGGGCGGTGGTGGGGCCACCCGACCAGGACGGCGGTCAGGACGGCGACCGGAACAGCGGCCAGGACGGCGCGCCGCGTACGGCACCGGGCAGCCGGGATGACGATGCCCCCGGTCAGGGCCGGGCGGCATCCGGCGTACCGTCCTTCCTCTCCGCCGACGCGCTGCTCTCGTTCAGTTGGCGTTTCGCCGTCGGCGGCCAGGAGATCAGCAGGGCGGAGCTGGACCGGCTGGCCGAGGCGGGACGTCCGCTCGTACGGCTGCGTGACCAGTGGGTTCTCGTCGATCCGGAGGCCCTGCGGGCGGCCCGGGAGCGCGCGGACCGCACGGTGCGGCCCATCGACGCACTCGGCGCGGCGCTCACCGGGACCGCCGAGTCGGCGGACGGCGAGCGCGTGGAGGTGCAGGCGTCCGGCTGGCTGGCCCGCCTCCGCGACCGGCTCACGGCACCGGACGGCGCCGCACCGGGCGCGTCGGTGCCCGGCATGTCCCTACCGGGCGCGTCCATACCCGGCACGTCCCAACCGGGCGCCTCCACAGAGCCCGTACCGGAGGCCGATGGACCGGGAGGGGACGCCGGACCACCCGCCCCCGAACCCCCCATCGCCCAGCCCGCGGCCCTCACCGCCACCCTCCGCGACTACCAGCTACGCGGCCTCGACTGGCTGCACCGCATGACCTCGCTCGGCCTCGGCGGCTGTCTCGCCGACGACATGGGCCTGGGCAAGACCATCACCCTCATCGCCCTGCACCTGCACCGGCAGAGCGACCCCGCCTCCGCCGGTCCCACGCTCGTCGTCTGCCCGACCTCCCTGATGGGCAACTGGCAGCGCGAGATCGAGAGGTTCGCGCCCGGCACCCCGGTGCGCCGCTTCCACGCGGACCGGCGCAGTCTCGCCGGCCTGGAGGACGGCGCGTTCGTGCTCACCACGTACGGCACGATGCGGCTGGACGCGGCGAAGCTCGCGGCGACCCGCTGGGGCCTGGTCGTCGCCGACGAGGCGCAGCACGTCAAGAACCCGTTCTCGGCAACGGCCAGGACGCTGCGCACCCTTCCGGCGGGCGCCCGGGTGGCGCTCACCGGCACACCGGTCGAGAACAACCTGTCCGAACTGTGGGCCATTCTCGACTGGACCACGCCGGGCCTGCTCGGCCCGCTGGGCCGCTTCCGCGAGCGCTACGCCACGGCCGTCGAAGGCGGTACGGACCCGGCCGCCGCCGACCGGCTGGCCCGGCTCGTCCGCCCTTTCCTGCTGCGCCGCCGCAAGTCCGACCCGGGGATCGCACCCGAACTGCCGCCGAAGACGGAGACCGACCGGGCGGTGGCACTGACCAAGGAGCAGGCCGGGCTGTACGAGGCGACGGTGCGCGAGGGGCTCGGCGAGATCGCGGAGGCGGGCGGCCTCGCGCGCCGCGGCCTGGTCGTCAAGCTGCTGACCTCGCTCAAGCAGATCTGCAACCACCCGGCGCAGTTCCTCAAGGAGGAGCGGCCGCTGATCGCGGGCCGTTCCGGGAAGCTGGAGCTGCTGGACGAGCTGTTGGAGACGATCCTCGCCGAGGACGCGGGCGTGCTGGTGTTCACGCAGTACGTGCGGATGGCGCGGCTGCTGGAAACGCACCTGGCGGGGCGCGGTGTGCCCGCACAGTTGCTGCACGGCGGCACACCGGTCGCGCGGCGCGAGGAGATGGTGCGCCGCTTCCAGGAGGGCGACGTGCCGGTGTTCCTGCTGTCGCTGAAGGCGGCGGGTACGGGTCTGAATCTGACCAGGGCCGCCCATGTCGTGCATTTCGACCGCTGGTGGAATCCGGCGGTCGAGGCGCAGGCCACCGACCGCGCGTACCGCATCGGCCAGACCCGGCCGGTGCAGGTCCACCGGATGATCACCGAGGGCACGGTCGAGGACCGGATCGCCGGCCTGCTCGCGCGCAAACAGCGGCTGGCGGACGCGGTGCTCGGCTCCGGCGAGGCCGCGCTGACCGAACTCACCGACGCCGAGCTGGCGGACCTGGTGGCACTGCGGGGGAGCGAGCGATGAGCGAGCGGACCGACATGCGGGAGAACGTCCGCCAAGAGGACGCGTACCGGCCGGCACCGGCCCGGGAGCGCGTCTTCGCCGCCCTGCCGCCCGCGCGCGGCCATGCCTTCGCGCGGACCTGGTGGGGGCTGGCCTGGCTGAAGGCGCTGGCGGACAGCGCGCTGGACGGCCGGCAGGTCAAGCAGGGCCGCCAGTACGCGCGGGCGGGCGCGGTGGGCGCGGTCTCCGTACGGCCGGGCCGGATCACCGCGGTCGTCCAGGGCCGTGATGGTACGCCGTACCGCTGCGACGTGCTGCTCCACGAGCTGAGCGCGGCGGACTGGGACCGCTTCCTGGACCTGGTCGCGGACCGGGCCGGGCACATCGCGGCGCTGCTGGACCACGACATGCCGCCGCACCTGGTGGAGGACGCGGCCGCCGCCGGCATCGACCTGCTTCCCGGTATCGGTGACCTGGAGGCGGAGTGCGGATGCGGGGCGTGGGATCACTGTTCCCACACTGCCGCGCTCTGCCACCAGACGGCGCGCTTGCTGGACGAGGACCCTTTCGTGCTGCTGCTGATGCGCGGGCGGGGCGAACAGGAGTTGCTGGACGACCTCCAGGCCCGCACCGTCTCACGCGCACGGCAAGCCGCTGAGCAGTTCGCGTCCGGCGGGTCCGTGGTGGAGGCGGCAGCCGAGGGCATACCTGCGGCGGAGGCGTACGCGGCCCGTGACATCCTGCCGCCGCTGCCGCCGCCCCCGCCGGCCGTGGACGAGCCGGGCGCCGCGCCCGTCCTCGGAGGGGGGACGGCTCCGGCGCCCGGCGTGGACGCGGCGGCGCTGGAGTTCCTGGTGGGCGCCACGGCAGCGCGCGCCCAGCGGCTGCTGGCCGACGCGCTGGCCCCCGGCCACGCCGACGCGCCCCCGCAGGCTGCGCTGACCCGCGCGCAGGACGCCGTACGGCTGGCGGCGGCCGGTCCGGGCCCCCGGGTCGCGGCACGCCTGGCGTCCGGTTCCGGACGTACGGCCAAGGCGCTGGCCCTGGCCGTACGGGCGTGGGAGTACGGCGGCGCGCCGGCGCTCGCGGCCCTGGAGGAGGAGTGGACCGCGGAACCGGCGGCTCTCGCCCGGGCCACGGCCCAGCTCGCCACCGCCTGGGAGGACGGCGAGCCGCGGCCACGGCTGCGCCACGACCGCAACCGCTGGACCGTGGTCGGCGGCGGCGCCCAGCTCAGATACGGGCGGGACGGCCGGTGGTGGCCGTATCTGAAGGAGCGCGGGCAGTGGGTGCCCGCGGGACCGGCGGCCGAGGACCCCGCGTCGGCCCTCGTAGCGGCTCTCACGGCTGTCCGAGGTGGTGGTGACGAGGAGGGCGGTTAGCCGGTGGGCGGCCGGGTCCGGATGCGGCGGGCCGCCGCCCGTGCCGCGTGGGCTGACTGCCCGTGCGGGGCGGCGCTACTCTGCTCCGCGTCAGAGGCCGGCGCGCACGCCGCGCCGGCCCGGCGTGCGGCCGATCGGAGGCACCGTGCCTGCTGTGAGCCCCCTGGACGTCCTCGAACGGCGGTGCGCCGCGGTCACCGGGCAGGACGCGGACGCCTTCGCGGAGCTGTTCGCGCCGGACGGTGTGATCGAGCTGCCGTTCGCGGGCCCGGACGTGCCGGACCGTATCGAGGGCCGGGAGGCGATCCGCGCGTTCGCGCGGGCGGCGATGTCCGCGTTGCGCGTCGACGCGCTCGAAACGCTCGCCGTCCACCGCACCGAGGACCCGGAGGTGGTCGTCGCGGAGATGCTCGCCAAGGGCGTGGGGCGTGGCGAGGCGTTCGAGGGCCGCTCGGTGCAGGTGTGCCGCATCCGGGACGGCCGGATCCTGCTGTTCCGCGACTACACGGGGCCGTTGCGCAAGCCTTGCTGAGCGTCTGCCCGTCCCCGGTCCGGGTGGCTACACGCCCCAGATGCGGGCGATGAAGAAGGCGGCGACGAGGATCACCACGACGGCGAGCGCCAGCACCGGGCCCTTGGCCCAGCCGCGGGTGGGGTTGTGGGTGTCCTGGGGCCCGGCGTCCGGGGTGCTGCCCTCGGCGGGCGGTGTCTCGCCCGGCGGCACACCGCCGCCGGGCTCCAGGCCGGCGGTGTGCTCCGGCACCGGGTCCGGGTTCTTCGGTGAATCGTTCATGCTGCCTGAGTGCCCGGGGACGGCCGGTTCTCACCGGCCGATCCGGATCCCGCGCGCGCCACCCTCCCCCGGCACGAACGGGGACGCTCGGGGGCATGTGCGGCGCGGAGCGAATGCTTCAGCGGTCAATCACCCGTATGTGGTCGCGGCGCGCCGCGCCGCGTGGTTCGCTGGCGTGATCCCCCACGCCCCTGCCGTGTCCCCGCAGCGAGGAGGACCCTTGCCCCTGTCCGACGCCGAGCACGTCGGCCCCCGTACCGCGTCCGACGCCGAGCACACCGCCCCCGTACGGCACGCCACCGCCTCCTCCCACCGCGGGGCTGCCCCGCCCGTCCCCCGCCCACCACGGCGCCTCCCCTACCACGAGGACGTGTCCCCCGGCCGGGGCTGCCGGCCGCCGCGTGCCTGGTTCGCCCGCTCGGACGCGCGGCGGATGTCGCTGCACGGGGCGTGGCGCTTCCGGCTCCTGCCGACCGCCCGCTCCGCGGACACCTCCTTCGCCCGGCCGGACTTCGACGACACGGACTGGTGCGACCTGCGCGTACCGGGCCACTGGGTCCTCATGGGCCACGGCGCGCCCGCCTACACCAACACCCGCTATCCGTTCCCCGTCGACCCGCCGCGGCTGCCCGACGAGAACCCGACAGGGGACCACCGGCACACCTTCGACCTCCCGGAGCGGTGGGAACCCGGGCCCGCCCTGCTGCGTTTCGAAGGTGTGGAGTCCTGTGCCCGGGTATGGCTCAACGGAAGGGAGCTGGGGCATTTCAAGGGCAGCCGGTTGCCGCACGAGTTCGAGGTGGGCCACCTGCTGCGGGCGCGCCGCAACGTGCTCGCGGTCCGCGTCCACCAGTGGTCCTCGGGCAGTTATCTGGAGGACCAGGACCAGTGGTGGCTGCCCGGCGTCTTCCGGGACGTCACGCTGCACCACCGCCCCTCGGGCGCCGTCCTGGACCACTTCGTGCACGCCTCGTACGACCACCGCACCGGCCTGGGCACCCTCCGGGTGGACTGCGCGCCGGCCGGCCGGGTCACCGTCCCCGCGCTCGGCCTGGACCTGGCGACAGGAGAGAGCGCGTCGGTGCCGGTCACCCCGTGGACGGCCGAGGTGCCGCATCTGTACGACGCCGAACTGCGCACGCCCGGCGAGCGCGTTCCGCTGCGCGTCGGCTTCCGTACCGTTCGCGTCGAGGACGGCCTGCTGAAGGTCAACGGGCGCCGCGTCCTGTTCCGCGGCGTCAACCGGCACGAGTTCGATCCGCGGTACGGCCGTGCGCTGGGCCCCGAGGCGATGCGCCGCGACGTGCTGCTGATGAAACAGCACAACGTCAACGCCGTCCGTACGAGCCACTACCCGCCGCACCCCGCCTTCCTCGACCTCTGTGACGAGCTGGGCCTGTGGGTCGTCGAGGAGTGCGACCTGGAGACGCACGGCTTCCACCAGCAGGGCTGGCGGGGCAACCCGGTGGACGACGCCGCGTGGACCCCGGCGCTGCTGGACCGTATGCGCCGGATGGTCGAGCGGGACAAGAACCACCCCAGCGTGATCATGTGGTCGCTGGGCAACGAGTGCGGCACCGGCCGCGGCCTGTCCGCCATGGCCGCCTGGGCACGCGACCGCGACCCGTCCCGCCCGCTGCACTACGAGGGCGACCCGTCCTGTGCCGACACCGACGTCCACTCCCGGATGTACGCGGACCACGCCGAGGTCGAACGGATCGGCCGGCGGGAGGAGGAGCCGCTCGCCGATCCGGCGGCGGACGCCCGGCGCCGCGCCCTGCCGTTCCTCCTGTGCGAGTACGCACACGCGATGGGCAACGGGCCCGGCGGGCTGAGCGAGTACCAGCGGCTCTTCGAGACGTACGAGCGCTGCCAGGGCGGCTTCGTCTGGGAGTGGATCGACCACGGGCTGCGGCAGCGCACGCCGCACGGCGAGGTGTTCCACGCGTACGGGGGCGACTTCGGCGAGGAGCTGCACGACGGCAACTTCGTCTGCGACGGGCTGGTCTTCCCCGACCGGGTGCCGTCACCCGGGCTGGCCGAGTTCAAGAAGGTCGTCGAACCGGTACGGATCGGCGGCACGGGCAAGGAGGGCGGCGAGCGGAACGGCGGCCCGGGCGCGGTCCGGATCACCAACCTGCACGACTTCGCCGGCCTCCGCCACCTGGCGTTCCGCTGGTCCTACGAGGCCGAGGGCGAAGTGCTCGCCGAAGGGCCGCTGGCCGTGCCACCGCTCGCCCCCGGCGCGCACGCCGAGGTGGCGCTGCCCCCGGAGCCCGCCGGGCGGCGCGGCCGCGAGGCTCTGTGGACGGTGCGGGCGTTACTGGCCGAGGACACCGCGTGGGCCGCGGCCGGCCACGAGGTCGCCTGGGGACAGCTACCCGCCGCGCCGCCGCGCCCCGTGCCGCGCCCGGCCGTCCCGGGCGCGTCTCCCCGGCGCGGCGAGGGCAACCTCATCCTCCTCGGCCCGGGCGCCTTCGACGCCACCACCGGTGTGCTCCGGTATCTCGACGGCTGCCAACTGACGGGCCCCCGGCTGGACGTGTGGCGGGCGCCGACCGACAACGACGAGGGCGCGCCCTGGCAGCCGGGCCCGCACCGCGCCGAACAGTGGCGCCGCATCGGTCTGCACCGCATGCGGCACCGGCTGGCGTCCCTGGAGTGCGACCGCGACGCGGTGGTGGTGCGGACCCGGGTCGCGCCGGCCGGTACGGACCTCGCGCTCGACACGGACTACCGCTGGACCGCCGACGCCGGGCGGCTGCGGCTGGAGGTGTCGGTCCGGCCGTACGGCGACTGGCCCTGCCCGCTGCCCCGGCTCGGCGTGCGGCTGGGCGTGTGCGGCAGCCTCTCGACGGCACGGTGGTACGGCGGCGGCCCGGGCGAGGCGTATCCGGACACGAGGGCGGCGGCCCGCACGGGGCTGTGGCGCATGCCGGTGGACGCGCTGCAGACGCCGTACGTGCGGCCGCAGGAGAACGGGGCACGGGCGGACGTGCGGTGGGCGGAGCTGTCCCGCGCTGACGGCTCGGCCCTGCGCGTCGAGGGCGAGCCGTCCTTCTGGTTCTCCGCGCGCCGCTGGTCGAGCGAGCTGCTGGACGCCGCGCGGCACACCACCGACCTCACCCCGGGCGACGGGATCTGGCTCCACCTCGACCACGCCCAACACGGCATCGGCAGCGCTTCCTGCGGCCCCGGGGTGCTGCCGCGGTACGAGCTGACGGTGGCGCCCGCCCGGTTCGCCCTCACCTTGTGCCCGGTGCGATGAATTTCACGTTTCACCGGGTATTGACAGCCGTCGTCCTCAGCGGTCCAAAGCAATGACAGGATGGAGATGCACCTTTTTCGACACAACTGACCGAGAGGCCCCGTCCTGTCATGGCGCTCGCCATCCTCACCCGCCTTCGTGACCGCTCCGCCCGCAGTGCCCCTGCCCCGGCCCCGATCCCGCGCGGTGCCGGGGCGCTGGACCTCAGCGTCCAGGACCCCGTCGGGCTGCCGATGGCACGGGCCGGGATATCGGTGCGCGACACCGGCGGCGCCGAGGTCACGCGCGGCCAGACGGATCCCAACGGCAGGTTCACCGCGACGCTGGCCCCCGCCGCTTACCACGTGGTCATCACCTGCGACGGCTTCCGTCCGGAGCGGTTCGACAGCCTGGTGACCGAGGGCGAGCGGACCGTGCCGCGCACGGTGGAGCTGGAACCGGCCCCGGCGCCGCCGATGCCCACGCCGGGACAGTGGCGGCTGGACCCCGACCACTCGTCCATCCGCTTCACCGCCCGGCACATCGGACTGGCCGAGATCCACGGCCGGTTCAACCACTTCGAGGGCGGCCTGTGGATCGCGCCGGACATGCGGGACTCGCGGGTGGAGGTGACGATCGACGCGGCGAGCATCGACTCGGGTGTGAAGATGCGCGACGACCATCTGCGCTCGGCGGAGTTCCTGGACGCGGCGCGCTACCCGTACCTGCAGTTCACCGGCGAGCGGTTCGTGCACAAGGGCGGCGCCCGCTGGGCCGTGCAGGGGGTGCTGCACCTGCACGGCGTCAGCCGGTCGGTGCAGTTGGACACCCGCTACCTGGGCCTCGGCACCGGCATGGGCGGTGAGACGCGGACCGCGTGCAGCGCGGTGACCGAACTGCACCGGGAGGACTTCACCCTCGACTGGCGCAAGATGCTCGCGCGCGGCATCGCGGCCATCGGCGCCACGATCCGGGTCGAGCTGGACATCCAGGCCGTCCAGGCGGAGTGACCCGGGCGGCCGCGCACAGGGCAGCGTGCGGGCGGGCCCGGGTGAGAGGCTGGGCGCCATGAACACCTCAGCCGCCCCCTCGTTCGCCGCCGCCCTGGCCGCGGGCCCGCTCGTCCTGGACGGCGGGCTGTCCAACCAACTCCAGTCCGCCGGGCACGACCTCGGCGACGCGCTGTGGTCGGCGCGGCTGCTCGCCGAGGACCCCGCCGCCGTGGTCGCGGCGCACCGCGCGTACTACGAGGCGGGGGCGCGGGTGGCGATCACCGCCAGCTACCAGGCGACCTTCGAAGGGTTCGCCGCGCGGGGCATCGGGGAGGCGGAGGCCGCCGGACTGCTGCGGCGCAGTGTGGAGCTGGCGCGCGAGGCGGCGCGGCAGGCGACGGCGGCCGGCGCGGCGGGGCCGCTGTACGTCGCCGCGTCGGCCGGCCCGTACGGCGCGATGCTGGCGGACGGCTCCGAGTACCGGGGCGCCTACGGGGTGCCGGTGGCCGAACTGGAGCGGTTCCACCGGCCGCGGCTGGAGGTGCTGGCCGCGGCCGGACCCGACGTACTGGCGCTGGAGACGGTGCCGGACACGGACGAGGCGCGGGCCCTGCTGCGGGCGGTGCGCGGCCTCGGGGTGCCCGCCTGGCTGTCCTTCAGCGCGGCCGGGGACCGCACCCGGGCCGGGCAGCCGCTGGTGGACGCCTTCGCGCTCGCCGCGGATGTCCCGGAGGTGGTCGCGGTGGGCGTGAACTGCTGCACTCCCGAGGACGCCGACCGGGCGGTGGCGGTGGCGGCCCGCGCGGCCGGCAAGCCGGTGGTCGTCTACCCGAACAGCGGTGAGCGCTGGGACGCGCG
Organism: Streptomyces sp. NPDC018045; assembly: GCF_044327445.1. Taxonomy (NCBI): domain Bacteria; kingdom Bacillati; phylum Actinomycetota; class Actinomycetes; order Kitasatosporales; family Streptomycetaceae; genus Streptomyces; species Streptomyces sp. NPDC018045. Next base: position 294,509 of record NZ_JBIRFL010000006.1, read on the forward strand.
GGCACGCGCCTGGCGCGGTACGCCCGCCTTCAGCGCGGACCGGGTCGCGGCGTGGACCGCCGCGGGGGCCCGGCTCGTCGGCGGCTGCTGCCGGGTGGGGCCGGACGCGGTGGCGGCGCTGGCACGGGAGCTGACCGGCTGATTCGCGCCGCGCACGGCGCCGTGGCGGCATCGAACGGGACCGGTCGTTACCCGGTCGCAACACCGGCGGCGGCGACATCGGCCCTGGCCGGTGGCAGGATGCAGCCAACTCACCTTCGAACGGTGAGGGTTGGGCCGCATCCTGATCCGGAGGACCCGTGTCCGTTCGCTCCTCGATGTCCGCCACGGCCGCCCTCGTCGCGGCCGCCGCCCTGCTCACCGCGGGCTGCACCAGCACGAAGTCGGGCGAAGCGTCCGACGGGAAGTCGGCCTCGGGTGTCCAGCTCGTGACTCCCGGCACGCTCAAGACCTGCACCCACCTGCCGTACGCGCCGTTCCAGGTGAAGAAGGAAGGCAAGATCGTCGGGTTCGACGTGGACCTGGTCGACCTGGTCGCCAAGGAACTGAAGGTGCCGCAGGAGATCGTCAACACGCCCTTCGAGGGCATCGAGACCGGCCAGGACTTCGCCATCCGCAAGTGCGACCTGGCCGCCGCGGGCATGACCATCAACGCCAAGCGCGACAAGGTCATGGACTTCTCCGACCCGTACTTCAACGCCACCCAGGCGCTCATCACCAAGAAGGGCAAGCCCTACAAGAAGATCGAGGACCTCAAGGGCGGGAAGCTGGGCTACCAGAAGGCCACCACCGGCGCCGAGTACGCCAAGAAGCACGGCGCGGGCGTCGAGCTGGTCGAGTTCGAGGACCTGGGGCTGCTGCTCACCGCCGTGAAATCCGGGCAGGTGGACGCGGGCATCAACGACAACGGAGTGCTGTTCGACTACGTCAAGCAGAACCCGGACACGGCGGTGACCGCGGAGTTCGACACCGGCGAGCACTACGGGATCGGGGTGCGCACCGGCAACGACGCGCTGCGCGAGAAGATCAACGAGGTGCTCAAGAAGGCCCGTGCCGACGGCAGTTACGACCGGATCTACAAGAAGTGGTTCGGCACCACGCCCCAGCAGGGCTGATTCCGCGGCCAGCATGAGGAGCCGACACCGATGCCCCTGTCCCGACGCCGGAGGGCCCGCCTCCTGCGCGGCGCGCAGTACGCCGTACTGGCCGCCGCCGTGCTCGTCCTCGCCCTGGTCGCCGACTGGGGAACGCTGCGCCACGCGTTCTTCGACGTCGCGGTCGCCAAGGCGCTGTTCCCCGAGATCATCACCACCGCGCTGGTCAACACCGTCCTCTACACCCTGCTCGGCTTCGGGTTCGGCCTGGGGCTCGGACTGGTGCTGGCGCTGATGCGGCTGTCGCAGGTGCCGCCGTACCGCTGGCTCGCGGTCACCTACATCGAGTTCTTCCGCGGGGTGCCGGCCCTGCTGGTGTTCATCGCGCTGGGCTTCGGCGTGCCGCTCGCCTTCGAGGTCGCGCTCGACATGAACATCACCGTGATGCTCTCGCTCGGCCTGGTCGGCGCCGCGTACATGGCGGAGACCATCCGGGCGGGCATCCAGGCCGTACCCAAGGGGCAGACGGAGGCGGCGCGTTCGCTGGGCATGTCGCCGGGCCGCGCGATGCGTTCGATCGTCATACCGCAGGCGTTCCGGATCGTCCTGCCACCGCTGACCAACGAGCTGATCCTGCTCACCAAGGACTCCTCGCTGGTCTACCTGCTCGGTCTGTCGCTCGGCCAGTTCGAGCTGGCCAACTTCGGGCGGGACGCCCTCAACGAGCACAAGAGCCTGACGCCGATCCTCGTCGCCGGCCTGCTCTACCTCGTCATCACCCTCCCCCTGGGCCAGTTGGTCCGGCGGCTGGAGGCCCGTACCGCGAAGGCGAGGTGAGCGCCGTGCGCACCGAACGGAAGCCGGCGACGGCAGGACGGGCGATCGAGGTCGAAGGGCTGCACAAGTCCTTCGGCGCGCTGGAGGTCCTCAAGGGCATCGACTTCTCCGTGGAGCGCGGCGAGGTGGTGTGCGTCATCGGCCCCTCGGGGTCGGGCAAGTCGACGCTGCTGCGCTGCGTGAACCTGCTGGAGGAGCCGACCGCGGGCCGGGTCACCGTGGCGGGCACCGAGGTCACCGACCCGGACGTGGACATCGACCGGGTCCGGCGCCGTATCGGGATGGTCTTCCAGTCGTTCAACCTCTTCCCGCACCTGACCGTCCTGGAGAATCTGACGATCGCCCAGCGGCGGGTGCTGCGCCGCGGCCGGACGGCGGCGGAACGGGGCGCGCGCGCCAATCTCGCGCGGGTGGGCCTGAGCGACAAGGAGACCGCGTACCCGGCGCAGCTCTCGGGCGGCCAGCAGCAGCGGGTGGCCATCGCCCGCGCGCTGTCCATGGAGCCGGAGTTGATGCTCTTCGACGAGCCGACCTCGGCGCTCGACCCGGAGCTGGTGGGCGACGTCCTGGCGGTGATGCGCTCGCTCGCCCAGGACGGGATGACGATGCTGGTCGTCACCCACGAGATGAGCTTCGCCCGGGAGGTCGCCGACCGGGTGGTGTTCATGGACGGCGGGGTCATCGTCGAGGAGGGGCCGCCGGAGCGGGTGGTGTCCGCTCCGCAGCACGAGCGGACCCGGACGTTCCTGGCCCGGGTGCTCGACCCGGCGGCCGCCGGGATCAGCGAGGTGCCCGAGACGGAGCCGCCGCCGCAGGAGCGGCCCGCGCCATGACCGAGCGGACGGAGGAGATCCGCTTCCCGCGCGGGCTGTTCGGCCGGACGGGTCAGCGCGCCCGCAGCAGATGGTCCATGGCGAGCTGGTCGAGCCGCTCGAACGCCATGCCGCGGGCGGCGGCCGCTGCCACGTCGAACGATTCGTACGCCGTACGGTCCGCGAGCAGGCCGGCCGGCCCGTCCTCGGCGGTGGGGCGGGCCAGCTCGTCCAGCCGGGAAGCGCGCAGCGCCTCCTGGACGGCCGGATCGGCGCGGAAGGCCGCGGCGCGCTCCTTGAGGATCAGGTAGGTGCGCATACAGCCGGCCGCCGAGGCCCACACCCCGTCCGGGTCCTCGGTACGCGCTGGTTTGAAGTCGAAGTGCCGGGGGCCCTCGTAACCCGCCGTCTCCAGCAGGTCCACCAGCCAGAAGGCGGCCCGCAGGTCTCCGGCGCCGAAGCGCAGGTCCTGGTCGTACTTGACGCCGGACTGGCCGTTCAGGTCGATGTGGAAGAGCTTGCCGGCCCACAGGGCCTGGGCGACGCCGTGCGGCACGTTGAGGCCGGCCATCTGCTCGTGGCCGACCTCCGGATTGACGCCGTACAGTTCGGGCCGCTCCAGCCGTTCGATGAACGCGAGCGCGTGGCCGACGGTGGGCAGCAGGATGTCGCCACGTGGCTCGTTGGGCTTCGGCTCGATGGCGAACCGCAGGTCGTAGCCCTGTTCGACGACATACTGGCCGAGCAGGTCGAATGCCTCCCGCATCCGGTCCAGGGCCGCGCGCACGTCCTTGGCCGCGCCGGACTCCGCGCCCTCGCGCCCGCCCCACGCCACGTACGTACGGGCGCCCAGCTCGGCCGCGAGGTCGATGGTGCGCAGGGTCTTGCGCAGCGCGTAACGCCGGATGTCGCGGTCGTTGGCGGTGAACGCGCCGTCCTTGAAGACGGGGTGGGTGAAAAGGTTGGTCGTGGCCATGGGCACGGTCAGGCCGGTGGCGTCCAGGGCCTGGCGGAAGCGCTTGACCGCCGCCTCGCGCGCGATGTCGCCGGAGCCGAAGGGGACCAGGTCGTCGTCGTGGAAGGTGACGCCGTACGCGCCGAGTTCCGCCAGCCGGTGGACGGTCTCGACCGGGTCCAGCGGGCGGCGGGTGGCGTCCCCGAAGGGGTCGCGGCCCTGCCAGCCGACCGTCCAGAGGCCGAAGCTGAATCTGTCCTCGGGCACGGGCTGGTAGCTCATCGCGGCTCCTCGGCCACTGCGTCATGGCACCGCACACATTACGGCGGGGCCAAACTAATATGCGGCAGCACGCCGGGGAAACCCCGCGACAGGCACGGTGCCCGGCATCCTGCGGGGCGTCCCGCGGTGCGAAGAGGGAGAACGTGATGGGCACACAGGCAGCGGGACCGCTCGTCGTCGGCGTGGACAGCTCCACCCAGTCCACCAAGGCGCTCGTGGTGGACGCCGCGACCGGCGAGATCGTGGCCCGCGGCCAGGCTCCGCACATGGTCACCGGCGGTTCGTCCGCGGGTGGTACGGATCCTGGCGGCGCAGGCAAGGAGAGCGACCCCGAGCAGTGGTGGCGGGCGCTCGGCGAGGCGCTGGGCCAGTGCGGTGACGCCGCGCGGCAGGCGGCGGCCGTGTCCGTCGGGGGCCAGCAGCACGGCCTGGTGACCCTCGACGCGGCGGGCCGGCCGGTGCGTCCGGCGCTGCTGTGGAACGACGTACGGTCCGCGCCCCAGCAGCGGCGGCTGCTGGCGGAGCACGGCGGGCCGCGGGCGTGGGCGCGGCGGGTGGGCAGCGTGCCGCTGCCGACGTTCACCGTGACGAAGTGGGCGTGGCTGCGGGAGAACGAGCCCGCGGCGGCCGACGCGACGGCGGCAGTACGGCTGCCGCACGACTATCTCACCGAGCGCCTCGGCGGCGAGGCGGTCACCGACCGGGGCGACGCCTCGGGAACCGGCTGGTGGTCGCCTGCCGAGGAGGCGTACGACGAGGAGATCCTCGGGCACATCGGACTGGACCCGAAGGCGCTGCCGCGGGTCGCGGTGCCGGGCGAGGCGGCGGGCACCGTGCGGGCCGGTGAACTGCCGCTGCCGCGGGGCGCGCTGGTCGCCGCGGGCACCGGCGACAACATGGCGGCGGCGCTGGGGCTCGGGCTGCGCCCCGGGCAGCCCGTACTGAGCCTGGGGACCTCGGGCACGGTCTACGCGGTGTCCACCCGGCGCCCGGCCGGCGATCCGACGGGCACGGTCGCCGGTTTCGCCGACGCGCGCGGCGACTGGCTGCCGCTGGCCTGCACCCTGAACTGCACGCTGGCCGTGGACCGGATCGCCGCCCTGCTGGGCCTGGACCGGGAGGCCGTCGAGCCCGGCGGGTCGGCGGTGCTGCTGCCCTTCCTCGACGGCGAGCGCACGCCCCACCTGCCGCAGGCGTCCGGGCTGCTGCACGGTCTGCGGCACGACACGACGCCCGGCCAGGTGCTCCAGGCGGCGTACGACGGCGCGATGTTCGCGCTGCTCCAGGCGCTGGACCGGATCGTGGACGAGGACGTGCCGGCCGACGCGCCGCTGCTGCTGATCGGCGGCGGAGCGCGCGGGGCCGCGTGGCGGGACACCGTGCGCCGCCTCTCGGGGCGGCCGGTGGTGGTGCCGGAGGCCCGCGAGCTGGTCGCGCTGGGCGCGGCGGCGCAGGCGGCGGGGCTGCTGCTGGGCGAGGATCCGGCGGCGGTGGCGCGGCGGTGGGGGACGGCGCGCGGCGCCGAGTACGCGGCGGTGCCGTGCGACACGGCGGCACGGGAGCGGCTGACGCAGACACTCGCGGCGGGCGGGCCGCTGCTGGGGGCCTGAGCACCGGCGGCATCCGCCTCGGGGACCGGCCGTCGGCGGCTCCCGCCTCCGGGCCCCGAACCGGGGAGCCTCCGCCTCAGGTCCCTGACCGCGGCATATTCCCGGCCCGGGAAGCGGCTGCCGGAAATCCGCATCCGGAAAACGGATTCGGACGCGGCCGTACCGCGAGCGCGGGAGTTGTGATGGGGTGCCGGGCATGAGCATCTTTGTTCGTGCCCGGTTCGACGTCCGCGACCGCCGGCAGGACGGCACCGAGCGGAGTGCCACCGCTCTGCACGAGGCGGCCGGTCCGGAGCCGGTCGGCCCGACCTACCGCTGGTTCACGCTTCCCGAGCCCGGCGCCTATCTGGTGCTGGAGGAGTACGCGGACCCGGCGGCGCCCGGGTCCCCCGGGACGCCCCAGGAGAACGCCGCCGGGCTGCTGACGAGCCTGGGCCGGTGCGCCGACATGGCGTTCGCCGAGATGTACGGGCCGCTCGGCGCCGCCCGGCCGGACGCCACGGGCTGAGGCCGCGTCCGGCGGCCGACGGGCCCGTATCGCGTACGGAATCACCGCGCTGCTCGGGCCGAGGCCGTCCACCGGGCGGCCGGCCTCGACCGGCGGCCCGCCGGGGATCGAGCCGCTCCGTCATATCATGGGCTTTCCGTCGCCGCCGCGCCTTCGGCTGCCGCCGGACGGAATCACCACGGCACTCTTTCCATCGATGGATTCCACTAAACCTGTCCATCTCAATTATTTTTTATGCCACTCTTTTGAGTGATTGCCCAGATTAAAACAACACGTCTATGTTCAGTGCGGCGAGCGGCACGGACCTCGTCTCACGGAACGGCCGTGGATCCGGCCGCCGTCCGATTCTCAACTTCCCTAGATTGGTGGCGAAGCCGTGACGGTAGCGGACGAGACAATGAACGGCCCCGGGGGCGAGACGCGGAATTCCAGTCTGACGACGGCCGCGGCACGCAATCTGGCCACGACCACCAAGACCGTGCCGCAGATGCAGGGCATCACCTCGCGCTGGCTGCTGCGGCTGCTGCCCTGGGTGCAGGTCTCCGGCGGCACCTACCGCGTCAACCGGCGGCTGACCTACACCGTCGGCGACGGCCGGGTCGACTTCGCCGTCTCCGGCACCGAAGTATCGATCATCCCCGACGAACTCCGCGAACTGCCCGCGCTGCGCGACTTCACCGACAGCGAGGTGCTCGGCGCCCTCGGCGAGCGCTTCGTCCAGCACGAGTACGCGCCCGGCGACGTACTCGCCGAGGCGGGCACACCGGCCGACCGCCTGGTGCTGATCGCGCACGGCCGGGTCGACCGGATCGGCGCCGGCAAGTACGGTGCCGAAACGGTCCTGGGGGCGCTGGCCGGGGGCGACCACCTCGGCGACGGGCTGCTCACCGACCCCGCCGCCTCCTGGGAGTACACCTACCGCGCGGTGACGCGGGTGACCGTCATGGCACTGCCCCGGCAGGCCGCACAGGAGATCACGGACCGCTCGCAGGCGCTGCGCGAACACCTCGCGGCGGCCGGCGCGAGCACCGCGCCGCCGCGCAACGCCAGCGGCGAGTCGGCCATCGAGGTCGCCTCCGGCCACCACGGCGAGGCCCGCGTGCCCGGCACCTTCGTCGACTACGAACTGGCGCCGCGCGAGTACGAGCTGAGCGTCGCGCAAACGGTCCTGCGGGCGCACACCCGGGTCGGCGACCTGTACAGCGACCCCATGAACCAGGTCGAGGAGCAGTTGCGGCTGACCATCCAGGCGCTGCGCGAACGCCAGGAACACGAGATGGTCAACAACCGCGAGTTCGGCCTGCTGCACAGCGCCGACCTCACCCAGCGCGTCCGCACCCGCAGCGGCCCGCCCACCCCCGACGACCTGGACGAACTCCTCGCGACGGTGTGGAAGGACCCCACCTTCCTGCTCGCCCACCCCAAGGCGATCTCCGCCTTCGGCCGCCAGTGCAGCGCCCGCGGCCTGTACCCGACGGCGGTCGACTTCATGGGGCACTCGCTGCCCTCCTGGCGCGGCGTGCCCATCTTCCCGTGCAACAAGATCCCGGTCGCCGCCGACGGCACCAGCTCCTTCGTGGTGATGCGCACCGGCGAGGAGAAGCAGGGTGTCGTCGGCCTGCACCAGACGGGAATTCCCGACGAATACGAACCGGGCCTCTCGGTCCGTTTCATGGGGGTCAACGACCAGGCGATCGCCAACTACCTGGTGAGTGCCTACTACTCCACCGCGATCCTCGTACCGGACGCCCTGGGAATTCTGGAAGACGTACAGACCGGCCAATGAATCCCACCATTTCCGCCATGGCAGACACGTGAAGAACCGTTTGCCGAGAAATGACGCACGACGCCGAACGACCGACAGGAACAGGTGAAGCCCTCCATGACCACATCGGCGGACCCGACGTCCGGACCCGGCACCCCTCCGGACACCGACCAGGCGCGCACGAGCCTGGCGACAGCCGCGGCACGCAACCTGGCCACCACGACCAAGACCGTGCCGCAGATGCAGGGGATCTCCTCCCGCTGGCTGCTGCGCGTGCTGCCCTGGACCCAGGTCTCCGGCGGTACGTACCGCGTCAACCGGCGGCTGACCCACACCCTCGGGGACGGCCGGGTCGAGTTCACCAACACCGGTTCCGACGTCCGGGTCATCCCCGCGGAGCTGCGGGAGCTGCCGGCGCTGCGCGACTTCGACGACCCGTCGGCGCTGGAGGCGCTGGCCGGCCGGTTCGTCCAGGAGGAGCACGCGCCCGGTGACGTCCTGGTCGAGCAGGGCACACCGGCCGACCGGGTCATCCTGATCGCGCACGGCAAGCTGAACCGGGTCGGCACCGGCAAGTACGGCGACGAAACGGTGCTGGGCGTCCTCGCGGACGGCGACCACCTGGGCGAGGCGGCGCTGCTGGCGCCGGACGCGACCTGGGAGCACTCCGTACGGGCCGTGACGCGGGTGACCGTCCTGACGCTTCCCCGCGCCGAGTACGAACAGCTCGCGGACCGCTCCCCCGCCCTGCGCGAGCACCTGGACCGCTACCGCTCGGCCCAGGTCCCGCCGCAGAACAAGCACGGCGAGGCGGCCATCGATGTGACCTCGGGCCATGTCGGCGAGCCGGCCCTGCCGGGCACCTTCGTCGACTACGAACTGGCGCCGCGCGAGTACGAACTGAGCGTCGCGCAGACCGTGTTGAAGATTCACACCCGGGTCGCCGACCTCTACAACGACCCGATGAACCAACTGGACCAGCAGTTGCGGCTGACCATCGAGGCGCTCCGCGAGCGCCAGGAGTACGAGATGGTCAACAACCGCGAGTTCGGCCTGCTGCACAACGCCGACCTCAAGCAGCGCATCCACACCCGCAGCGGCCCGCCCACCCCCGACGACCTGGACGAGCTGCTCTCACGGCGCCGCAAGACCCAGTACCTGCTGGCGCATCCGCGCACCATCGCGGCGATCGGCCGGGAGTGGAACGCCCGCGGCATCTATCCGACCGGCGCGGAGATCGGCGGTACGGCCGTACGGGCCTGGCGCGGCATCCCGCTGCTGCCCTGCAACAAGATCCCGATCAACCCCGACCAGACCAGCTCGGTCATCGCCCTGCGCGTCGGCGAGGAGAACCAGGGTGTGGTGGGCCTGCACCAGACGGGCATTCCCGACGAGTACCAGCCGGGCCTGTCGGTCCGCTTCATGAACATCAACGAGCAGGCGGTCATCAACTACCTGGTCAGTGCCTACTATTCGGCGGCCGTCCTGGTGCCGGACGCGCTGGGCGTCCTGGAGGACGTGGAGATCGGGCACTAGCGGTCCGTCCGGGCCCGGAAGGCGGGCGGCCGCGCGGCCGGGCGTCGTCACCGTACGGTGACGACGCCGTCCCGCGGTGGTGCCCGGCGGGCCGCACGCGAATCCGCACCCGCGAGCCGTCCCGCCACGTCGAAGCACGCGTTCCGGCGGGTACTTTGTCCGGGCGTCGGCGGAAGTCCGCAGGCGCGTGACCGCCGGTGCGGCGGCTTTACGCCAGGCCGCAAGGGCCCCCGGGACGCCGGAACACGTATCGCGCCTCACCGGTACGCACAGGTGACAGCCGTCCGGCCCACAGCGCCCCGGTGGTGGCCGCACCCGGACACCGGCGGCGGGCCGCTCCACACCGCCTCACCCGCCCGGCCCTGCCACCGGGCTTCCGCGCCGCCCGCCCTGCGCCCACGTCCCGGCAGGAGTGGCACTCCACCTGCTCTGTCCTGGGAGTTCACCTGTGGCCCTCGGCCCCGCCGACCACGTCCCGGCGAGGCGCACGGCGGCGCCGTCCACCCGGCCCCTCAACGGCCCGCCGGGCAACGCGTCCGCAGTCGGCGACGACCGTACGCGCCCGTTCCCTTCGGGCTCGAATCCGGCCGCTTCGCGCAATTCCGGCCGCCCCTACGCCTTTTGGGGGTGGCCAGAGCTTTTCGGTCGAAAAAACAGGTTCTCCCGGAACCGCCCCAAAGAGCGGATCACGCCTTACGCTCCCTGGTCATGCGCAGAACAATGAGCAGATTCAGCAGGGCCGGCTTCGCCGCTCTCCTCGCCCTCGTCGTCTCCGTCCTCGGCCTGGCCGGCGCCTCCCCGGCGTCCGCCGCCGACACCCCGACGCTCGCCTTCACCGTGGACAAGGCGCAGGCCACCCCCGGCTCCGACGTGACCGTGACCATGAAGTTCACCAACACCGGCACCGCCGATGTGCGGTTCGTGTGGCAGTCGTTCCAGCCCACGTGGGAGACCTCCTCCGCGAGCGGCCTGAAGTACAGTTGGAAGACCTGTACCGCCGATCCCGGCGTGACCTGCACCCCGGGCGCGGGCGCCGCGTACGCCGTGCCGATCGCCCCCGGTGCCACCCGCACGGTCACCATGACCTACACCATCGGCGCCGACTCCTCCTGCGGCTACCCCGACGTCGCCTTCTACTCGTACATCTACACGGAGTTCGCCGGTGGCCAGCCCGCCAAGGACGGCACCTTCTTCACCCCCGCCACCCGCGTGATCTGCCCGACCACTCCCCCGGCGGGCGCGCAGGCCTGACGCCGGCCGCACCACTCGCGCGTCCGCGCGGCCGGACCGCCTGTCCCCACCGGCACCGCACCGGCGCGGCCCCCCGTACGCGTTCCGTCCCCATCAGCTTCCCGCTCCTCCGGTCCAGGGCCGTGGCCACGCCCCTGGGACGGAGGGGCGGTTCCCGTGTCCGGGGTGCCGGCCGGCCCGATCCGGTATCCGGTGACGGGGGCGACACGACGACCGTACGGCGGTTGTACGGCTTTCCGGCACCTCCGGGCCATAGTGGGCTCCTCGTACCCATGGGACCGTTACCGCGACGTCTGGGGGAATCGTGAAGCACCGATTCGTTCGTGCACGGGCGGTACTGACGGCGCTGACGGTCTGGAGCGTACTGGCCGGCAGCGGGGCGGCCTCCGGGGCCACCGCGGACGCCGGTGCCCCGCGCCTGGGGCGCGCGGTCCGCGTCGCGCCGGGCGTGACGTACAGCGCCTTCGATGTCGTGGTGGGCCGGGGCTCCGCGCACGGCCACCTGCTGACGGTGGATCTGACCGACCGGCGGGTCGCGGTGGACCTGCTGTACCCCGGCGTGGTCGGCGCGCGGGCCCCGGTCTCCGAGCTGGCCGACGCGCGGCGCGCGGTGGCCGCCGTCAACGCGGACTTCTTCAACATCACCGAGACCCAGCACCCCGGCGTGGAGGCGACCGGCGCCCCCGTCGGCCCGGCCATCGCCTCCGGACGGCACCTGAAGGCGGCGGTGCCCGACGGACAGCGCTTCGGCCCCGCCCTGCCGCCCGGTACGGACACCAAGGACGTCATCGGCGTGGGCTTCGACCGCCGCGCGCGGCTGGACCGGCTGGCCCTGCGCGGTGCCGTGGTGGCCGCCGGGACCGCGCTTCCCCTGAGGGGCCTGAACCAGTACGCACTGCCGGTCAACGGCATCGGCGCGTTCACCTCCCGGTGGGGGCCCACCTCGCGCGTCCGGTCGACCTGCGGCACGGACACCGACCGGGCCGCACCGTGCAGCACGGAGACGTACGAGGTCACGGTCCGGCAGGGCCGGGTGACGAAGACCGCGCAGGTGCCCGGCCGGGGCGGCATCCCCCGCGGGACGACGACGCTGGTCGGCCGGGAGGAGGGCGCCCGGCACCTGCGCAAACTGCACCTCGGCGACCGGGTCCGGGTCGGCCACGCCCTGGTCGGGAGACGGCCCGCGCCGCTGCGCTTCGCCGTCGGCGGCCACCCCATCGTGCGCGGCGACGAGCCGCTGGCCGGCCTGGACGCCGTCACCCCGGCCGTACGGACCTCCGCCGGCGTCGGCGCGGGCGGGCGCCGGCTGTTGCTGCTGGCGCTGGACGGCGCGCCGGGGCGGGCGGGGATGACGGTACGCGAGCTGGCCGACCTGATGGACCGGCTGGGCGCCCGGGACGCGGTCAATCTGGACGGCGGCGGTTCCTCCACGCTCGTCACGCGCGAGCCGGGCAGCCCCGGGGCGACCGTGCGCAATCACCCCTCCGCGGGCGCGGAACGGCCGGTTCCGAACGCGATCGGCGTGTTCGCGCGGGGGTGAGCCCCGGGGGCCGGGGCCGGCTCAGGGCCGGACGCTGCTGACCACGTCCGCGGCGCCGGACAACCCGTTGTGGATATCCGGTGCCAGGCTGCTGCCCGCCAGGTAGAAACCGAGCAGCATACAGACGAGGGCGTGCGTGAATTTCAGCCGTCCGCTGCGCAGGAAAACGACGGTCAGCACGACGAGCAGCACGACGACCGAGATCGAAACGGCCACGACAGAACCTCCTCACCCCGCCGCCCCAACGGACGACAACGGCCGCCAGTGTGGCCTATTTCGCCCCTTTCCCCGCGTCTTCGCGGGTGCGCCATACAGGTGATCACTACGGGTCACCGGCAGGCGCGGGTATCACCGGCCGCTTTTCCCGTTCCGGGTCGAGGGGATGAAGGCCGCCGGTCGTGCGGTCCGTACGGGAAAACGGGCACACCGGCCGCGCGGGACCTTGGTCCCGGACCTTCGGCCGCCCGAACCGGCCTGTCCACCCCCTATCTTCGGGGGATGAGCACTTCACGGGGGCGGCGCGCACTGCGCCGCTGGATACCGAACCAGCACGGCGCCTGGGCCATGCTGGTCGTGCCCTTCCTGGCGGGTGCGCTGCGGGCCGGGTTCGACGGGTGGCACGCCGTCCTGCTGCCCGCGTGGCTGCTGGCCTATTGCACGGCATTCCACACCCAGCAATACCTGCGGCTGCGGCGCGCCTCCCGCAATCCGCGGGCACCGCGCCGCCATCTCGCGCCGCTCACCGGATTCGGTGCGGCTTTCGCCGTATGCGCCGTACCGCTCGCGGTGGCGCGTCCCTGGCTGCTGCTCGCGGCATGGTGCGCGGCGCCGTTCTTCGCGGTGAATCTCGGTTACGCGTATCGCAATGCGGAGCGCGCAACGGTCAACGGAATCGCGGCGGTGGTGCCCGCCTGCGGAATGCTGCTCGTCTCGTACCGGCTGGGCAGCGGCACCCTCGACTCCGACGCCTGGCGGGCCGCCGCGGCCTGTCTGCTGTATTTCACCGGGACCGTTCTCCATGTGAAGACGATGATTCGCGAGCGCGGCAGCGAGACCTTCCGGGTGGCGTCGGCGGTGTACCACGGGCTCGCGGTGGTGGCCGCCGTTCCGCTGGACCCGTGGCTGGCGGTGCCGTTCGGGCTGTACTTCGTGCGGGCGGTGGCGCTCCCGGCGCGCAGTGCGCGGATCGCGGTGGTCGGCGCCGTGGAGGTGCTGTGCTCGGTGCTGCTGTTGGCCTTCCTCGTCTAGCCCTCCGTACAACTCCTGACTCGTCTGCGGCCCTCCGTACACCCCTGCTGAGGGGCCGCGGTCCGCGTCACTCCGCCTTCCGGGCCGGGGGCTCCCCTTCCGCCACGCCGTTCTTCGCGTGCTTGATCTGGGCGTAGACGTGGGCGCGCAGCTCGGCGAAGCGCGGGGCGGAGCGGGTGGTGATCTGGTCGCGGGCGGACGGCAGGTCGACCGGAAGGTCCTCCTGGACGACGGTGGGCGCCGAGGACAGCACGATCACCCGCCGCCCCAGATAGACCGCCTCGTCGATGTCGTGGGTGACCAGCAACGTCGTCACGCCGAGTCGGCGCCACAGGGTGAGCAGCAGGTCCTCCAGCTCCGCCCGGGTCTGCGCGTCCACGGCGGCGAACGGCTCGTCCATGAGGAGCACCTGGGGCTCGTACGCGATGGCGCGGGCGATGGCGACGCGCTGCTGCATGCCGCCGGAGAGCTGCCACGGGTGGGCCGCCGCCGCACCGGCCAGGCCGACCGCGGACAGCGCCTCGTCGACCAGTGCGCGGCGGCGCGGCGCGGGGACCTTCTTCTCGCGCAGCGGGAGTTCGACGTTCTTGCGCACGGTCATCCAGGGGAAGAGGCTGCGCCCGTACTCCTGGAAGACGACGGCCATGCCCGGCGGCGGGCCGGTGACGCGGCGGCCCGCGACCCGTACCTCGCCCGCCGTCGGTGTCAGCAGTCCGGCCAGGCACTTGAGCAGGGTCGTCTTGCCGCAGCCGGAGGGGCCCACGACGCACACCAGGTCGCCGTCGGCCACCCGGAAGTCGATCTTCCGTAGCGCCTCGACGCCGCCGCGCCCCTCGTACACCTTGCCCAGGCCGGTGATCTCAAGCATGTCGTCCCCGCTCCTCGCCGCCCGCCAAGTGCCAGGCCAGTATGCGGCGTTCGGCGGCCCGGAAGGCGAGCGAGAGGCCGAAGCCGAGCAGTCCGAGGACGACGATGCCGCTCCACATCTCCGGGATGGCGAAGCCGCGCTGGAAGAGGACGACGGTGTGGCCGAGGCCGGAGGTGCTGGCGAACATCTCCCCGATGACCATCAGGATGATGCCGATCGACAGGGCCTGCCGCAGGCCCGCCATGATCTGCGGGCTCGCGGCGGGCAGGACGAGGTGGCGCAGCCGGGCGGCCCCGCGCAGCCCGAAGCAGCGGCCGGTGTCGTCCAGCACCTCGTCCACGGCGCGTACGCCTTCGACGGTGTTGAGCAGCACCGGCCACACACAGCCCGAGACGATCACCAGCACCTTCATCGCGGTGTCCAGTCCGGCGAGCAGCATGATGAGGGGGACGAGGACGGGCGGCGGTACGGCACGGAAGAACTCCAGTACGGGTTCGGCGGCGGCCCGCAGGGCGCGCGAGGAGCCGACGGCGACGCCGAGGCCGACGCCGAGCAGGCCCGCGAGGACATAGCCGGTGAGCAGCCGCCCCACGCTGGGCAGGACGTCCTCGGTGATCCGGGCCGAGAACCACACGTCGGCGAAGGCGGTGGCGACCCGGCCGGGCGTCGGCAGGTAGAAGGTGGGGCTCGCGGAGCTGTAGGCCCACCAGCCGAGGATCAGCAACACCGGCAGGCCCAGGACGCGCAGCAGGCGCAGGCCCACCCGCCGCGGCCGCCCGGCGGGCCGCCCGCGCGCCGCGCTCATCGCGCCACCTCGCCCCGTACGGACGGGTGCCAGGCCAGCACCCGGCGCTCCACGGCGCGTACCGCCGCGTTCACGGTGACCCCGACCAGCCCGGCCAGCACGATCAGCGCGTAGACCTCGGTGACCGCGCCACCGGACTGGGCGAGCTGGATGCGCAGCCCCAGCCCCGGGCTGCCGATGACCAGTTCGGCGGTGACGGCGAGGATGAACGCCACCGCCGCGGCCAGCCGCACGCCGGTCATGACGTACGGCAGGGCCGTCGGCCACATGAGGTGGCGCAGGCGGGCCCAGCGGCCGAGGCGGTAGCTGCGGGCGGTCTCCCGGGCGACCGGGTCGACGTCGGCCACGCCGTACAGCACCTGGATGAGCACCTGCCAGAAGGAGGCGTAGACGACGAGGAGGAGGGTGGAGCCGGTCTCGGCGCCGAAGAGGAGGGTGGCCAGCGGGATCAGCGCCACGGAGGGGATGGGGCGCAGGAACTCGATGGTGGAGGCGGTGGCGGCGCGCAGTCCCGGTACGGCGTCGATGAGCACGCCGAGGGCGACGGCCAGGCAGCCGGCGATGGCGAGGCCGAGTGCCCAGGAGCGCAGGGTCTCGCCGAGCGCGGTCCACAGGGTCGCGTCGCCCAGTTCGGCGGCCAGGCGGCGCAGGATGGCGGTGGCGGGCGGCAGGTGGCGCGGGTCGACGAGGCCGAGCCGGGGCACCGCCTCGGCGACGGCGAAGAGGCACGCCAGGCCCAGGAGTCCGAGCCCGGCGGCGCGCGGCGCGCTCATCGGCGCCCCGGCGCGCGCCCCTCGGCGGGTCACGGCAGCAGCGCACCGACGTCGGCGGGCCGTTCGAGGACCCCGTCCTTGCGGGCGAAGTCGGCGATGGCCTGCACGGACGCGCGGTTGATCGCGGTGGGCCACTTCGGCAGCACGATCCGCCGGATGACCGCGGGCGGGATCCTGGTGTACTTGCCGAGCTCCTCGCGTACCGCCTCGGGATGGGCGCGGGCGTGGGCCAGGGCCTGGTCGACGGCGGTGGTGAAGCGCTTGACCAGGTCCGGTTTCTCGCGGAGCAGTTTCTCGCTGGTGAAGTACATGGCGACGGTGAGGTCGTCGGTGGCTTCGGCGAAGGGCCAGCACACCTCGTGGGCGCCCTGGTCCTTGGCCTGGGTCTGGAAGGGTTCCACGGTCCAGATGGCGTCCACCCGCCCGGCGGCGAGGGCGGCGGGCATGTCGGTGAGCGGGATCTCGATGAATTCGAGTTTCTCCGGGTCCCCGCCGGCCCGGCGCACGGCGGCGCGGATGGTGGTGTCGCCGATGTTCTTCAACTGGTTGACGGCGATCCGGTGGCCGGGCAGGTCCTTGGCCGACTTGATGGCGCTGCCCTTGGGCACGAGGACGGCACTGTAGTCCTTGCCGGGTCCGGTCTGCCCGGTGGAGGCCACGCCGCCGGCCACCGCCTTCAGGGGCAGCCCCTGTTCACGGGCGGTGAGCAGGGTGGTG
Organism: Streptomyces sp. NPDC018045; assembly: GCF_044327445.1. Classification (NCBI taxonomy): domain Bacteria; kingdom Bacillati; phylum Actinomycetota; class Actinomycetes; order Kitasatosporales; family Streptomycetaceae; genus Streptomyces; species Streptomyces sp. NPDC018045. Next base: position 311,110 of record NZ_JBIRFL010000006.1, read on the forward strand.
GTGTTGCTGAAGCCGAAGTCGAACTGGCCGCTGACGACACCGGAGGAACTGTACGCGCCGCCCTGGACGGGCGTGATCTTCGCGTCGATGCCCTGCTTGGCGAAGAAGCCGTGGGACCGGGCCAGGTGGACCGGTGCGGTGTCGACGATGGAGAGCGCGCCGATCTCGATGCTGTCCGGCCCGTCGCCGCCCGACCCGGAACCGTCGTTCCCACACGCCGAGAGAGTGAGGAGGAGTGCTGCTGCTGCCGCCGCGGCGGCCCGAAAGCGATACACGCGGGAACCGTAGGGGCGGGCGGTGGCGTCGTCAACGGTGCGTGGGCAACGGGTCGGGAGGGAGCCGGCGAGGCAGCGCACCGGGGACGCGGAGCACGGACCACGCCGCCGCGCGGGTGCCACGCGGCGGGTGGCGCGACGTGGCGTGGATCACGTCACGCACCGCAACGAAATGCAGGTGGTTCGCGTCTTAGCGGCCGACATCCGCCGGACCGCTGCATGGAAAGCCCCTAGATGAGCCCTGCCCCCGCTTCGCGCCGCCGTCGCACACCCCGCCGCGCGCGGGCCGCGCTGGCCCTGGTGCCGTTGCTCGGCGTCGGTGCGCTGACCGCCTGCGGAGGCCCCGCGGCGTCCGCGTCCAAGGGCGCTCCGGTGCGGGTGTCGCTGAGCGCGGCGAACGGGGTGAAGACGGTGCGGGCGGGGGACAAACTCCAGGTCAGCGCGGACGGCGGCAGCCTGACCAAGGTCGTCGTGACCGACCCGAAGGGCCGTCGGCTGCCCGGCGGGCTGGGCGACGGCGGCCGGGTGTGGATCTCCCACGAGCCGACCGTGCCGGACACCAGGTACTCGGTCGCCGCGGAGGCCAGGAACGCGCGGGGCGGCACGAACACGGTCAAGGAGTCGCTGACCACCGCCCGGGCGGACAAGCTGAACAAGCTCGCGCTGAGCCCCGGCTCGCAGGGCGCCACCGTCGGCGTGGCCCAGCCCGTCTCGATCACCTTCGACTTCCCGGTGACCGACAAGGCCGCCGTGGAGAGGCACCTGAAGGTGACCACCGACAACGGCACGACCGGCGCCTGGGGCTGGATCAAGGACTTCTCCGGCAAGGACCGGGTGGACTGGCGGCCGAAGGAGTACTGGAAGCCGGGCACCAAGGTGGGGCTGCGCGCCGGCCTGAACGGCGTGGACTCCGGCGGCGGCCGCTACTTCGCCAAGGACTACGACCTGAACTTCACCATCGGCGCCGGCCATGTGGTCAAGGTCGATCTGGACAGCAAGCACCTGACGTTCACCGAGAACGGAAAGGAGGTGAAGGACATCCCCTTCTCCGCCGGCAAGCCGGACGCCCGGCACTCCACCTGGACCGGCGTCTTCCCGCTCATGGCGAAGGAGGGCACGATCACCATGAACTCCGGGACCGTGGGGCTGGGCGACGCGTACGAGAAGACGGTCCGCGACGCCATGAAGCTCACCAGCTCCGGCACCTACGCGCACGCGGCGCCATGGAACGCCGACAAGGTGGGCCGGGTGAACGACAGTTCCGGCTGCATCGGGCTGACCGACGCCGACGCCGACTGGCTCTACTCCAAGGTCCGCGTCGGCGACCCGTTCGAAGTCACCGGCTCCTCCGTACGGGGGAGGGCGGCCGAGAACAACGGACTCGGGGACTGGATGGTCGACTGGCCCCAGTGGCAGAAGAAGAGCGCCCTCCCATCGAGCAGCGAACCCCTTACAGAGCCTAGTGTGACGGAATGAGCACCGTGCAGGACCAGGACCAAATAACGGCGTGGGCGCGTATTCGCCGCCGCGTGCCCAACGGCTTCGCCATCTTTTTCAGCCTTCTGGGGCTGTTCTGCGCCGTCACGGCGTTGATCGGGCCGCTGCGACGCGCCCTGAAACCGGTCATCCAATGGCTGGACACCCTGACCATCGTCGTCGAGCCGAACCTCGCGTACGCGGTCTTCCTCTTCCTGCTGGCCGCGGCCATGACCGCGCGCAAACGGGTCGCGCTGTGGTTCGCCGTCGTCTACATGGTGCTGGTGACGCTGACGGACGCGGTCCTCGTGATCGACGGCTACCGGGAGTACTGCTTCTCCCTGGTGCTGTGCGCGGCCGCGCTGGTACTGCTGCTGGTCGCGCACCGCGAGTTCTACGCGATCACCCGCCGCGGCGCGTTCTGGCGCGCCGCCGGTGTGCTGGCCGCCGGCCTGCTGGTGGCGATCCTCGTCGGCTGGGGCCTGGTCTCGCTCTTCCCGGGCAGCCTGGAGCACGGCGCCGACAGCCGCCTCCTGTGGGCGGCCGACCGGGTCTGCGGCGGTCTGCTCAGCGGCCGGCAGTTCGAAGGCCACCCGCCGCACTGGGTGATCTTCCTGCTCGGTCTGTTCGGCGCGGTGGCGCTGCTCAACGCGGCCCTGACGCTCTTCCGGTCGCAGCGCATGGAGGCCGCGCTGCACGGTGACGAGGAGACCCGTATCCGGGCCCTGCTGGCCCGCTACGGCGGCCGGGACTCGCTCGGCTACTTCGCCACCCGCCGCGACAAGGCCGTGGTGTTCTCCCCCAGCGGCAAGGCCGCCGTCACCTACCGCGTGGAGGCCGGCGTCTGCCTGGCCAGCGGTGACCCGGTCGGTGACCGGGAGGCGTGGGGCCCGGCCATCGAGGAGTGGCTGAAGGTCGCCGGGCGCTACGGCTGGCAGCCCGCCGTCATGGGCGCCAGCGAGGACGGCGCCAAGGCGTTCGCGCGCAGCGGCCTGAGTGCGCTGCAGCTCGGTGACGAGGCGATCCTGCACGTCAAGGAGTTCGACCTGGAGGGCCGCGAGATGCGGGTGACCCGCCAGGCCGTCAACCGCGTGGAGCGCTCCGGCGCCGCCTTCCGGGTCCGCCGGCACTCGGAGCTGTCCGACGAGGAGATGCAGGAAGTCATCCACCGGGCGGACGCCTGGCGCGACACCGAGACCGAGCGTGGCTTCTCGATGGCGCTGGACCGGCTCGGTGACCCCGAGGACGGGGACTGCCTGCTGGCCGAGGCGTTCGACGGCGACGGCAACATGATCGCCCTGCTGTCGTTCGTGCCGTGGGGCAAGGACGGCATCTCGCTGGACGTGATGCGCCGCGACCGCAGCGCGCCCAACGGCGTGATGGAGTACATGGTCGCCCAGCTCTGCGCGCACGCCGGGGCGCTCGGCGTGCGCCGCGTCTCGCTGAACTTCGCGGTCTTCCGGTCCGCCTTCGAGGAGGGCGCCCGCATCGGCGCGGGACCGATCCTTAAGGTCTGGCGCAAGCTGCTGCTGTTCTTCTCCAAGTGGTGGCAGCTCGAAGCGCTGTACCGCTCCAACGCGAAGTACGCCCCCGAGTGGTACCCCCGCTTCCTGTGCTACGCGGACACCGGCGCCCTGGCCCGCATCGGCCTGGCCTCCGGCATCGCCGAGGGCTTCGTGGCCGTACCGAGCCTGGGCAAGCTGTGGGGCAAGGGCCGCAAGAAGCGGGTGATGACCCCGGCCAGCACCGCCAACCTGCCCTCCCTGGACGAACTGGGCCTGGTGGAGAAGCCGCCGGCCACCGCGCAGGAGCTGCGCGAGCGGGAGCTGGCGGCGCTGCCGGAGCAGGTCCGGGTGCGGCACCGCAAGCTGGAGCGGCTGCGCGAGGAGGGCACCGACCCGTACCCGGTCGGTGTGCAGCGCACCCACACGCTCGGTGACGTCCGCGACGAGCACCCGGATCTGGAGTCCGGTACGCACACCGGCAAGGTCGTCCGGATCGCCGGCCGGGTGCTGCTCACCCGCGACCACGGCGGTGTGCTGTTCGCCGTGCTGCGCGACTGGTCGGGTGACCTCCAGGTCGCGCTGACCCGCGAGGGCACCGGCGCCGAGGAGCTGGCGCGGTTCGCCGACGACATCGACCTGGGTGACCACATCGAGGCCGAGGGCGAGGTCGGCGCGAGCGACCGCGGCGAGCTGACGGTCTTCGTGACCCACTGGCGGCTGACGGCCAAGTGCCTGCGCCCGCTGCCCGACAAGCGGCGTGGTCTGTCCGACCCGGAGGCCAAGGTCCGCCAGCGCTACGTGGACCTGGTCGTCTCGCCGGACTCGCGGGACAACCTGCGGGCGCGCAGCACCGCGGTGCAGGCGCTGCGCCAGGGGCTGATCGAGCGCGGCTACCTGGAGGTCGAGACACCGATGCTCCAGCAGATCCACGGCGGCGCCAACGCGCGTCCGTTCCAGACCCACATCAACGCCTACGACCTCGACCTGTATCTGCGTATCGCGCCCGAGCTGTACCTCAAGCGGCTGTGCGTGGGCGGTATGGAGAAGGTCTTCGAGATGGGACGCACGTTCCGCAACGAGGGCATCTCCTACAAGCACAACCCCGAGTTCACGATGCTGGAGGCGTACCAGGCGTTCGCCGACTACGACGTGATGCTCGATCTGACGCGGGAGCTGATCCAGGGCGCGGCGGTCGCCGCGTTCGGCAGCGCCACCGCCCGCAAGGCGGACGCGAACGGCCAGCTCGTCGAGCACGACATCTCGGGCATCTGGCCGGTCAAGACGGTCTACGGCGCGATCTCCGAAGCCCTGGGCGAGGAGGTCGACGCGGACACGGAGCCGGACGCGCTGCGCCGCCTGTGCAACGGTGCGCAGGTGCCGGTCAAGCCGGAGATGGGCCGCGGGGACATCGTCCTGGAGATGTACGAGCGGCTGGTCGAGGAGAAGACCACGCTGCCCACCTTCTACAAGGACTTCCCCACCGATGTCTCGCCGCTGACCCGCCAGCACCGCAAGGACCCGCGGCTCGCCGAGCGCTGGGACCTGGTCGCCTTCGGTACGGAGCTGGGTACGGCCTACTCGGAGCTGACCGACCCGGTCGAGCAGCGGCGGCGGCTGACCGCCCAGTCGCTGCTGGCGGCGGGCGGCGACCCGGAGGCCATGGAGCTGGACGAGGACTTCCTCCAGGCCCTCGAATACGCGATGCCGCCGACCGGCGGCCTGGGCATCGGCGTGGACCGCCTCGTCATGTTCCTCACCGGCCTGTCGATCCGCGAGACACTGCCGTTCCCGCTGGTACGGCGCCGGTAGGTGCAGCACGCCGACACGCACGAGAGGGCCGTCCCCTGCCGGGGGCGGCCCTCCGTCGTACCGGAAAGGCGCGGGTCAGCCGCCCAGCACCGCCGGGTTGGCGCAGTGTGCGAGCGGCTCGCCGCGCAGGAAGCGGGCGGTCTCGGCGGCGACGGTGCGGGCCGCCTTGTGCGCGACCTGGCGGCTGCCGCCCGCGATGTGCGGGGTGAGGACGACGCCGGGCGCGGACAGCAGACGGGACCCCGAGGGGACCGGCTCCTCGGGGAAGACGTCGAAGCCGGCCCCCCGGAGCTGTCCGGTCTCCAGCGCGTCGCAGACCGCGTCGTAGTCCACGAGGGCGCCGCGCGCGCAGTTGACCAGTACGGAGCCGGGCGGCATGGCGGCGAGCTGCGCGCGGCCGATCATGCCGCGGGTCTCCTCGGTGAGACGGGCGTGCAGGGAGACGATGCGGGAGCGGTTCAGCAGCTCGTCCAGGCCGATCTGCTCGGCGACGCCGGCCGACGCCCCGGGGGCCGCGTACGGGTCGTGGACGAGGACGTGCGCGCCCATGGCGGCCAGCACCTTGGCGACGCGGCTGCCGATCGCCCCGTACCCGATCAGGCCGACCGTGGTGCCCTCGATCTCGATGCCGCACTTGTCGTAGTCGTAGTAGTCGCCGCGCCACACACCCTGGCGCAGGTCGGTGTGGGTGTCGCCGACGCCGCGGGCGGCCGCGAGGAGGAGGGTGAGGGTGTGTTCGGCGGTGGCGGTGGCGTTGCGGCCGGGCGCGTAGCAGACGGCGACGCCGTGCCGGGTGGCGGCTGCCAGGTTGGCGTTGACCGGGCCGCCGCGGCCGACGCAGAACAGTTCCAGGTCGGGGCAGTGGGCGAGGATGCGCTCGGTGAGCGCCGCGTGTTCGGTGACGCAGATCCGGACGCCCTGGAGCGCCTCGATGAGCTGGTCCTCCGTACCGGACGCCTCGTCGACCTCGGCGACCTTGCCGAGCGGGGTGTGCGGCCAGGGCAGTCGCAGCTCCCGGATCTCCGCGGCGGTCACCGCGCCGCCGGTGGCCTCGCGGACCGCCTCGGTGAGCAGGCTCGGGAGGATGAAGTGGTTGCCGGCGGCGAGGACGGTGGGGCTGCTCATGGGGGTCTTTCTCCTGAGGTGTACGGCGTCGGGGTATGGCATGGGGGTATGGCGTCGGGGCGGGTCAGTGCCGGGGTGCGGTGGCCGGGGCGGGCGTGGCCGGGGCGTTGAGGCGCAGCAGCGCGGCCTGGCCGTCGCGGAGGCGCACTTCGGTCAGCGCGCCGTTGAGGAGCCGCGGGAAGACCCGCCGGTAGTCGGCGAGCGGGATGCCCAGCAGATGGCAGAGCAGGACCCGGAGGAGGGTGGAGTGGGCGACGATCAGGACCCGGCCGTCCGGGTGGGCGCGTTCGATGCCGGCCAGACAGTCGGCGGCGCGCCGGGCGGCGGCGCGGGGGTCCTCACCGCCGGGCAGGTGGTGGCCGACCGGGTCGGCGAGGAACGCCGCCAGCTCCTCCGGGAAGCGCCGGCGCATCTCGGCCCTGGTCAGGCCCTCACCGCGGCCGAAGTCCACCTCGTAGAGGCGTTCGTCGACGTGCGGGGTCAGGCCGCAGGCCGCGGCGGCGGGCGCGGCGGTGCGGCGGGCGCGGGACAGCGGGGAGCACCAGACGGCGTCCAGGCGGGCGGTGGCGGCCCAGTCGGCGAGGGCCGCCGCCTGTTCCTCACCGCGTCCGGTCAGCGCCACGTCGGTGAGTCCGGCGTACCGGTTCTCGGCGTGCCACTCGGTCTCGCCGTGGCGTACGAGGATGAAGTCGGTCACGGTGCGGCCCTCCTGCGGGCGTGGTCGGCCACGGTCTGGTCGAGCCAGCCACGGCGGGTCAGTTCGTCGAGGAAGCGGAGGTAGGCGGGGAGCAGGCGGGCGGTACGGGCCGGGTCGGGGGTGACCGGCGCGCCGGTGCGGACCATGGCGGCGGCGGCCTCCTGGAGGGCGACGCCGCCGGAGGTGGCGGCGAGCACGGCCATGCCGAGGGCGCCTTCGGCCTGTTCGGGCAGGTGGACGGGGCGTCCGAGCAGGTCGGCGCGGAGCTGTGACCAGTAGGCGTTGCGGGCGCCGCCGCCGGTGAAGGTGAGCGGCCCGTCGACGGGGGCGCCGAGGTGGTCCAGGTAGTCGAAGCAGAGGCGTTCGACGCAGGCGACGCCGAGCAGGCAGGCGTGGAACTCCTGGGCGCGGGTGGGCACGTCGCCGAGGGTGAAGGGCTCGGCGCCGGGCGCGCGGAAGGGGAAGCGTTCACCGCCCGACGAGACGAGGGGGTAGGTGACCGCGTCCCAGTTCCGGCCGTCGCGTTCCGCCTGCGCGGTGAGCGCGTCGAGGTCGTCGCCGTTCTCGGGGGTGAAGTGCCGGGCGATGATGCCCGCGCCGGAGCTGGAGGCGCCGCCGGGCAGCCAGTTGCCGTCCGGTCCGCGGTGGCAGTAGACGACGCCGTGCGGGTCGCGGATCAGGTGCGGGCTGGTGCCCTTGAGGACGAGGGTGGTGCCGAGCACCGTGTTCCAGGCGCCGGGAGCGAGCGCGCCGGCGCCGATCTGGGCGGCGCAGCCGTCGGTCATCCCGGCGACGACGGTGGTGCCTTCGGGGATGCCGGTGGCCTCGGCCGCGGCCGCGCAGACCGTGCCGAGGACGGTTCCGGGCCGTACGACCTGCGGCAGGACGCGCTCGGGCACGCCGAGCCGGGTGAGTTCCGCGGACGGCCAGCGTTCGTCGGCGAGGTGGTAGCCGGTCTTGAGGGCGTGGCTGGCGTCGGACGGGACCTGGTGGCCGGTCAGCCGCCAGGTGATGAGGTCGGGCTGGTGCAGCAGCCGGGCCCGGTCGCCGCGGCCGGGGTCCCGGCGGAGCAGCCAGAGCAGTTTGGGCAGCGCCCAGGAGGGCTGCATGGTGCGGTAACCGAGTTCCTGCCACACCGCTCCCCCGGCCTCGTTGACGGCCTCGGCCTGTTCGGCGGCGCGTCCGTCGTCGTACATGAGGCCGGGGGTGAGCGGGGTGCCGTCGGCGTCGGCGAGCAGGACCGTGCCGGAGGTGGCGTCGAGGGCCAGCCCGCGTACCCGGGCCGGGTCGGTCCCGGCGAGGGCCTCGCGGCAGGCGGCGGACAGCGCGCTCCACCACTGCTCGGGCCGCTGCTCGTGGCGCCTGCCGTCGCGGTGGCTCGTCAGCGGCCGGGAGGCGGCGGCGAGCAGCCGGCCGGTCCCGTCGACGGCGACACAGCGGGCGCTCTGCGTACCGAGGTCGAGACCGAGCCAGACGGCGTCGGCGGTCAGGGCGTCAGACACGGTGCGGGGCTCCTTGGGCGGGGGGCTCGGGGGGTGCGGGTATCGGGTGTGACAGGGCCGGCGGCCGGTCGGTGACCTGGGCGGCGCGGTGTGCGCTCCGGCCGGCCCCGGGGCGCCAGCCCGCCTCGCGGGCGAGGGCGCGCCAGTGCAGGAAGTCCTCGTACAGCTCCGCGTACTGGACGGTGCGCTCCGGGTCCGGCTCCCAACTGGTGCGCATACGGACGTACTTGGTGGCGGCGCTGTGCATGCTGGACTCGGCGCCGGACAGCACCAGGCCGGTGAGGAAGGCGCCCTTGGCGCCGAGTTCGGTGTCGCCGGAGCGGGCGGTCGGCGCCCCCGTCGCGTCCGCGATGAGCGCGCACCACGCGTCGCTGTTGGCGCCGCCGCCGCACAGCCGCAGTTCGCTGACGTGGGTGCGGGAGGCGGTCAGCGAGTCGCGCAGCACGAGCGAGAGGCCGTCGAAGACCGCGCGGGCCATGTCGGCGCGGGTGTGTTCCAGGGACAGGCCCCAGAACCCGCCGCGGGCGTGCGCGTCGAGGAACGGGGCCCGCTCGCCCGCCGGGGAGAGGTACGGCAGGAACATCAGGCCGCGCGCCCCCGGCTCGGACTCGAAGGCCAGCCGCGCCAGTTCCGGCGGCCCGGACAGGTGCAGGGTGCGCGCGGCCCAGCCGAGCACCTCGGCGCCGTTGAGGGTCGGGAAGGCGCGCAGGACGCGCTCCCGACCGCGGTAGGCGATGGTGATGCCGGACGGTTCGCCGGTGGTGTCCACGGCCGTACGGACGATCTCGGTGCACAGGGTGGTGCCGAGGATGCCGCACGCCTGGCCGGGGTTGACCACGCCGACGCCGCGCGCGGTGGCGGCGATGTCGTACGGGGCCATCACGACCGGGAGGCCGGCGGGCAGCCCCAGTTGACCGGCCGCCTCGGAGGTCATCTCGGCGATCCGCTCGTGCTCGCCCAGCACCGTGGGCAGCAGCCGTTCGAGTCCGGTGAGGCCGAAGAGGTCGAGGAGGTGCGGGTCGTACGCGCCGGTGGCGTGGTCGAGGAAGGGCGCCGAGGCGTCCGACTCGTCGACGGCTGTGACGCCGGTCAGCCGCAGGAAGAGCCAGCCGGCTGCGGTGAGCGAGGTGTGCGAGCGGGCGAGGCGGTCCGGGTCGTGCCGGGCCAGCCACGCGAAGATCGCGTTGGGCATGCCGGCGCAGGTCAGCGAGCCGTTGCGGCGGAAGGCCGCTTCCAGGACGCCGTCTTGCTGCCACCGGCCGACGAGGTCGCCCGCCCGGCCGTCGGACCACAGGATCGCGGGTCCGGTGGGGCGGCCACGCTCGTCGACGAGCCAGGCGCCGTCGCCCTGGGCGGTGAAGGAGACCAGCCAGACGGGGTCGGCGGGGCCGGGGCGGCCGGCGAATTCGGACAGGGCGTTGCGGACGGTGAAGACAACGGCGTTCCAGACGGCGTCCATGTCCTGTTCGGCCCGGCCCGGGTGGGGGCGCAGCACTTCGGTGGCGAGCCGGGAGACCGCGATCTCGCTTCCCCGGTCGTCGAAGACCACGGACTTGATCATCGTGGTGCCGACGTCGATGGTCAGTACGGACATCAGGAGCGTCCTCTCACGCCGGGGCCGAGGCGGACGGCGCGGCGGCCGCGGGCGCCGGGCCGGCCGCTCCCGCCGGCGCGGCGCCCGGCTCGTCCGGCAGCTTCAGGAAGACGGTGAGCACGGTACTGACCGCGTACATTCCCGCGAAGATCCAGACCACCCCTTCGACGCCGAGCGGCCCGGCGAAGACCGCGACGACGGCCGGTCCGACGAAGGTGCTGGCGCCGGCTCCCAGGTTGAGCGCCGCCAGCGCCTGGCCCTGGTGCCGCGGCTCCAACGAGGGCATCAGCGCCGATATCGGGACGTACCCTGCCAGCGTAGCGCCGTAGAACGCGGCGACCACCAGGGCGAGGCCGAAGTGGGCGCCCGCGGCCTGCGGTACGTAGAACAGCAGCAGGGTGCTGAGCGTGCAGCCCGCGCCGCCGCACCAGGCGATGGTGCGGCGCCAGCCGAAGCGGTCACCGATCATGCCGCACAGCAGATTCGCGACGATGTTGGTCGCGAACATCGCGCTGAGCAGGTGCAGCCACTGGGTGAGGGTGAAGCCGACGGTCCGGGTGAAGTGCACCGGCAGGATGACGAAGAACCCGAACTGCGAGGCCGTGTTGATGGTCCGTACGAGGGCGCCGGTGCCGACCCGGGGGTTGCGCCACAGGATCGTGACGCTGCCCGTGAGGGTGGCCAGCGGGCTGTCGCCCTCGCTGCGCGGCCGCCTGCCGCCGCGGTCGTCGCGGACCGGCAGCAGGGCGATCAGGCCCCCGGCGGCGACCAGGCCGAGGGCGGCCCACAGGGTGGCGTACGCGCCGATGTGCGGAATGAGGCCGCCCGCGACGAGCGAACCGAGGGTGGGCAGGCCGCCGGTGAAGGCGAACCAGAACCATCCCATGGCGGTGCCGAGCCGGGCCCGCGGCACGGCCCCGGCGATCCAGACGAGGAACCCGTACGCGAACAGCGGATAGCCCAGGCCGCGCAGCCCGTAGCCCAGCATCATCAGGGGGTAGCTGCCCAGCGGGAGGGCCGCGGCGAGGAAGACGACCTGGAAGGCGCCCCAGATGGCGAGGCCGGCCCACATGACGCGGCGCGGGCCGCACAGCTCGGACAGTACGCCGGAGAGCCAGGCGGCGAGGCCGGCCGCGACGCCGTAGACGGTGAACAGCAGCGCCACCCGGGGCTGAGGGACACCCTGGTCGGTCAGGTACGGCGAGAGATAGCCGGACTCGACCCCGTCCCCGATCATGAACAGCAGCAGGCCCAGATAGCCCGGGGCAAGGGTCGGCGGGATGCCCAGGCGGGTGATCGCCCGTGTGATCGGCGAACGCGGGAGAGGGTTCGTCATCGAATCTCCCCTTTCTACGGCGGCAGGCGGCGGCAGGGCCTGCGGAGTGGACGGAGCCGATGCAACAGTCCGGCCGAAACCAGCGTCAATGGTGGCCGGAAATCTTCGCACCAGGCCGGTGGCCTGCCGTGTTGTGTCCGGCCGGAGCTGCCGGAGGGGACCGCGTCCGCCGCGCGCGCCGCGTGAAATCCGTGCGAACATAACGCGGCGAATTCACACGGCGTACGGTGTGCGCCACGCGCCACGCGCGCCCGTACGGCACAGGATGTGAGCACCATGGACCGGCTCGAAGCCCAGGAGGAGCGGCGCCGCCGCGTGCGGGACACCGTCATCGCCCGCGGCTTCGTGCGCACCTCGGACCTCGCCGAGGAGTACGGGGTCAGCCTGATGACCGCCCACCGCGACCTCGACGCCCTCCAGGCGCAGGGCTGGCTGCGCAAGGTGCGCGGCGGGGCCACCGGCCTGCCGTCGGCGCAGTTCCACGGGAGCGTGGCCGACCGGATGGCGGTCATGGCACCGGTCAAGCAGGCCCTGGCGCGGGCCGCGGCGACGCTGCTGGTGCCCGGCCAGACCGTCATGCTCGACGACAGCACCACCTGTCTGCTGCTGGCGCACCGGTTCGCCGGGCACGCGCCGCTGACCGTCATCACCAACTCGCTGCCGGCCGTCACCACGCTCGCCAAGGAGCCCGGCATCTCGCTGATCACGCTGGGCGGCGCCTACTTCCCGGCGTACGACGCGTTCATGGGCCTGCACACGGCGGACGCGGCACGGGCCTTCCGCGCCGATGTGCTCTTCCTGTCCACCACCGCCGTCACCAACGGCCGCTGCTACCACACCTCACCGGAGACGGTTCAGGTCAAGCGGGCGATGATGGAGAGCGCGGCGCGGCGGGTGCTGGTCGCCGACCACACCAAGTTCACCAAGGGCGGGCTGTACGCGCTGGCGCCGCTGACCGACTTCGACCTGCTGATCGTGGACGACGGGCTGCCGGCGGCCGAGATCCGGGCCGTGCGGGCGCGGGGCACCGAGGTGATGGTGGTGCCGCGGCCCTGACCTCACGGGCCGGCGGGCCTGCCGGGGCGGCGGTCCGCCGGGGAGCGGCCGCTGCCGCGTCGGTCAACAGGCGCGGTCGAGCACATCGGCGGCGTCCCGGACCGACACGGCCCATGGCCGGTCCGGCGACACGGTCGGTTCCAGGGCGTCCAGGAGCCGGACGCAGGCGTCGGCGGCGGGGCGCCGCGTGCCGACGCGGACGGCCTGGCGCAGGGCGACGGCGAGCGAGCCGTGCAGCAGGCGCAGCGTCCTGGCCTGCCGGAGCGCGGTGAACGCGGCCTGGGTGCCGAACGGGACGATGTCCTGGTTGTGCCAGTTGGTGGGGACGCTCTGCATGGCGGCGGGGGTGGCGGCCCGGCGCATCGCCACCACCAGGGATGTCGCGGCGAGCTGGATGCCCTGCACGCCGTGGTCGCGGCCCGGGTCCTCGGCGAGCATCGGGTTGAGGCCGCCGTTACGCCGTGGGTCGATCAGCAGGTCGAGCTGGCGTTCGGCGAGGTTGGCGAGCTGGGCCGCGGTGATGGACAGCAGGTCGGCGACGAAGGCGACCTGCTGGCCGAAGAAGTTGCCGCCGTGGGCGACGAGATCACGCTCGGGGAAGAACAGGGGGTTGTCGCTGATGCCGTTGAGGTCGTCGGTGACGACCTGGCGGGCGTGGCGCAGACTGGTCGCCGCGGCACCGAGGATGTGCGGCGCGCAGCGCAAGGTGTAGGGCTCCTGGAGGGCGCGGGTGCCGCTCGGTTCATGGCCGGTGAGCCGTTCGCGCAGGTCGGCGGCGCGCTCGGCGGTGTCCTCGTGGCCCAGGGCCTCGAAGATCTCGGGGGCGGTGAAGTCGGGGCGGCAGCCGAGGACGCCGGCGAGCAGGGCGGTCAGCGCGGTGCCGGCGGCCACCGAGCGGTGCAGTTGGGCGAGCGCGAGGCCGGCTCCGGCGGCGGTCACGGAGGTGCCGTTGACCATGCCGAGCGCGTCCCTGCCGGTGAGCTCCACGGGCTGCAGCCCGGCCTCGGCCAGGGCCTTGCCGGCGGGCATACGGGTGGTGCCGATGTAGGCGTCACCGCGCCCCTGGAGGGACCTGAGGGCGTGGGCCAGGGGCGCGAGGTCACCGCTGGCGCCGACCGACCCGTACTCGGGCATCACCGGCGCGAAGGACGTGCCGAGCATCGCCACCAGGGCGTCCACGGCGGCGGGCGCCACGCCGGAGCGGCCCCTGGCCAGGCTCCACAGGCGGGCGAGCAGGGTGGCCCGGGCCACCGGCGGGTCCAGGTCGGGGCCCTGGCCGACTTCGAGGTGGCAGAGCACGTTCTCGCACTGGTCGACGCCCTCGTCCTGGCCCGCGTAGACGACGAGGGGGCCGAAACCGGTGGTGGTTCCGTAGACCTCGCGTCCCTCGCCGACGCAGGTGTGGAGGTAGTCGTGGCAGCGGGCGACGGCGGCGCGGGAGGCGTCGTCGAGCCGTACGGTGACGGGCCCGGCGGCGGATTCGAGCGTCTCGGGGGTCAGGACCGAGGGGAACCGCAGCTCGGCCGTGGGGGGCCGCAAGTTCGAGGGCATCGCTTTCCTTGAGTGGGGGTGACGGTGGAGGCGCGGGCGGGAGAGCCGCGGCCACGGTGACGGTCGGGGCACGGCGGGCGGCCGGTCCCGGTGCGGCCGGTACGGGCGGTCAGCGCCGCCCGGCCGTGAACAGGTGGGCCCATGCCGTGCCGGGCGCCTGCGGGCTGTCGCCGGGGTCGGCGGCGATGGCCAGGACCTGGTCGGCGTCGCCCGTGGCGATGACCCGAGCGGCGGTGGTGCGGGCCGCGTCCAGGAGGCCGCCGATGGCGAGCGTGGCGATGAGGGGGCCGGTCAGGCCCCATACGGTGCTCAGGTGGCCGAGCGCCGTGGACGGCACGTTCTGGAACAGCAGGGGTTTGGGCACCTGCCGCTGCCCGGCCACCGCGGCGTCGATGGCGGCCTGCGTCACCACGTCGCCGCGGGTGGCCGCGAGGACGAGCGCGGTGCGCGGGCCGAGCGCCGGGGGCAGCGGCGGTGAGCCGTACCGGTCGGTGAGACAGCGTTCGCCGACGGCCACGAGCAGGGGGGCGAAGGCGGAGGTGTCGAAGCGCGGAACGTCCGGCAGGCGGGCCGCCGGGTCGTCCGGCGGCGGCCATTGGGCGCGGGTCTCGACGATCAGTTCCATGGCGTCCTCATGAGGCTTTTCCGCACTCATGACGTCGTGCGGTACGGGGCGGTCAGGGGTTCCGGCATGGCTGAGGCGGCGGCTACGGCATCGCCAGGAGGAGGGCCGTGCAGACGCCGCCGAAGCCGCTGTTGAGGCTGAGCGCGTAGCGGGATCCCGGTGCGCGGCCCCGTTCGAGCACGAGGTCGAGGGGGCAGTCCTCGTCCGGGGCGAGGTGGTTGGCGTTGACGGGCAGTTCCCCGTGGCGGAAGGCGAGGGCGCAGACGGCCAGTTCGACCAGTCCCGAGGCTTCCAGGCAGTGGCCGTGCAGGGCCTTGGTGGAGCTGACGGGGGCCCGCGCGCCGTGCGGGGAGAGCGCGCTGACGATGGCGGCGGCCTCGCCCGCGTCGAAGGCGGGGGTGGCGGTCGCGTGGGCGTTGACATAGCCGATCCGGTCGCCGGTGACCTCGGCCCGGCGCAGTGCGGTGGCGACGGCCGCCGCGGGGCCCCGGCCGTCGGGGTGGGGGCGGCAGACATGGTGGGCCTCGCCGGCGTTGCCCCAGCCGCGGACGGCCGCCCACGGCGGTGCGGTGCCGGTGCGTTCGAGGACCACGGCGGCGGCGCCGTCGCCCAGCACCGGGCCCTCGCGGCCGGCGCTGAAGGGGCGGCAGACGCCGTCCGGGGCGAGGATGCCCGCACTGTCGAAGGCGGCGAACATGCTCGCGTCCACGAAGCTGCCGCCGGCCACGACGGCCCGCCGCTCGGCGGTGGTCCCGATGAGGTGGGCCGCCTCGGCGACGGCGGTGTTGGAGGCGGCGCAGGCGGCGGTGTGGACGGTGAGCACCTCACGCAGGCCGCAGGCGCCCGCCAGTTCCACGGCCAGGGCAGCCGTGTCCGGGCCGGCGTGCAGGGCGAGCACGAGCGGCGTGGCGGCCCGGTCGGCGGGCGACAGTTCGGCCTGGTCGCACGCTTCACCGATGAGCTGTTCCAGTTCGGCGTACAGATCGGGTGTGCCGGGGAGGGTGGCGGCGTGGCGGGCCCGGTGGCGCGCGGTGTCGAAGCGGGTGACCGGGGAGGTGGCCGGGATCCCGGAGGTCAGGCCCTGCCAGAGGGCGTCCGGGCCGTGGCCGTACGCGGTGAGCACCGACAGGCCGGTGACGCGGGCCATCAGGACACCACCGCGTGCCGGGGCTGGAAGGTGACGGGCAGCGCCGTCAGGCCGGCGGTGACGTGCAGGTGGGTGATGCCGCCGGTCGAGCCGCGCTGCCAGGGCAGTGTGTCGAGCGGCTGGGCGGCGGCGAGGCCGGGCAGCCGGTGGAGTACGGCGCCGAGGGCGGTGCGGCACAGCCCGAGGGCGAAGCCGCTGCCCAGGCAGAAGTGCGGGCCGTGGGCGAAGACGAGGTCCTGGCCGGAGTCCCGGGCCAGATCGAGGCGGTTGGGGTCGGCGAACCGCCGCGGGTCGCGGTTGGCGAGGGCGATGTGCACGATCACCGCGTCGCCGGTTTCCAGCTCCGCGCCGTACAGCTCGGTGGGCCGCAGGGCGAAGCGCGGCATGGTGGCCGCCAGCGGGGAGGTGTAGCGCAGCAGTTCGTCGAGACCTTCGACGACCCGGGCGGGATCGGCGAGGAGGTCGGGGCGGTGCCAGAGCGTGTAGAGGCTCGACGTGAGGAAGTCGGCGACGGGCTCGTAGGCGGAGACGAGCAGCAGGAAGAGGGTGGAGGTGAGCTGCCCTTCGTCGAGGCCGGTGGCGTCGGCGTGCGCGATCATCGCGCTGACGGGGTCGTCCCCGGGGCTGCCCCGCCGGAAGGCCACGAGGTCGTGCAGCAGCTCGCTCATCGCTTCCCGGTCGGCCGCGTACTGCTCGCGGTCCGGTGAACCCGGGGGGTCGAACAGCGGGGACGGCCCCCAGCGGCGGAGCTCCAGCGCTCGGCGGACGAAGTCGGCCGGATATCCCAGCAGGCCGGTGATCGCCCGGACGCCGAACGGATGGGCGAACTCGCGGACCAGGTCGGCCCGGCCGCGCCCGGCGATCGCGTCCAGCAACTCCTCCGCCACGCCCTCGGCACGGTCGACACAGGCCCGTACGCGCTCGGGTGTGAACGCCGACGCGCCCAGCTCCCGCAGCCGACGGTGGAGGTCGCCGTCGGTGTTGAGCATGCTGCGGACGATGCTGTCGGTGACCTGCGGTCCGGTGAAGCCGAGGTAGCGCGTCCAGCGCTCGCCACCCCGGACGGCCGGTTTGGCGAAGCCGGTGTCCGTCAGCACCCGGCGCGCGGCGTCGTACCCGCTCGCGACCCAGGCGGCGGAGCCGTCGGGCAGCTCCGCGCGCCACACCGGGGGCTCGCCGCGGGTGTCGATGCGCTCGGCCTCGGGGCTGTGGCGGACCCGCGCGTCCATCAGAAGTGCCGTACCGGGACCAGCGGCCACCCCAGCCTCCCCACACGTCGATTACCAACAGTCACAAACACATTACCAGTAGTAATAACATGGCACTACGCGTCCCCTCGAACGGGTGACGCACCGCCAGGCACACCATGGCCGACCGGACACCGGACACCGGACAGGGGCAGCAGCACATGTATGACGAAGGCATCGGCGCCTGGGCCGCGCGGCGGGCGCGGCGCACACCGCACCGCACGGCGCTGGTCCACGACGACGGGCGGCGCCTGAGCTACGCCGGTCTGTACGAACACGCCACCCACATCGCCCACGCCCTGCGGCAGCACGGTGTGCGCAAGGGCGACCGGGTCGGCTTCCTCGGCCCCAACCGGCCCGAGTTCCTCACGTCCCTGTTCGCCGCCGGCCTGCTGGGCGCGGTGTTCGTCCCGTTCAGCGTACGGCTCACCGCTCCCGAGCTGACCTACCAACTGACGGACTGCGGCGCCCGGGTACTGCTGCGCTGCGGCCCCTCCCCCGGCGCTCCGGCAGACGTCGGCGGCGTACCCGTCGTCGAGCCGACGCCCCTGCGTGAGCCCCGCCCGGCGGACCACGCGACCCCCTCGGCCGGGCCGGCCGACGAGCCCCTGGCGGCCGACGAGCCCGTGGCGGCCGACGACCCCTGCCTCATCCTCTACACCTCCGGCACCACCGGCCACCCCAAAGGCGCCGTACTCACCCACGCCAACCTCACGTGGAACGCCGTCAACGTCCTGATCGACGAGGACCTGACGGCCGATGAGGTCGCCCTGGTCGCCGCGCCGCTCCACCACGCCGCGGCGCTGGGCATGCAGGCCCTGCCGGTGCTGCTGAAGGGCGGCACCTGCGTACTGATGGAGACCTTCGACGCGGGCGCGGCGCTCGATGCCGTCGAGCGACACCGCGTCACCTCCCTCTTCGGCGTCCCCACGATGTACCGCCGGATCGCCGCCCACCCCCGCTGGCCGCATGCCGATCTGTCGTCCCTGCGCACGCTGGTGTGCGGCGGCGCGCCGGTGCCCGAGGACCTGCCGGCCGTGTACGAACAGCGGGGGATCACGCTGCGCCAGGGGTACGGCCTGACGGAGGCGGCGCCGGGCGTCCTGCTGACGCACCCGGGGCACACCGGCGGCGGGCCGGGATTCGCCGGTGTGCCGCACCTGTTCACCGACGTGCGCGTCGTGCCCCCCGACGCGGGCGGCCCCACCGGGACGGGCCCCGCCTCCGGCCCCGGTGAAACCGGCGAACTCCTCGTCCGCGGCCCGCATGTCATGACCGGCTACTGGAACCGGCCGCGCGAGAGCGCGGCAGCCCTCTCGGACGGCTGGCTGCGCACGGGCGACGCCGCGCGCATCGACGCCGACGGCGGAGTGACCATCATCGACCGCATCAAAGAAGTGATCATCTCGGGCGGTGAGAACATCTACCCGGCCGAGGTCGAACACGCGCTGCTGGCCCACCCGGGCGTCGCCGAGTGCGCCGTGATCCCGGTGCCCGACCCCGAATGGGGCGAAGTGGGCCGCGCGGTCCTGGTGGCGGCGCCGGGCGCGGTCCTCGACCCGGCCGAGGTCCTCGCCTCCCTCAACGGCCGCCTGGCCCGCTACAAGATCCCCCGCTCCGCCGTGCTCGCACCGGACCTCCCCCGCTCCGGCACGGGCAAGACCGCACGCCGGCACATCAAGGCCCGCTACGGCTCAGCCTGACCGGCCGTCCCCGCGGCCCCGTCCCCCAACTCCTCCCACCCCACCGTCCGGTCGCACCACCGCTCCAGCAGGGCGCGGTCATGGCCGACCGCCAGCAGTCCGGCGCCCGACGCGCGACGGTAGTCCTCCACGACGGTCACCAGCGCGGCTGTCGTGGAGGCGTCGAGCATGGCGGTCATCTCGTCACAGATGAGCCAGCGGGGGCGGAGGATCAGGGCGCGGGCCAGGCAGGCGCGTTGGAGCTGGCCGTCGCTGACCTCGTGGGGGCGCCGGGCCAGCAGGTCGGGGCCCAGGCCGACGGTGGGGGCCAGTTCGGCCAGCCGGCCGGGGGCCTCGGTGCGGCGGCCGGTGGCTCGCAGGGGCTCGGTGATCAGGTCGGCGAGGCGCAGTCGGGGGTCGGCGGACAGACGGGGCTGCTGGAAGACGACGCCGTACGCGGTGCGCTGGGCGCGGGTGGCCCGGTGGCGGTAGCCGCCGACGGGCTCGCCGTCGAGGACGACGGTGCCGGAGTCCGGGCGGTGCAGGAGTGCGGCCACCCGGGCCAGTGTCGACTTGCCGCAGCCGCTGGGGCCGAGCAGGCCCACGGCCGTACCGGCCTCGATGCGCAGGCAGACATCGCGTACGACGGGCCGGGCGCGGTCGTACCCCGCGGTGATCGAGCGGAGTTCAAGCACCGGCTGCCCCCTCGGGTGCGGCCTGGGGGCCGGCGGCCGCGGCGGCCTCCCGTGGGTGATGGCAGGCGGTGCCGTCGGTGAGTGCGGGCGCGGTGGTCGTGCAGAGGTCCGTGTCCCGGTCGCAGCGGGCGGCGAAGGCGCAGCCCGGCGGGAGGTCCCCCAGTTCCGGCGGCATGCCGGGGATGGGGGTGAAGGCGCGGTCGGGGAGGGCGTCGAGCAGGCCGCGGGCGTAGGGGTGCCGCGGTCCGGGAGAGCCGAAGAAGTCCGTCGCGTCGGCGAGTTCCACGATCCGGCCCGCGTACATGACGGCCACCCGGTCGGCGATGCGTTCGGCCGCCGCCAGGTCGTGGGTGATCATCAGCAGGGCCCGTCCGGTGCCTCGGATGTCGTCCGGCGCGTCGATGTGGCGGCGCAGTTCGTCGACCGTACGGTCCACCAGGTCGCGGTCCAGGCCGGTCGTCGGTTCGTCGGCGAGGAGCAGCGGGGCGTCGCCGACCAGCGCGAGGGCGGTCGCGGCGCGCTGCGCGAGGCCGCCGGAGAGTTCGTGCGGGTGCCGGTCGAGGTGGCCGACGGGAAAGGCGGCGCGTTCGGCGGCGCGCTCGGCGGCGGCCCGCAGGGCGCGCTTGGGGGTGTCCGTGAGCTCGCGGACGGTCTCTTCGAGCTGTGACCGTACGGTGCGTACGGGGGTGAGGTGGGCGGCGGGGCTCTGGGGAACCAGGCCGATGCGGCGGCCGCGTACCGAGCGGGACAGTTCGCGTTCGGAGGCGGTGAGGAGTTCGACGCCGTCGAGGTGTGCGGTGCCGGCGGTCTGCGCGTTGCCGGGGAGGAGGCCGAGCAGCGCGGAGGCCAGAACGGACTTGCCGCAGCCGCTCTCGCCGACGAGCGCGAGGCACTGGCCGGGCGCGAGGTCGAAGGACGCGTCGGTGACGGCGGCGACGTGCCGTCCGCCGCGCATCCGGAAGCGTACGGACAGGCCCTGTACGGAGAGGACGGGGGCCGGGGCCCGGGTGGCCGGCACGGGCGGTGCCGCCGCCGTGGACGGCGGGGACGGTGCGGGCGGCGGGGTCACAGCATCAGCTCCGATCGGCGGCGCGGGTTGATGCGTTCGCGCCAGGCACCGGCCAGGCCCGCGACGGCGAGCGTCGGGACGATGATGAACAGGCCGGGGAAGAGGGTCGGCCACCAGTCGCCCGCCAGCAGCGAGCTGCGCGCGCTGTTGACCATGTTGCCGAGGCTCGCCTCGTGGGCGGGCAGTCCGAGGCCCAGGAAGGACAGCGCGGACTCGTGCCAGATGGCGTGCGGGACCATCAGCACGGCGGCGAGCCCGGCCTGCGGCAGCACGCCCGGCAGCAGGTGGCGGACGGCGACCCGCAGCCGTGACGCGCCGCCGGAGACGGCCGCGTCGATGTACGGGCGGGAGCGGAGGGAGAGCACCTCGGCCCGCACGATCCGGGCGGTGGACAGCCAGTGGGTCAGCGCCACCGAGATGATCACGGGCCAGACGCCGGGCCGGAACATCGCCACGATGAAGATGCCGAGCAGCAGGTGCGGCACGGAGGAGAACAGGTCCACCACGCGCATCACGCCGCGGTCCGCCCAGCCGCCGAGCGCCCCGGCCAGGGCGCCGACCGCGGTGCCGATGACGGTGGCGGCGAGCGCCGCGACCACGCCGACGAGCAGCGAGACGCGCAGCCCGTACACGCAGCGCAGCAGCAGGTCGCGGCCCACCTCGTCGGTGCCGAAGGGATGGGCGGGGGAAGGCGCCCGGAGTTTGGCGGCGAGGTCGACGGCCTGCCGGTCCAGCGGGACCAGGAGGGGCACGACGACGACGGCGAGGATGATGACCGCCACCAGGACGGCGGAGGTGCGGACGCGGAAAGTGCGGGTGCCGCGGCCGCCGTGCCGCGCGGGGCGCTGGTGCCAGCCGGTCCGGCCACCCGCGTCCGGGCCCCCGGCGGGTCCGGCGCCCCCGGGGGCCGCCCCGGTGCGCCCGGAAGCCCGGTCGGCCCCGGGAGCCCCCGTCGTCCGTGGTGTCTTCACCGTCTCAGCCATCGAATCCCACCCTCGGATCGGCGAGTCCGTACAACAGGTCGGAGAGCAGGTTGCCGATCAGTACGGCAATCGTGGCGAGCACCGTGAGCGCGGTCAGCAGCGGGAAGTCCACGCTCGTCGCCGCGTCGACGGTGGCGGCGGCGATGCCCGGCCAACTGAAGACGGACTCCACCAGCAGCGCCCCGGTGATCAGTTCCGGTACCCGGGAGCCGACCAGGGTGAGGACCGGCAGCAGCCCGGAGCGCAGGGCGTGCTGGAACAGGACGGTGCGCTCGCTCAGGCCGCGCGCCCGCGCGCCGCGCACCGGATCCTCCTCCAGGGCGTCGCCGACGCCCTGCCGTACGTACAGCACGAACCACGGGAGCTGCGAGACGGCGAGCACCAGCGCCGGGAGGACGACGTGCCGGGCGACCTGCCCGGCCGTGGCGACCTCGCTGCCGGTGTCGGTCAGCCCGCCGGCCGGCAGCACGCCGAGCCGGAGCGCGAACAGCCAGACGGCCAGCAGCCCGAGCCAGAACGGCGGGGCGGCCTCCAGGGTGTACGCGGCGGAGGTGACGGCGCGGTCGAGCAGCGAGCCGGGCCGCCGGGCCGCCAGCACGCCCAGCAGCGTGCCCGCCAGGATCGCGAGCACGAACGCCAGGGCGCACAGCAGCACCGACCAGCCGATCCGTTCGCCGATGACCTGCGAGACGGGCGCGCGCAGCGTGGCGGAGTCGCCGAGGTCACCGGTGAGCGCGCCGGTCAGCCAGTGCCACCAGCGGCCGAGCAGCGGCTGGTCGACACCGAGGTTGTGCCGGATCTGGTCCAGGTTCTCCTGGGAGGCGGTGAGCCCGGCGGTGCCCGCGTACGCCCGGACGGGGTCGAAGGGCGCGGCGGCCGCGACGGCGAACACGCCGAGGGTGACGGCGAGCAGGACGGGCACGGCGAACAGGGCCCGCCGTCCCGTCATCCGCGCCATCGGCCCCCAGGGAAGCGGTGCGCGGCGGCTCACTTGGCGGGCTGCCAGTCCTCTACGTTCCACCACGGGCCGGAGGCCAGGCCGTGGTCGTGCGGCTCGACCTGGGTGGTGAGGTCCTTCCACCGGTCCTTGACCACGTAGAGGTGGTCGATGTGGGTGAGGAAGATGTACGCCGGGTCGTCGGCGAGTTCGCGCTGCACGGTGTCGTAGCCGGCCTTGCGCGCGGCCTTGTCGTCGGTGCGGCGGGCGTCCACCAGCGCCTTGTCGACCTCGGGGTTGTCGTAGCGCGACATGTTGTTGAAACCGTCGCCGGCGAGCGAGGAGTGCAGCAGCAGGTACTGGTCGAAGTCGGGGTCGGCGGGGCTGCCGCCGCCGGCGAGGACCGCGTCGGTCTTCATGTTCGGCTCGATGGCCTCCCAGGGGCCGGACTCGACCTTCACCTCGATGCCGGCCTTCTTGGCGTCGGAGGCGAAGGCGAGCGCGTGCTCCTGGCGCAGCTTGTCGCCGGCGAGGTACCAGAGCTTGAAGGAGGCCGGCTGTCCGTCCTTGGCGCGGATGCCGCCGTCGCCCTTCTTCCAGCCGGCGTCGTCGAGGATCCGCTCGGCCTTCTTCAGGTCGTGGGTGCGCTCGGTGCCCTTGGCGAACCAGGGGCTGTCGGTCGGTACGGGTCCGTAGGCGGGCTTGCCGGCGCCGTCGAGGATGCCGTCGACCATGGCCTTGCGGTCCACCGCGACGTCCAGGGCGCGGCGTACGGCCGGGTCCCCGGTGACCTTGTTGGCGGTGGGGAGGGTGACGTTGCGGTAGTCGAAGGTCTTGGCCGACAGGGTCTTCTTGTCCTGGTCGGACTTGAAGGTGGCGGCGAGGTTGGGCGGCAGGATGGCGCCGTCGAGGTCGCCGGAGCGCAGCCGGGTGGCGCGGACGTCGTCGTCCTTGATGATCGCCATGGTGAAGTTCTTCACCTTGGGCGCGCCGCCCCAGTAGTGCGGGTTGGCCTTGAAGGAGAGCTTCTCGCCCTTGGACCAGTTGGTGAGGATGTAGGGGCCGGTGCCGACCGGGTGCGTGGTGAAGGACCCGGTGTTCACGTCCTGCTTGCCCGCGATGTGCCGGGGGGCGATCGGCAGGACGGTGCGCTCGGCGAACGGCGCGTACGGGTACTTGAGGTGGAAGACGACGGTGCGGGCGTCCTTCTTCTCGACCTTCTCCAGGGCGTCCAGCTCGGCCTTGGAAGCGTTGTTGGTCTTCTCGTCGAGGATGGTCTCGTAGGTGAAGACCACGTCGTCGGCGGTGAAGGGCTTGCCGTCGCTGAAGGTGACGCCGTCGCGCAGCGTGTAGGTCCAGGTCTTGCCGTCGTCGGAGACCTCGGGCAGCTTCGCGGCCAGCGCGGGCTTCAGCTCCATGTCCGCGTCGTGGGTGAGCAGCCCGTCGAAGATCTTGGAGTTGCCGTCCTTGCCGTAGCCGAGCAGCGGGCTCAGTGTCTCCGGTTCGTAGGCGATGCCGACCACGGCGGAGTCCTCGGCACCGGCCGTGCCGCCGCCCTTGCCGCCGGTGGGCGTCGAGCAGGCCGCCACCCCGAACGCCATGGTTCCCGCCAGTGCCGCGGCGGCCGCTGAGCGTATCGACCGGGACGTCATGCCCACTCCCCTACTGAAGACCGTATGTTGTTGCAAAGTGCAGGCAATTAAACAACATGAGAGAGCGCGGGAGGAAAGGCGGCCCCGGCTCCCCGCGTATGCCGCGCCGCTTCGGGCGCGAAACGGGTGCGGGCAGCCGAAGCCGACAGGGCCGATGCCCGCGCCCCGGCCGGGCGCCCGCGTCCCGGGCCCATGCTCTCAGCCGGTGACCGTGCCCCGCCCCGGCGCCGTCACCAGTCCCCGCCGCCGAAGCCCCCGCCGCCGTCGAAGCCCCCGCCGCCGTCTCCGCCGAAGCCGCCGGAGAAGTCGTCCGGGTTGAAGTCCGCGCCGGAGACGTCACCGCCCTCGGCCCCCTGCTGGCCGCCGAAGTCGGAGGCGTAGGCGGACGGGCTCATCAGGACGCTGCCGAGCATGGTTCCCACGAGGAGGCCCGGCAGCATGCCGCCGCCGAAGTAGCCGCCCGCCCAGGGGCCGTACGCGGGCCCCGCGTCCCAGTACGGACGCTGCCCGTACTCGGTCTGCACCGTGCGGGCCATCGGCTCCTGACCGTCCTCCAGGCGCGCCCGGTCGGCGGCGCAGACCGGGACCGTGCGCGGCGCCGCGCCGTTCGGCGCCCACTCAGCGTCCGCGACGGACGGCCCGTGCCGCGGGTCGAAGAAGCACGGCACCCGGCGTTCCGGCAGCGGCTCGCCCGCGCGCCGCGCGGCCAGGGTGGCCAGCGCGAACCGGCCGTCCTCCAGGGCCTTGGTGACCTGCTCGACGTCGCCGGGGCGCTCGGCGCGGCCCATCGCCGTCTTGGCGTTCTCGTACGCGTCCAGCGCGTGGCTGTAGTCGGCGCGCATCGCGTCGTCGGCGCCGGGCTCGCCGGGGCTGAAGTCGAGCCGGTCCAGTTCCTCGCCGAAGGCGGTGATGTCCTCGTCCACCACGACGCGGAGCTGTTCCAGCGCGGCCCGTTCCTCCTCGGCCCGCTGCTTCTTGTTGCGGCGGTGCAGCGCGTAGGCGCCACCGCCGCCGACCACCGCCAGCGCTCCCAGGCCGACGAGCGCGCCGGTGCTGACACCGGCGCCGTCGCCGCCCCAGGAGGCGGGCTCGTGGCCGGACGCCTGCCGGGTCGCGGTGTCCACGAAGCTGTTCAGGCGCTCCTTGGTGGTGCCGTAGCCGGAGCGCTGGACCGCGCCGACGAGGTTGCGTACGGAGTTGTACGACATCACCCGGCTGTCGGCGGCGGCGTTGAACCGGTCGCCGAGTTCGACGGCGTAGACGCCGCTGACGCCGGTCTTGGTCCGCAGGTCCTTGAGGAGCGTGCCGGGCCGGTACTCGGCGGCCTCGGGCAGCACCGCGACGAAGACCGGCTTCCCGGAGTCCTTGATCTTCTTGGCGAGGGCGTCCGCGTCGGCGGACGACAGCTCGCCGGACGCCCGCGGGTCCACGTACACCGGGCCCTTCTTCAGGGCGTCCGCCGCCTCGTCGAGCCCGTCGGCGGCCCGCGCGCCGGGCGCCACGGCGGTGAGCACCGCCAGGAGGACGGCGGCCAGCAGGAACGCCGGGCCGGCCTGCGGGCGCCGGCCGGGCGCCGTCCCGGAGGCCGCGGGGCGACGGGGTGCGATCTTCATGAGTACGACGCTACCCGAACCGCACTTTCCAGTCATAACGGTTGCGTAACGGGCCGGGGCGTGCTCCCGGCATCCGCGTACCGGGGCACCGCCCCGCGCGGACCGCGGACACAGTGTCGTACAGCCGCGGCGCCCCGTCCGCTCCGAGACCCCCGGTGAGGTGGCCGTCGCCCCGGCACCGGTGACGATCTCGCCGCGCGGGGAGGCTTCGCCCGACCACCCCCCGACACCACGGAGGTCATCATGCGCACGGCGAAGGCCAAGGGCATGGCCGTCGGAGCCGCCACCGCCGCCGCGGCGACCGCCCTCGCGGTCGGCCCGGCCACCGCCCCGTCCGCCGCCGGCCCGGCCGTGAAGGTCACGACCCCGGCCGCCGGCTCCAGCGCGAAAGTGGCGGGGAGCCTCCTCGTCCAGTGGTCGAACACGACCGGCAAGGAGGTGGACGTCTGGCTGAGCGCCCGCACGCCGTCCGGAGGGCACGACCGGCTGTCGCTGGTGGCGCCCAAGGCGGGCGGCAAGAGCGCCGGGGAGGCCCTGGCGACGCTGCCCACGGTGCCGCCGGGCACCGCGTACACGATCGAGGTGACGACCCAGGACGGCACGGAGAGCGACGTCAGCGGCCCCCTGAGCCTCCTCGGGTAGACGGCCGCCCGCGTGCGGCCGGGTGCCGACGGATGGGCGGGGGAAGGCCGGGGCGGGGCCACGACGGCGCCTCGGGCAGACGCAGGGGTGCCACCGGGCGGGGCCCGGCCAGCCGCCACGGCCGCGCACGACGGCACCCCGTACGGACCGGTACGAACCGGCCTGTACGGGGCGGGGAACCCGGGCGCCGACGCGGCTACGGAGCCGGGATGTCCACCAGCTCCGCGAGTGCCGCGCGGTGCCGGCCCGGCGTGCCCAGGGCGATCTCGTCGCTCTTGGCGCGCTTGAGGAACAGGTGCGCGGGGTGCTCCCAGGTCATGCCGATGCCACCGTGCAACTGGATGCACTCCTCGGCCGCGCGCACCGCGACGGGCGCGCAGTACGCCTGCGCGACCGCCACCGCCACCCGCGCGTCCGGGCTTCCCGTGGCCAGCGCGTCGGCGGCGTTGCGGGCCGCCGCACGGGCCGAGGCGACCTCCAGCCAGAGCGCGGCCATCCGGTGCTTCAGCGCCTGGAACGAGCCGACGGGGCGGCCGAACTGGGTGCGCTGTGCGGTGTATCCGACCGTTTCGGCCAGGCACCATTCGGCGATGCCGAGCTGTTCGGAGGCGAGCAGCCCCGCCCCCGCCAGCAGTGCCCCGGCCACCGCCGCACGGGCCGTGTCCTGCCCGGCCAGCAGCCGCCCGGCGGCCCGGTCGAAGGTGATCCGGGCCGGGACGCGGGTCAGGTCGAGCGGGGTGGCGCGCTCGGTCCGGACGCCGTCGGCCGTCCCGTCCACGGCGTACAGTGCGTATCCCTGCGGGCCGTCGGCCGGCACGAGCAGCACGTCCGCCGCGGCGGCGTCCGCGACGCCGGTCACCACGCCGCTCAGCGCGCCGTCCGCGTCGGCCCGCACGGCCGGCTCCGGCAGCGCGCCGGGAGCCGTCGGCAGGGGCACGGCGAGCACACCGACGCTCCGCCCTGCGGCGAGCGCGGCGAGCGGCGCGGCCACTTCCGGGCGGTCCGTCGCGCAGCCGAGCAGCGCCGTCACGGCCAGTACCGCGCTGGTCAGGTACGGCACGGGAGCCACCGAGCGGCCCAGTTCCTCCAGGACGACGGCGGCCTCCCGGGCGCTCGCGCCCTGCCCGCCGAGCTTCTCCGGGACCAGCAGCCCGGCCGTGCCCATGTCCGTGGCCAGCGAGCGCCACAGCCCGGTGTCGTGCGTCCGGCCGCTCTCCAGGTCCG
Source organism: Streptomyces sp. NPDC018045 (assembly GCF_044327445.1). NCBI lineage: Bacteria > Bacillati > Actinomycetota > Actinomycetes > Kitasatosporales > Streptomycetaceae > Streptomyces > Streptomyces sp. NPDC018045. The sequence goes on from NZ_JBIRFL010000006.1 coordinate 338,552, forward strand.
CGAGGACGGCGACCGGGCCGCCGCGGTCGCCGAGCAGCGAGCGGACGGCGGCGCGCAGGTCGTCCTCGGGCTCGGAGTAGAGGAGATCGGGGGCGGCGGCGGGCTGTGCGGGGGCCGGTTCGGTGGGAGCGGTCATCGGGGGAGGTCCTTCCAGGCGACGTCCTTGTCGGTACGCGGCTCGGGCGGCAGCCCCAGGACGCGTTCGGCGACGATGTTCAGCAGCACCTCGGAGGTGCCGCCCTCGATGGAGTTGCCCTTGGCCCGCAGGTAGCGATAACCGGCCTGGCGTCCGGTGAAGTCCACGCCCTCGGGGCGGCGCAGCGTCCAGTCGTCGTATTCCAGTCCGTCCTCGCCCAGGAACTCCACCTCCCAGCCACTGATCTGCTGGGCCAGCCGGGCGAACGCCAGCTTCATGCCGCTGCCTTCCGGGCCCGGCGCGCCCTTGGCGAGCTGCTGGCGCAGCCGCTCCCCCGTCAGGCGGGCCACCTCGGCGTCCACCCACAGGCCGAGCAGCCGCTGGTGGAGGTCGTGGGTGCGCGCCTCGGGGCGCTCGCGCCAGGCCTGCGCGGCGACGCCGATCATGCCGCCCTCGCGCGGCAGGCGGGCGCCGCCGATCGCCACCCGCTCGTTCATCAGGGTGGTGCGGGCGACCTGCCAGCCGTCCCCCACCTCGCCGAGGCGGTGCGCGTCGGGAATCCGCACGCCCGTCAGGAAGACCTCGTTGAACTCGGCCTCGCCGGTGATCTGCCGCAGCGGCCGTACGTCGACGCCGGGGGCGGTCATGTCGCACACGAAATAGGTGATGCCGCGGTGCTTGGGCAGCCCGGGGTCCGTACGGGCGATGAGGATCGCCCAGCGGGCCTGGTGGGCGCTGGACGTCCAGACCTTCTGGCCGTCCACCACCCAGTCGGTGCCGTTCCCGTCGCGTACGGCACGGGTGGCGAGCGCGGCCAGGTCCGACCCGGCGCCGGGCTCGCTGAACAACTGGCACCACACCTCTTCGCCGGTCCACAGCGGCCGCAGGAAGCGCTTCTTCTGCTCGTCCGTGCCGAAGCGGAGGATGGTGGGGGCGGCCATGCCCAGGCCGATGCCGATGCGGCGCGGGTCGTTGTCCGGCGCGCCCGCCGCCTCCAACTCGGCGTCCACGACGGCTTGCCACGCGCGCGGCGCGTCGAGCCCGCCGAGGCCCCGGGGGAAGTGCACCCAGGCCAGCCCGGCGTCGAAGCGGGCCCGCAGGAAGTCGAGCGGGTCGGTACGGGCCGGCGGGTGGGCTTCGAGCAGGGCGGCGGCGCGGCGGCGCAGCCCGTCGGCGTCGAGGTTTCCGGCGTCCGTGGTCACTTCGGTCATCACGCGTCCTCCAGGCCGGGCACGACGACGAGGCGGCCGGTGGTGGTGCCGTCGAAGACCCGCTGCACCGCCTCGGCCGCGCCGGACAGCGGTACGCGGCCGCCGATCAGCGGCCGGATGACGCCCTGAGCGGCCAGCTTGGACAGTTCCTCGTGACAGGCGTCGACCGCGGCCGGGTCCTTGGTGTTGTACAGGCCCCAGTGCAGGCCGAGGATCGTGTAGTTCTTCACGAGCGCGTGGTTGAGGCCGGGGGCCGGCACGGCCCCGCTGGCGAATCCGACGACCACGATCCGGCCCTCGAAGGCCACGCACTTGACGGACTTGGCGTACGCGTCGCCGCCCACCGGGTCGTAGACCACGTCCGCGCCCCGGCCGCCGGTGGCCTCCTTGACGGCGGCCACGAGGTCGTCGGTGCGCCGGTCCAGCACCACGTCGCAGCCCAGTTCGCGGGCGACGGCCGCCTTGCCGGAGCCGCCCACCACCCCGATGACCCGTGCCCCCGCGGCCTTGCCGAGCTGTACGGCGGCGCTGCCGACCCCGCCCGCCGCGGCGTGCACGAGCAGCGTCTCGCCGGGCTGGAGGCGGGCCCGGCGGTGCAGGCCGAACCAGCCGGTCTGGTAGCCGATGTGCAGCGCGGCGGCCTCCGCGTCGTCCAGGGCGTCCGGGGCGGGGCGGACCGTCGCCGCGTCCACCACGGCCAGGTCGGCGAAGCCACCGTCCGGCACGGGGGGTTGGGCCAGCACCCGGGCGCCCGTCCCGGCGGGCGCCCCCTCGCCTGCGGCGAGCACCTCGCCGCAGATCTCCACACCCGGTGTGAAGGGGAACGGCGGACGTACCTGGTACTGCCCGCGGCACAGCAGCGCGTCGGGGAAGTTGACGTTGGCGGCCCGCACCCTCAGCAGCAACTGTCCCGGCCCGGGCCGCGGGTCCGGCACTTCTTCCAGCCGCATCACCTCGCGAGGCTCGCCGTTCTCGTGTACGCGCCATGCCTTCACTGGTGCCTCCACAGACCTCGGGTACGCCGGGAGCGCGGGATGCCGGACCCCGCGACCCTCGGCATACTAAGCGGTCGGTATCCCTGAGGGAACAGCCGATCGCCCACGGCCCGGTACCAGCCGGCCGCCCGCAGCCTGACACCGACAGGGCCAGGCACACCACGCCCCGGTGGACGACACTGGCCGCATGGATACACCCGCCGAGTCGGGAAACTTCCTCCAGACCCGCCGCGCCCGCCTCCAGCCGGAGGACGTCGGTCTGGTCTCCACGGCGCCCGGCGCCGCGTACCGGGCCTGCGCCGCGAGGAGCCGGCACACACGGCGGGCGTCAGCGTCGCGTACTACACGCCTCGAACAGGGTCAGAGCCACAACGCCTCGGACGGCGTCCTCGACGCGCCCGCCCGCGCCCTGTGACGGTCCCCGGACCGCGAGGCGGAGAGCCGGCGGGCCGTCGCCGCGCTGCGCATGGCGGCCGGACAGCACCCGGACGACCAGCAGCTCGCCGAGCTGATCGGTGAACTGGTCGTGCAAAACGCGGAGTTCATTGCGCTCTGGTCGCGGCACGTGGTCAGTCGCTGCGGCTTCGGCGTCAAGAGCTTCCACCACCCGCTGGTGGGCGCCACGGAGCTGGACTTCGAGATGCTGCACGCACCGGACGGCTCCGGGCAGGTCTTGCTGACGTTCACCGCGCGGGCCGGCAGCCCGTCCGGGGCCGCGCTGCGGCTACTCGCCGCGCAGCGCGTTCCAGAACCGCGGGTCCTCGAACCCGAGCGCCCACAGCCCGGTGTTCCGTACGCCGTACTTCCTCAGCAGCGGCAGGTGCGCGGCGACACCGCGCGCGTCCTGGTACCAGACGTGGTGCACGGCCCGGCCCTCCTTGTACGTGAAGTGGGGCGTACCGGACTTGGTGTCGAAGCGGTAGGCGACGCCCTTGCGGCGGCGCAGCGCCTCCGCCTCCTTCCAGGTCAGATGCTTGGCGCGGGCCTTGACGCCCTGGGTCCAGTCCCAGCCGTAACCGGGGAAGGCCACTTCGAGCTTGTCGCGCGGCACGGTGCGGGTGGCGTACCGCAGGAACTCCTCGTACCAGGCGAGCGAGGACAGCGGGCCCGGGGAGCCCTCGGCCCAGTGCAGGTCGTAGCCCATGATCCGGACGCGGTCGGCGGCCTTGCCGAGGCGCGCGTAGTCGTACGCCTTGCCGGAGGTGCCGGTGCGGGCCATGACCGTGATGACACAGCTCTTGCCCTTGGCGTGCAGCTTGGCGCACAGTTCGTCGGCGAACCGGGCGTAGCCGGTGCGCACCCGCTCCCGTGTCCGGGCGGTCCCGGTGGTCGCCATCTTCTCGTAGTCGAGGTCGATGCCGTCGTACGCGCGGGAGGCCACCAGCCGCAGGAGGGCCGCGACGTGCGCGCCGCGGCGGGCCCGGTCGTGCAGCAGGGCGGCCATCGCGGTGGCGTCCATGGACTCGTTGACGGTCGGCACCACCTTGACACCGGCCTGGTGCAGGCCCGCGATGATCCGCCGGTCCCCGGCGCCCGGCTGGCTCTTGATGGTGGTGGCGGAGGCGGCCCGGTACCAGAACGGGCTGACGGTGTGCAGGTGCGCGGCGTGCTGGAGGGCGTCGCGGTAGGCGCCCTGGGTGTCGCCCCAATAGGGCAGCCACGCGGAGGCCGTACGGCCGGAGCCCGCGGAGGGGGCCTTGGCGCCCGGCTCCTCGGCGTCGTCGTCGAAGCCGCTGTCGGCAGGGGCGGGCGGCGCGGTGGCGGGGGCCCGGTGCGCGACCACGGTGCCCCTGTGGTCCTGGGCCGCGGCGCCGGGGGTCAGGACGGCCGCGATCCCGGCCGCCGTCAACAGGAACACGAGCCCGAGCCGCGCCCGGGGAGCCGATGCTTGGTCCATGCCCCGAGCTTGTCCCGGGTGCGGCACGCCCGCCGCGCCGGTTGCGCCGAACGGCCGCTGTGACACGCCCGGCGGCGGGCCGGGCGCTCCCCCTTCGCCGTACGCGGACGGTCCGGAGCCGTACCCGAACGCCTCAGCGGTGGGAGTCACCGGCGGCCTCCGCCGCCCGGCCGCCCGCCCCGAGCAGGCCGGTCGCCGTCAGGTCGGCGCGTCCGGCCAGGCGCAGGAACGCGCGGCGGGAGCCCTCGGCCACGATCCCCGGCAGGACGGCGCGCGCCACCTGGCCCGCACGCAGCCACGGCTGTGCGTAGACCGTGGCGGCCCGCCGTTCGACGCCCCGGACCATACGGTCGGCCACCGGCCCGGCGTCGTAGGTCTTCGACGCGGGCCACGGCAGGTGGGCGCGCAGCTCCCGCATCGCCGTCCGGCGGTCGGCGGCCCGGACCATGTCGGTGTCCGCCCAGCTCAGGTAGGCGGTGCCGACCCCCACCCCGCGGTGGGCCAGCTCGGCGCGCAGCACCTGCGCGAACGTCTCCGCACCGGACTTCGAGGCGCAGTACGCGGACAGCATCGGCGCCGGTCCGATGGCCGCCAGGGAGGCGACCTGGAGGAAGTAGCCCCGGGTGCGCAGGAGCGCGGGCAGGAAGGCGCGGGCGGTCACCGCGCTGCCGATCAGATTCACCTCGACGACGCGGCGCCAGACGGCCGGGTCGGTGTCGAGGAAGGGGCCGCCCGCCACCACCCCGGCGTTGGCGACGACGACGGACGGCGGGCCGAAGCGGCGTTCCACGAGCGCGGCGGCGCGGTCCATCGCGTCCTGGTCGGTGACGTCCACCGGCCAGTGGGCGGCGTGCCCCGGCAGTCCGGCCGCGACCCGCTCCAACTCGTCCTCCTCCAGGCCGAGCAGCGCCACGTCGGCTCCCCGCCGTACGAGTGAACACGCCATGTGCGCGCCCAGGCCGCGTGCGGCGCCGGTGACCACGGCGGTGCGTCCGCGCAGGGGTAGGTCGCGGCTCATGTCGGTCCTCCACGGTCCGTGTGCGGTGCCCGGGCGGTACGGAAACGGCCCGTCCAACGTAACGCCGCGGCGGCGGCACGACCCGGCGCACCGGGCCGGTGTGGCCGGCGCCTTCGCGGGCACCCATACGAGTCCCGGGGCCGGAGCGAAGGGACCGGCCCGGGCCGGCCGCGCGCCGGCGACCGGTTCCCCCGACGTTGGAGGCCGCATGGCGGCAAGACATCAGTTGATCAAGAGACATCCCGACGCGGTGTGGGCGGTGCTCGCCGACGGCCGCCGGTATCAGGACTGGGTGGTCGGTCCTTACCGGTCGCAGCCGTGTGAGGGCGACTGGCCGGAGCTGGGGGCGGCACTCTCCTACAGCGTGCGCCTGGGCCCGTGGACGCTCTCCGGCCGGACCGTCGTCCGACGCTGCGAAGCCCCACGGGAACTGGAGCTGGAGGTGGACAGCGGCGCGCTGGGCACCGCGCGGATCGCGATCGAGATCCGCCCCTGGGGCGACCACAGCCTGGTCATCGTGGACGAACACCCCCTACAGGGGCCCGGCGGAGTGCTGCACAACACCGTCCTGGACGCGCTGTTCCAGATCAGGCACCGCAGCATGCTGAGCCGGCTCGCCAAGGTCGTGGAGAGCTGCCCGCGGCAGCCGAGCGAGGCGGTCTGATGGCGCAGTACACGGGCATCCGGGCCCCGGGCCCGGACGGGAGGGAGCGGCGATGCCGGACGCGGTGGTGATCGGCGCCGGCCCGAACGGGCTGGTGGCCGCCAATCTGCTGGCCGACGCGGGCTGGAGCGTGGAGGTGCTGGAGGCGCAGCCCGAGGCGGGCGGCGCGGTCCGCAGCGACCGCGGCGTCCACCCCGACTTCGTCAGCGACCTGTGCAGCTCCTTCTATCCGCTGGCCGCCGCCTCGCCCGTACTCGCCGCGCTCCGCCTCGACGACCACGGGCTGCGGTGGAGCCACGCGCCCCGGGTCCTCGCGCATCCGCTGGCCGACGGCCGGTGCGCGGTGCTGGAACGCCGGCGGCCGGCCACCGCCGACGGACTGGACCGCTTCGCCTCCGGCGACGGCGACGCCTGGCAGCGGCTCTGCGCGATCTGGGACCGGGTGGGGCCCGACATCCTGAGCGCCCTGTTCACACCGTTCCCACCGGTACGGGCCACGGCCCGGCTAGCCGCCCGGCTGCACAGCGCGGGCGGCCTGCGGCTGGCCCGCACGTTCGTGCTGCCCGTACGGCGCCTGGGCGAGGAGGAGTTCGGCGGCGAGGGCGGCCGGCTGCTGCTCGCGGGCAACGCCCTGCACGCCGACCTGGCACCGGAGGCCGCGGGCAGCGGGGGCTTCGGGTGGCTGATGACCATGCTCGGCCAGTCGTACGGCTTTCCCGTGCCGGTCGGCGGCGCGGGCGCGCTGACCACGGCCCTGGTACGACGGCTGGAGGCGCGCGGCGGTGTGCTGCGCTGCGGCGAGCGCGTGACCGAGGTCGTCGTACGGGCGGGCCGCGCCGTGGCGGTGCGTACCGCGGGCGGCGAGTCGGTGCCGGCGGGCCGCGCCGTACTGGCCGACGTCTCCGTACCGTCCCTCTACGGCGACCTGGTCGACAGCCGCCATCTGCCCACCCGGCTGCTGGCGGACCTGCGCCGCTTCGAGTGGGACTTCGCGACGTTCAAGGTCGACTGGGCGCTGGACGGCCCGGTGCCGTGGACCGCCCGGGAGGCGGCGACGGCCGGCACCGTGCACCTGGCCGACGGCGTCGACGAACTGACACGGTTCGCCGCGCAGCTCGCGGCGGGCCGGGTACCCGACCGGCCGTTCGCCCTCTTCGGGCAGATGACCACCTCCGACGCCACCCGGTCACCGGCCGGCACCGAGTCGGCCTGGGCGTACACCCACGTACCGCACGACATCCGTGCGGACGCCGGGGGCGCCGGCATCACCGGCACCTGGAGCCGCGGCGAGCGGGAGGCGATGGCGGACCGGCTGGAGGAGCAGGTGGAGCGGTACGCGCCGGGCTTCCGGACCCGTGTCCGAGCCCGCCGCATCCTCGCGCCGCCCACGCTCCAGGCGCTCGACGCCAATCTGCACGGCGGCGCCATCAACGGCGGTACGACCGCCATGCACCAGCAGCTCGTCTTCCGCCCGGTGCCGGGCACCGGCCGCCCGGAGACGCCGGTCAAGGGCCTCTTCCTGGCCTCGGCCGGGGCGCATCCGGGCGGCGGCGTGCACGGCGCGCCCGGCGCCAACGCGGCGCGCGCCGCGCTGCGCAGGCGGTCGCCGAGCGGCGCGCTCACCCGTCTCCAGCGGTCGCTGACCGCCCGCAACCGGCTGGGCGAGCGTCCGGACGACCCGGCGGAGTGACCGGTCAGCCGGCGGGCTGCGCCGCCCACGCGTGCGTGCGCGCCCCGCCGTCCGCTGCTGCTTCGTGCGCTTGGGCGTGGGGAGCCGGGACTAGTCCCCACCACCAGGAGATGACGGGGATGCCCAGCGGCACGTGGCTGTCGTCGGTGGGCGTGGAGCGCAGCGCCGAGGGCAGCCGGGCCGGGTCGTCCGGGGTGGTGTAGCGCAGGGAGGTGATGCCCCAGTCCTGGGACCCGCGGATGAACGTACCCAGATTGTGCAGGTACTGGCGCAGTTGCGGGCTGGCCTGCTGTGCCAGGTGCGCGCGCAGGCGCATGAACAGCGTCAGCACCCGGTCCCGCTGGGCTATCGCCGTGGTCAGGGCCTCGTCCTGGGATATGCCGTACTCGTTCTGCAGGACGCGCAGCACGTTGAGGTAGTAGCCCGGACCCCGGCTCTCCTTGTGGTGGGAGAAGATGTCGTTGTCCCAGGTGATGATGAAGGAGGCCATCTCGGCCGCGGCGCGCACGGACGTGTGCTCGCGCTCGTGCGGCTGGAGTTCGTAGCCGTGCCCCATCTCCAGCATCGGCAGGACGACCGAGGTCGCCCCGTCGTACAGGCGCATCAGGGTGTAGTCGGGCAGGCTCGGCACGGCGCCCGAGCGCCGGTAGGACGCCTCCCACACCACGGAGAAGAAGTACTCGCGCAGGGCGTCGATCCAGCGGGCGGCCTGCCCCGCGGTGCCGTGGCGGGAGACGCGGTGGCGGAGGTCGCGAAGGCCCTCGGCGAGGCTGTCGCCGGGCAGGACGGGGGCCTCGGGATTCTGCGCGACCCGCAGCAGCCGGTGCAGCACGCCGGTCAGCGCGCCCGGGTCGTGGCCGAGGTCGCTCTCCTCGCAGTAGCCGTCGTCGACGCCGAAGAGCCAGAGGACGAAGTCGGCGAGGAGGGAGACGACCTCCTCGCGGCCGTCGGGCAGGATGCGGGCGGCGAAGCCGCCGATCCCGTGGGTGACCAGGCGTCCGCGCAGCTCGTCGGAGCCTATGGAAAAACGATTCGCCCAAGCGGTCGTCCGGGCTTCGATCTCCCTGTGCCGGGGGTGACGGGCGGGCGGGATGGGCGAGTAGGTCGGCGGAACGGTCAGCTCGGGTCCCACTCCTGACCACCTCTCAGCAGCGTCATGGCACATTCGGTCGGGCAGGGAAACAGACATGCCGGTCTTTGATTGATCAACTATGGCGCATGGTACGCACCTCGGCCCCCTGATCCAATAGCCTCCTCGTGCCCGTGACAAGTTTCGGAGGGGTACCGTCCGTTTTCTTCGCCACTGTCCGGACGCCGGTGTGCCGCACCACCGGCGAGCGGCAGGATGCCGGTACGCCCGGGTATTCCGGGCTCCCTGACAGGGCGTCGGCCACCGGCCGGGGAAAGGATGTGTGACCATGCCGCACTCCACCGCCTTCGACGACGCCGAACGCCGCGCCTGGGCCGGCCGGGCAGCGGCGTAGGCGTACGAAGCTACGCCGCGCTCTGCGCCCATCCGGTGCCCGCGCTGCTCGACGCGGCGGGCGTGTGTCACGGCCTGCGCGTGCTCGACGCCGGGACCGGCCCCGGCACGACGGCCCGCGCCGCCGGCGCGCGGGGCGCCGCGGTGACGGCCGTGGACACCGACCCCGGCATGGCCGCCCGCGTGTCCTCGGCCGTCCCGGACGCGGACGTGTGCGTCGCCGCCCTGCCCCGGCTGCCCTTCGGCGACGGCCGGTTCGGCGCCGTGCTGGGCAATTTCGTGCTCAATCACGTCGGAAACCCCCGCGCGGCACTCGCCGAACTGCGCCGGGCCGCACGCCCGGGCGCCCGGATCGCGCTCTCCATCTGGGCGGCCCCACCGGCACCCGGCCAGGCCCTGCTGGGGCGCGCGATCCACGCCGCGGGCGTCACGCGCCCGGCCCATCCGCCCCTGCTTGCCCCCGCTTGCCCCTGCTTGCCCCTGCTTGCCCCCGCTTGCCCCTGCTTGCCCCTGCTTGCCCCTGGGGGCGACTTCCCCCGTACCGAAAAGGGCTTCGCCCGCCTGCTGCGCGACGCCGGACTCGCGGACGTCCGCTGCGCGACGCTCACCTGGGAACACCGGGCCACCGCCGACGCGTGGTGGAGCGGGCCCGCCGCCGGGGTGGCGTCGGCCGGCCAGGTCGTGGTGGGCCGACCGCCCGCGACCATCGCGGAGATGAGGCGCCGGTACGACGCGCGGTGCGCGGAGTTCGCGGGGCCGGACGGGGTGCTGGCCCTGCCGCACGCCGCGCTGCCGGCCGGGGGGGGGCGGGCGTGAGGCTGGGGCGGGCGGTGAGCCGCGGCGCGTGGGGCGAACGGCGGGCCGCAGCGGGTGGAGCGGGCGGTGGGCTACGGCACGTGGGGTTGGGCGGTGAGCCGCGGCGCGTGGGCCCGCTCCCCGCATGTGGGCAGCCCGGGATCTTCGGGCCCGGCCCGACCCCACGAACGGCCGCTCCGCGAGTGCCGGCCCGTCAGGTGGGTTTCGGCAGGAAGTCGCGCAGGTGGGCGAGCAGCGCTTCGGGCGCCTCCTCCGCGATGAAGTGACCGCAGTCGGCGATCTCCGCACCGGTCACCTGCTCCGGGCTGGCGGCGTAGTCCCGCCAGATGTCCAGCGTCGGCAACCGCGCGGGCAGGCCGACCGACCCCCACAGGGCCAGTACGGGCACGGTCAGCAGCCGCCCCGCCGCGAAGTCGGCGTCGTCCAGCGCGGTGTCGGCCTCCGTGGCCCGATAGTCGTCGAAGCCCGCGCGCAGCGCGCCAGGGCGGGAGAACGCCGCCACGTACGCGTCCACGGCCTCCTCGGACAGCGCGTGCCGGTTGTACGTCCACCGCTCGAAGAAGTACTCCAGATAACCGCGGACGTCCGGGCCGACCAGCCGTTCCGGCAGGTCGGGCTGGAGGTGGAAGAACCAGTGCCAGTACCCGGCGGCGATCGTGGCGTCCATCCGGCGGAGCATCTCGCGCGTCGGCACGATGTCCAGGAGGGCGATCCGCTCCACCTGCTCGGGCCGGTCCAGGGCCCAGCGGTGGGCCACCCGCGCGCCTCGGTCGTGCCCGACGACGGCAACCCGTTCAAAGCCCAGCGACTCGACGAGACCTGCCATGTCGGCGGCCATCCGCCGCTTGTCGTAGCCGGTCGTGGGCTTGTCGCTGCGGCCGTAGCCGCGCAGGTCGGGCGCGACGACGGTGTGGTCACGGGCCAGTTCGCCGAGGACCGGCCACCAGCACCGGGAGGTCTGCGGCCAGCCGTGCAGCAGCACCACCAGCGGGCCGGAGCCCGCCCGGGTGTAGTGCAGCCGTAAGCCGTCCACCTGGGCCACGCCCGTGGTCGTACCGTCCACCGTCCGTTCCCTTCCACGCCGTTCACGAGCCGTCTCCGGGCAGGACCGCTGTACGGCCCGCGCCGGTACCAACCCTCTCAGGGGGTTAGTACGCTGGCAAGCATGTCGAGCGAGGACGCGTGGCTCCGGTACGGCGGGCGGATATGCCTGGACTTCGTCAACACCCTGCGGGACCGGCAGCGCACCCCGCGCGAGACCCTGCTCGTACCGAGTGACCTGCGGCGATGGCTGGAGTGGGCCGGGCTGTCCGTACCGGCCCGTCCGGCGTCGGAGGACGCCGAGGCGCTCGCCCTGGCGCGAGGGCTGCGGGACGCGGTGGACCGGGCGGTGCTCGCGGCGGCGGGCGGCTCGCTCCCTGCCCCGGCCGACCTGAGTCTCCTCAACAGGACGGCAGCGGCTCTCCCACCCCCCGCGCCTCAACTGGACGTGGTGGGCGGCAAGCTCGTGATGTCGATGGCGGCCGCCCCGGCACCCGCCGACCTGGCCGCGAGCCTCGCTCCGGTCGCCCAGGACGCGGTGACGCTGCTGCCGTCGCCCGACGTGCTACGGGTACGCGTCTGCGGCGCGGACGGCTGTGCCCTGCGCTTCGTCGACCGTTCGCCCGCGCACAACCGCCGTTGGTGCTCCATGGAACGGTGCGGCAACCGCGTGAAAGCCCGCCGCCACCAGGCACGGACGGGGCGTTCACCCCGGCGGGACGGCGGTGGGTGACGGCGCGGGCTCCCGTGGTGGCCCGCACCGGACTGCGACGAACGCGGCGCCCAGGCGGCCCGGCGCGCCCGGTTCGCGGGGTGAAGGGGCGGGGTGTAGACGGGATGAGCAGCTCCGCCCCGCCCACCGGCATGCGTCAGGTGCGGCCCTCGCGCTCCTGGGCGTCCCTCAGGTCGGCGGAGGGGGCCGCCCAGCGGGCCCGTACGACCGGATAGCCCGCTTGCTCGCAGGCGGCGCAGACCAGTTCGTCGTCGTCGACGACGTGGCGCACCTCGCGGCCGCCCGCCAGGCGGCGCAGCAGTTCCAGCTTGGTGTACCGGGCGGGGCGCCGGTCCTCGTTCGGCCGCATGTACAGCCGTCCCTCGGGCAGGGCGTGCCGGGAGAGCCAGGCCAGCGTGTCGCGGCGGCAGCGTTCGGGGCGGCCGGTCAGGTAGACGATCTCGCACTCCCCGGCGCTCTCCCGGGCCAGTGCCACGCCGGGCGCCAGCGGCGGGTCGTCCGGTGCCGCGGCGAAGAAGCCCTTCCAGTCGCGCGGCCGGCGCTCCAGGAAGTGCTGGCGGTGTCCGGTGTCGGCGAGGGTGCCGTCCAGGTCGAAGACCGCCAGGGGCCGGGCCGCCTTGCCACGGCCGCCGCTTCCCGAACCTGTCATCGCGTGCTCCCGTCCCCTCGTCCTGCCCCCTCGCCCCTCGTCCCGTGGGTGCCCGACCGCCGTCGCTGTGGGCGGCGTTGCCCGGGGGCGGCGTTGCCCGGGGGCGGCGTTGCCCGGGGGCGGCCCCGAGGATCGTACGTGAGCCCGTCCGGCGCCGTACGGCACCGAGCGCCGGGCCACGACGCGCCCCGACACCGCATGGGCGCGCACGGACGACCCCACGCGGCCCGGAACGGCGGTCCGGGCCGTCCGGCCCGGGCGCGTCCGGCGCCCCCTTCACCTACCCTTCCACCAAATTCGCACAAAGAAACGAACCCTCCGTATCGCGGGCACCACCGGAAAATCCCAGGCAGGAACGGGTGCACCGGCACCGGGCCCGCGTCACCCCCGGCCGGTGCCCTCGCGCGCCGGCACCGGGGCGACGAGAATGTGCCCTTGAGCGCACCGCCCGCACCCGCTTAGGTGGGGGGCGGCAATTCCGCAGTCGGACGGCGCCCCCGTCCCGATTCCGAAGGAGTTGGAGCCCATGCCCGCACGGCCGGCGGTCACGGAGGCGGAGCTGGAGGCCCACCTGCGTGGCATCTGCTTCAAGACCGGACCACCCCGCCGCATCGGCGTCGAGATCGAGTGGCTCGTCCACGACGCCCGCAACCCCCGATGTCCCGTCGCCCCCGCACGACACCGCGAAGCGGCCGCCGCACTGCGCGCCCTCCCCCTGCGCTCGGCCCTCACCTTCGAACCCGGCGGACAGCTAGAGCTCAGCTCGCTGCCCGCCACCTCCCTCACCGCGTGCATCGAGGCCGTCTCGGCCGACCTGGCCCTGGTACGCCCCGCGGTGCGGGAGCTGGGCCTCGGCATGGCGGGCCACGGCCACAACCCCTGGCACCCCCCACGGCGGGTACTCACCGAACCCCGCTACGACGCCATGGAGGCGTACTTCGACCGCTGGGGCCACGCGGGCAGATCCATGATGTGCGGCACCGCGTCCGTGCAGGTCTGCCTGGACGCCGGGCACGAGGAGCCCGGCCCACTGGGGATCGGCCGCCGCTGGCGGCTGGCCCATCTGCTGGGCGCGGTACTGGTCGCCGCCTTCGCCAACTCGCCCGTCAGCGAGGGCTGCCCGACCGGCTACCGCTCCACCCGCCAGGTGGTGTGGTCCCAGATGGACCCGGCCCGCACCCTCGCCCCGCCCGACGGCCCGGACCCGCGGGCCGCCTGGGCCGACTACGTCCTGGACGCGCCCGTGATGTGCGTCCGCAGCGACGACGGCCCGTGGGACGCGCCCGAAGGGCTGACCTTCCGCGACTGGGTCCGTACGGGCACACCGCGCCCGCCCACCGAGGAGGACCTCGACTACCACGTCACCACGCTCTTCCCGCCCGTGCGGCCGCGCGGGCACCTGGAGCTGCGCATGATCGACGCGCAGCCGGGGGACGGCGGCTGGATCGTGCCGCTGGCCGTCACGGCCGCGCTCTTCGACGACCCGGAGGCCGCCGAGAGCGCATACCGCGTGGTCAAGCCCCTCGCCGAGACGGCCGGTTCGCGACCGGCCCCGCGCAACCCGCTGTGGCGGCACGCCACCCGGGGCGCCCTGACCGACCCGGAGCTGCGGGCCGCCGCGCTGGCCTGCTTCACCATCGCGCAGGAGGCGCTGCCCCGGCTGGGCGCCCCGGCCGCGGTGACCGACGCGGTCGCCCGGTTCACCGAACGCTATGTGGCCCGGGGCCGCTGCCCGGCGGACGACCTGCTCGACGGGGCCTACGCGGCGGAGTTCGCGACGGCCGGGACGGCGGTCACCGCGTCCCCTGAACCCGCCGACGGATCACCGCCGGAAGCCGCGCCACCCGGCGGCACGGCGCGTACGGCACCCATCGCGGACGGCGCGTACGAGAACCAGCTCACTCCCGGGAAGGACAGCCTGTGACCCACGCTCCCGAGTCCCGCGACCCCGAGTCGCTCCGGGAACGCGCGGCGCGCGCCCTGCTCGCCGCGCGTGACCGGACCCGCCTGCTGACCACCTGCGTCGACGACCGTGACCTCACCGCCCAGCACTCCCCGCTGATGTCGCCGCTGGTCTGGGACCTGGCGCACATCGGCAACCAGGAGGAGCAGTGGCTGCTGCGCGCGGTCGGCAAGCGGGACGCGCTGCGCCCGGACATCGACTCCGTGTACGACGCCTTCGAGCACCCGCGTGCCGAGCGCCCGTCCCTGCCCCTGCTGCCGCCCGCCGAAGCACACGGCTACGTGGCGGACGTACGCAGCCGGGTCCTGGACGTGCTGGAGCGCAGCCCGCTGCGCGGCGAACCGCTGCTCGACTCCGGCTTCGCGTTCGGCATGATCGCGCAGCACGAGCAGCAGCACGACGAGACCATGCTCATCACGCACCAACTGCGGCACGGCCCGGCCGCGCTCACGGCCCCCGAACCGCCGGTGACCTCCGGCGACAGCCTGCCCGCCGATGTCCTCGTACCGGCCGGCCCGTTCACGATGGGCACCTCCACCGAGCCATGGGCCCTGGACAACGAACGCCCCGCCCACCGGCGCCTCCTGCCGTCCTTCCACATCGACACCACCCCGGTGAGCAACGGCGCGTACCTCGACTTCATCGAGGACGGCGGCTACGACGAACCGCACTGGTGGACCGCCGAGGGCTGGGACCACGTACGCGGACACCGCCTGCACGCGCCGCTGTTCTGGCGGCGCGAGGGCGGGCAGTGGCTGCGGCGCCGCTTCGGCGTCACCGAGCCGGTGCCGCCGGACGAACCGGTCCTGCACGTGAGCTGGTACGAGGCCGACGCGTACGCGCGGTGGGCGGGCCGGCGGCTGCCCACCGAGGAGGAGTGGGAGAAGGCCGCCCGGCACGACCCGGCCGGCGGCCGCTCCCGGCGCTACCCGTGGGGCGACGAGGACCCCGGCCCCACCCACGCCAACCTGGGCCAACGCCACCTGCGCCCCGCTCCGGTCGGCAGCTATCCGGACGGCCGGTCCCCCCTCGGCGTACGCCAACTGATCGGCGACGTCTGGGAGTGGACGTCGAGCGACTTCCTCCCGTACCCCGGCTTCGCCGCGTTCCCGTACCGCGAGTACTCGGAGGTCTTCTTCGGCGGGCCGTACAAGGTGCTGCGCGGCGGCTCCTTCGCCGTCGACCCGGTCGCCTGCCGCGGCACCTTCCGCAACTGGGACCTGCCGGTACGGCGCCAGATCTTCGCCGGCTTCCGCACCGCCCGCGACGCGGACCCGGCGGGCGCATGAGGGCCCCGACTCCTCCACCGCCCCCGACAGCGCGACCCATCACCTCCTGGAGGCGACCCTGATGTGCCGCCACCTCGCCTACCTGGGCCCGGAGGTCCCTCTGAGCGCCCTGATCACCGCGCCGCCGCACAGCCTGTACCGGCAATCGTGGGAACCGCGCCGCCAAGTCAGCGGCACGGTCAACGCGGACGGCTTCGGCGTCGGCTGGTACGCACCCGGCGACCCGGTGCCCGCCCGGTACCGCAGGGCCGGCCCCATCTGGGCCGACCCCGGCATCCTGGACCTGGGCCGGGTGGTGCGCACCACCGCGCTGCTCGCCGCGGTACGGGACGCCACCTTCGCCGGCGCGGACGCGGAGGCGGCTGCCGCGCCCTTCGCCGACGGCCCCTGGCTCTTCAGCCACAACGGCGCGGTCCCGGGCTGGCCCGGCTCCCTGGCGAACCTGGCCGCCGACCTGCCCCCACAACGACTCCTCTCCCTCCCGGCCCGCTGCGACTCAGCCTTCCTCTGGGCACTGGTGCATTACCGGCTCGGCGCCGGCATGGACCCCGCCGAGGCACTGGCCGACACCGTCACGGCGGTGTCCGCCGCCGCGCCCGGCGCCCGGCTGAACCTGCTCCTCACCGACGGCGCCACCATCGCCGCGACCACCTGGGGCGACTCCCTCTATTACCTCGCCGAACCCGGCCGCAGCACCACCGTCGCCTCCGAGCCGTACGACGCCTCCCCCCACTGGACCGAGGTCCCGCCGTACACCCTGCTCGCGGCCACGCCCACCGACGTCCTCCTCACCCCGCTCAAGGAGCCTGCCGCGTGAGTCCCCTCACCGTCACCCGCACCCTGCCCGCCGACGCCACCACCGCCGCGCTCCGCGCCGACGTCGCCCACGGCCTCACTCGCACCCCCAAGCAACTCCCGCCCAAATGGTTCTACGACGCCCGAGGCAGCGAACTCTTCGACGAGATCACCACCCTGCCGGACTACTACCCCACCCGCGCCGAACGCGAAATCCTGATCAACCACTCCACCGACATCGCCACGGCCACCGGCGCCCGCACCCTCATCGAACTCGGCTCCGGCTCCTCCGACAAAACCCGCCACCTCATCGAAGCCCTGACCGACCTGCACACCTACGTCCCGGTCGATGTCAGCGAATCCGCCCTCACCTCCGCCGCCGAAACCCTCCTGACCCTCCACCCGACCCTGACCGTCCACGCTCTCGTAGCCGACTTCCAACAGGGCATCACCCTCCCCGGCACCCCAGGCCCCCGCCTACTCGCCTTCCTGGGCGGCACCATCGGCAACCTCCTCCCAGAAGAACGCACCACCTTCCTCCGCTCCGCCCACGCCCTCCTCTCCCCCGGCGACGCCATACTCCTGGGCACCGACCTGGTCAAGGACGAGGCGACGCTGGTGGCCGCCTACGACGACGCGACCGGCGTCACCGCCGACTTCAACAAGAACGTCCTCAACGTCATCAACCGCGAACTGGGGGCCGACTTCAACCCGGAGGACTTCCAACACGTGGCGCTGTGGAATGCGGAGCGCGAGTGGATCGAGATGCGGCTGCGGGCGAGGAAGGAGCTGACGGTGAAGGTCCCGGCGCTGGATTTGGCCGTGCCGTTCGCCGAGGGCGAGGAAATCCGGACGGAAGTCTCGGCGAAGTTCCGGGAGGCAGGGGTGCGGGAGGAACTGGGGGTTGCGGGGTTTGAGATGAGCCGGTGGTGGACTGATGGGGAGGGGAGGTTCGGAGTTTCGTTGGCTGTGCGAGGGTAAGTGGCGGAGGCGTATAGGGCGGTGCAGCGCGCACCGTCTCGCATATGCACGCTTGCTCGACAAGCACGCCTATCAGAACGCAAGCGTCCGACACAGTCAATTTCCATTCGGGACGCGCACCAAGCAGTGATAACGCAGAAGCCCTGCCGGAAATGTTCCGCCAGGGCTTCTGCCATGTGCTGATCACGTCATGCGCGCTAGCGCGGTTCCTTACGAGAGATGTCCCATGTCATCACTTCACCCGACCTGACCGTCAGGTACGCCATGGGAAATTCCAGACGAAGGCCACTAAGCTCCCCAACGGAGTTGAGCACCTCAGACACTCCGACGATCTCGTCGAACCCCAGGCTTCCCACCCCTTCGATCGTGCTGCGCTTCCACAACTCGGCAGGCCAGCACCAGTCAGGCAGTTTCGGCCACCCACCTTCCGAGGTTCTCAGCGTCCAATCCGTACCGCTGAAGAGAAGGACGGACCCCTCTGAAGCCATCAAGAACTCGACGCCTTCGACAGGCGAACCAGCGTTATCCTCCCCGGCCAAGTACTCGAGCGCGAACGCGGACCTTACCTTCTGTCCGACCCTCAGGGGCTGGTTCATGTCAAGCTCCCCCTTGATAGGGCTTCGCCTCCGCAAACCAGCGGTTCAGCTTCTCTTCCATGGGAAACATGGTGACAAACTCCCCATCACTCTTCGCCAGCAGGAGGTCTTTACCCTTTCGATAGAAGAGGTAGTCATTCCCACCTCCGCTCTCAGGGTTCCAGGGACCTTGCCGCACCTCGTCCGCGGCATTACGGACGTCCGCGATCTTGTCACGGAACCACTGACGGGCCGCAGGATCACCGGGATTGAGCTTGTAGTCCTGAGCGTGCTTACCCCACTTCTTGCCGAACTGCGCATCATTGATGTAAACCTCGGGACCACAGCTACTGTTGTGAACGAGGACGGAAGTCCCGCCCGCCATCACGTAGTAGGTATGGATGCCCGCGACGGAAAGATTGTAGACCCTACGGTGCTCGGTCCACGTACGGACGCTCACAACCTTCTTGAGTTCACCGTGAGTGGTACGGAGCCGGTCGCCCACCTTGAGGTTCTTGGCATCCATCCAGCGACTCCGGCTGGCTACCCAGAACGGATGCCCCTCGGTGGCATCGACCACTCCCAAGGAGTCCTTCACTCCGCCAGTCTCGATAGTCACCTCGACCAAGTTCTTCCGGCCGTCACCGACGATCACATCAGTGACCGCTCGCGCCTCAGTCCGGCCGACTGTCGGGTCAGTGGCGATAACCTGTTGGCCGGCCTGAACGTCCTTGATCTGCTTACGTGAGCCGTCGGCCATCACCACAGGGGTTTCCGGCGTAAAACTGTTTTTCTTTACACAAGGCGCCTTACGGAACCTCTCGATGATCTCCTTGCTCTTGCGGATCAGCTTCTTCGCCTTTTCGGACTCCTCAATGAACTTGCCGATGCCCGTGATGGTCCGGTAGATGGCCTTGCCGATCGCCGGGGCTTCCTTGATGGCCTGGAAAGCCTTGCTCCAGGGAAGCGCACCGATGAGAGTCCAGACGCAGGCCTCGATGTCTCCCTTGGTGAAGCATGCCTTGACGTCGTCGAGGCCAAGAAGGGAGACCAGGATTTCGGCGCCGTGTTCCTTGAGGAAGCCGAGGAATCCCTTGTCGTCGAGTTCACGAGCTGCCGCGAGCTCTTCGGGCGTGATGCCGGCAGCCTTGAGAGCTGCCTCCTCACCCGCGGTGAGCTTCTCGGCATCGCCCTTGGCGCTCTCCTCCTTCAGCGACTCCTCGCGCCGTTTGCGCTCCTGCTCGCGCTCGTAAGCCTCCGCCTTCTCGGCGGATTCCTTCGCCTCTTGGGCGTACTGGTTGGCCTTCTTAGCTGACGCTTCTGCCGACTTGGCGTGCTGTTCGGCGGAGTCGGCCAGCTTGCTGGCGGCTGCTGCGTCGTTCTCGGCCTGGGTGGCGGCGCTCTGGGCGACCGAGGCCTCGTGTTCGGCCTTGGAAGCGGCGGCGGCAGCGGCGTTGGCGTGCTGCGTGGCCTCGGCTGCGGCGCCGCGGGCGCGGGCTGCTTCGGCCTCGGCGGCGTTGGCCGCGTCGCGGGCTGCCTTGGCGTCCGCGTAGGCCTGGTTGGCGGCCTGGCGGGCGGCCTTCGCGTCGGCCTGGGCCTGGGCGTCGGCCTTGTTGGCGCTGGCTGCCGCGGCACGGGCCTTGGCGCCGTCGTCTGCCGCCTGGGCGGCGGACTTCATGGCGTTGGCGGACGAGCGTGCGGCGTTCGCCGCGGAAGTCGCCGCGTCGGCGGCGGCCTTGAAGGCCGGTGCGACCTGGGCGTTGGCGCGCTTGGCGGCGTCCTCGGCGGCCTTGGCGGCCTTGAGCGCCTCGACGGCCTTGGCCTCGGCCGATTCGACCTGCTCCTGGCCGGTCTCCAGGGCGGCCTTGGCCACCTGCGTGGCGAAGTCCGCGTCGACGTCCGAGCCGGTGAAGGGCGCGGTCATCTCGATGGCGGTGTTGGCCGGGTCGGCGATGCCGGCGGCGGTGGAGCGGGCGGCTGTGGAGGCGTGCACCGCGGTGGTGGCCTGGAGCCTGGCCATCGCAGCCTCGCGGACCGCGCCTTCGGCCTCTTCCTTGGTGCGGTTGGCTGCCTGGAGGGCGTTGTTGGCCTCCATCGCGGCCAGCCCGGCCAGGCGGGCAGACTCGTGGGCAGCGATGCCCGCGCGAGCTTCCTGGGCAGTGGCTTCGGCCGCCGCCGCGTTGGCGCGCTGCGCCGCAGCGTGCGTGAGGGCGGCTTCGGACTCGGCCTTGTTGGCTGCGGCGTTGGCGGCAGCGGCAGCGGCTTCGGCCTTGTTGGCGGCGGCGTTGGCCTTGGCGGCGTGCGCCCCGGCCTCGGCAGCGGCGGCGCGGGCCCGGGCGGCGTGTCCGGCGGCTTCGGTGGCGGCAGCACGGGAACGTACGGCCGCACCGCTGGCGCCGTCGGCGGCGCTGCGTGCCTGACCGGCAGCCGCGCCCGCGGTGTTGGCGTCCTGGCGGGCGCCGTCCGCAGCGGCCCGAGCTTCAGCGGCGTTGAGGGTGCCACGGCCGGAGGCGGCGATCGCCTCGGTGGCCTTGGCCTTGGCCTCCTTGGCCCGGTGGTTCTGCTCCGCCTGGTACGCCTTGTCCCGGGCCTCGTGAGCTGCCCGCTCATCACCCCGGGCCCGCTCGTCCGCCTTGGCGGCGATGCCTTCCTTCTCGGCCGCGCTCGCGCGCGCCGAGGCGGCGGTGGCGGCGGCCGACTGGGCCTGTGCCCGCAGTGCCGAGGCGGTACGGGCCTCGGCTTCCGCGCGAGCCCGTGCCGCGGCGGCGGCGTTGCGCTCGCTCTCGGCGCGGGCGCGGGCCTCGGCGGCCAGCTTCCGCTCGCGCTCGGCGATCTGACGCTGCTCGGCAGCGATCTTCGCCTGCCGCTCGGCTTCGAGGCGGGCCGCACGGGTCTTCTTGGCGTGCTCCCACGCCTCCGCCTCGGCCTTCTCCGCCTCGACACGGGCCGTCTTGGCCCGGGCGGCCGCGTCGGCCGCGACCTTGGCCTGCTTCTCGGCGGCCGTGGCCATCGCAGCCGCCGCCTTGGCGTGCTGCTCGGCGTTGGCGCGCCACTGCTTGGCCTGCTGCTCGTGCGCCTCGGCCGCGTTCTTGGAGTTGAGCGCCGCGGCGTCGGCGGCCGTGGCGTCCACGGCGTGCTGGGCGGTCTCGCTCGCCTTGACCGCCGCGTCGGCGGCGGCCGCCATGCCGGAGGCGACCTCGGACCACTCGGTGCCGTGGGTCAGCCCGGTGTCCACCAGCTCGTCGGCCTGGATCTTGGCCTGGGCGGCCGCGACCTGGGCGGCCTTGGCCGCGTGGGTGGCGTACTCCACCTGGCGGGCCGCCTCGGTCTTGACCTTGTCATACGAGGACAGGCGCTTGCCGGCACGGTCGGCCGAGAGCATCCGGTCGGCCTCACGTGCGGCCGCGGCGGCCGACGTCATGGCGTTGGACGCGTCCTTGAGGGCCTTGAGGGCTTCCCCGTGGTGGCCGATCAGCTTGGTGCGGGCCTCGGCCGCGCGAGCGGCCTTGCGGGCCAGGTCCCGGAGCTTTTCGGCAGCCTCCTGGGCCTCCTTCAGAGCCTTCTCGTGGGCTGCCTGGTTGTCGGCGTCCTTCCGCGCGGCGACCAGGTAGCCCTTGTCCAGGAACTCCGCGATGGCCGCGTCGTCGCCGGTGGCGAGCGCGGCCTTGGCCGCCGCCTTCACCTCCGGGCCGCCGGCGTCGGCCAGCATCTCCACGCGCCGACGGAGTTCGGCCGCGCGCTCCTTGGCGGTCTTCTCGTCCTTCGCGTCCTGGTCCCGCGCGATCTGCGCCCCGAACGCCAGGAAGTTCGCGCGGTCCGTGGCGGTGGCCTTGGCGCCCAGGACGCGTTCGACCTCGGCGTTGAAGTGCGGCCCGCCGGTGCCGCGCATCGCCTCGATCTTCTTGCGGTTCTCGGCGTCGTTATCGGTCTTCTCGTCCTTGGCACGCTTGCGGGCCTCGGCCTCACCGTGCTCCAGGAACTCCCGGATCGCGTTCGGGTCGTCGCTCTCCAGGGCTTTCTTGGCGGCCTCGCGGACTTCCTCTTCTTCGTCGAACTCCGCGAAGTCTTCGACGAGTTGCCGGTCGCGATCCGCGCTGAGCCGGTCCAGCTCGGAATTCGCGGGCGCCTTCGTCGTGGCGCCGGGCTTCGGCAGCGATGCGGCAGCCGCGTCGAGCGTCGCCATCGCCTGGGCGAACGACGATTTCTCGGCGGGTTTGGCGGGCATGGCGGCGACGGCTTCGGTCGCCGTCGTGCCCAGCACCGCCATGGCGACGACCGCGGAAACGGCCTTGCTCATGGTTCCGGTCACGCCCATGCGTGACCGTCCGGCTCTGGGCCGGAATCTGGCTATCAAGGGAAGACCCCCCTTAGTCAATGGATACAGAAATGGGCCCTGCCCTGCCCACACGCAAGAGGCGTCCGGGCAGGGCAGGAGCAGGAAAGTCGGAGATGACGGCACAGAAAAGCGGAAAAGACGGTCAGCCCTTGGCTCGACTCTCGCCTTCCTTGGCACGGTCGAACATGTTCTGCCAGAAGGCGGCCGATTCGGCGGCGTCCGCCTGCTCCTTGGACCAGGCTTCGCAGTTGGACTTGGCCGACTCGTTGATGTTCTTCCAGATGCCGTCGGCAGAGTTCTTGGCCCGCTCGGCGACGGTCTGCCAGTTCGCCGACTGGGTCTCGGCGGCAGCCCGCTCGGCCTGCCACGCCTTGCGTGCGGCGTCGGCGTGCTCGGCCACAGCCTGCCAGGCCCGTTCGGCTTCTGCCCTGGCCTTCGCCGCGTCGGAGGCGCCCTTGACGGCTTCCTCGGCCGCCGCGGCCTCCTGGATCAGACGGGTCAGGGTGTGGTGGCGGACCGTTTCCGCGTCCGCGATCCGCGACCGGCGGCTCTCCAGGTCCAGCGCGGCGCCGGACACCCAGCCGTAGCCGAAGAACTCCGCGACGTCCTCGTCCGTGGCACCGGCCCGCAGCGCCCACTGCGCCGCCGTCCGTACCTGCTCGCCCGGGTCGTCCTCGGCGAGACGGCGCACGACCTCACGCTCGGCCTCGGCGACTTCCTGCTTGTGCTGGGTGTCAGCCTCGCGCTGGGCACGGTCGTGCTTCTGGGCCTCGGCGTATCCCGTACGGACGAATGTCGCCTGCTCGGCGGGGGTGCCCTTCAGCGCCCGCTCCGCAGCGGCCCGCACCTCGGGCGAATAGCTCTTGGTGTGCGTACGGATGACCCGCTCGATGAATGCCTTGTTGCGGGCCCTGGTGGTCCGAGCCCGGCCACGGGCGTATTCGTAACCGCCATCGGGGGCGAACCACTTCGCGATCGCCTCCGGATCTTCACTCCGCAGGGCGTTCCAGGCCGACACACGGACTTCCGCGAGCGGGTGCGACGTCGCGAGACGGCGCACTTCCTTGCGGGCGTTCTCAGCCGCCTCGGCGGTCATGAGCGCGGTCGCGTCGGAGGCCTGAGCGAAGGTCCCGCTCCGGGCTGCCGGAACACCGCCCGGGCCGTCGGCCCACGCCGATGCCGTCCCCGCGACGGCGCTCGCGCCGGCCAGTACGCTGCACGTCAACGCCTGGGCGATCCACCACTGACGTCTCACTCAAGTCCCCTCGGAGAAGAATTGCGGCAGACAGCGCGGCACGGCTGCAGCCGGTTACGTGAAAAAGTGCGGACGTGAGGGCAGCACCGCCCCGCCAGACCGGCACGGCGCTGCCCCTTCACGGCCCGTGTCAGCCGTGCCCCGAACGGCACGGCTCAGTCGGTCACTTGACCGGCAGGATGCGCCACTGCTGGGCGATGCCCTGGTTGCACTTCCACTGCCAGATCGCGGCACCTTCGGTGTCCTGGGCGTGGCCGATGTCCAGGCACTGGTCGCCGGTGTGGGTGGGTCGGATCTCGTACAGCTTGTTGATCGGGTCCAGGAGACCGAACGTCCAGCGCTGCTGCTTGCCGCCGTTGCAGGGCCACTGCCAGACCTCGGCCCCGGACTGGGTCTGCGACCGGCGCACTTCGAGGCAGCGTCCGCTCACCACGTTGCGCAGCTCGAAGGTGGACTCCGCGGCGGGCACGACGCGCCACTTCTGGGCGTCGGCACCGTTGCAGGAAAGCTGCTGCACCTTCATCTGGTCCCCCGCCGTGTAAGGGGAGGCGTCCAGGCACTTGCCGGTGGCGGCGAGCTGGAACTGGACGGTCTCCACGACCGGGGCGGGAGCGGCGCCTGCCGCGTGGGCGGTCGTCGTGCCGCCGGCCAGCGCGGCGACCATGCCGGCCGTGGCCAGCGCGGCTCGGGTGATCCGTGCCATCGTGTGGTTCTCTTTCTTCACAGTGTTGTCGTCATTCAGGGGAATGTGGTCGGCAGGCGACGCGTCAGCCGGTCACCGGCAGGATGCGCCAGCGCTGGTTGTCGCCGCCGTGACAGTTCCACTGCGCGACGTTGATACCGTCGGCCATCTCGCTGTGCTTGACCTCCAGGCAGAGGTTCGGCGCGTGCTCGGGGCGCAGCTCGAACAGTTCCTTGGCGACCTCGACCAGGCGGAACCGCCAGCGCTGGTGATCGCCCTCGCCGCACCACCACTGCCAGACGTTGTCGCCCGCCTTGGTGCCGCCACCCCGTACTTCGAGGCACTTGCCGCTGTGCTTCGCCCGCACCTCGAAGGTTCCGTCACCGGCGGGAGCGAGCTCGAAGACCTGGTTGTCGAGGCCGTCGACGCAGGTCGACTGCTCGGCGTTGGCTCCGTTGCGGAAGCTGCCGTTGGCGATGGTGAGGCACTTGCCGCTGTGTGCGACCTGGAGCTTCACCGCGGCCGGGGCGGAGGCGGACGTGGCCGGGGCGGCGTGTGCGGTGGTCGCGCCGCCGACGAGCGCGGTGAGACAGGCGGCCGTGGCCAGCGCGGCGCGGATGGGCCGAGACATCGTGTGTTCCGTTCTTCTTTGCAAAGTGTTGACGTCGGTGACGTCGGATGGTTCAGGTGGGCCGGTCAGCCCGCGAGCGGCGTGGAGATGTTCCAGGTGGCGTCCTGCTCGAAGTCCTTGGCCGCCTCGAAACCACGCTTACCGCCCTTGACGGCCGCGTAGATGTCTCCCTTGTACTGCCGCAGCATGTGCCCCTTGTTGGACACGGACTCGAAGGATGTGCCGGAATTGGCCAGGCCCTTACGCGCGCACCAGCTAGCGTCCTTGGCGAACTGCGAGGTGCCGTCGTTCGGAGCGATCCGCGCCCGGGCGTCCTTCAACGACAGGTAGAAACCGGGCTTGCGCACGGACTCGAAAGAGTAGCAGCCGGGCCCGCCGGCCAGCGCGTCCTTGACCACCCAGGTGGCGTCCTCGCGGTCGGCTTCCTTGCCCTTTGCGCTCACCGGGGTCAGGAAGCTGTCGCCGCCGTCGACGCTGGACTGGCGGATGTACCAGCCGCTCAGCTTCGAGCTGCCGGACTGGAAGGACTGCCGCAGGGCCCGGAACTGGCCTTCCAAGAGGAAGCGGGAGACGTCCTCGGGGCTGCCCTGCAGCGCCTTCTCCGCCGCGGCGACGAGGTTGGGGCGCACGCCGGTCTTCGCGGCCCGGGCCTGGATCGCGAGGGCCTCGTTGCGCTCCCTTTCGGCGATCTTCTTGGCGTAGATGTCCGCGTCACGCTTGTAGGCGTGGGCGGCGCCGGAGTGGATGAATGCCTGCCAGTCCGCCGCGTCGGAGCTGTTCAGTGCCTTCTGGGCCGCGGCGAAGAGCTCGGAACGCTGGGCGTCGACCGGTGTCAGGCGGATCAGTTCACGGATGAAGTTGTCGTCGCTGAGGCTCAGCATGGCCTCAGAAGGCACGATGTTGAACAGGGAGGCGGCACTGTTGCGGGCGTTCAGCTCCTTGCGGCGCTGGGCCTCCTCCCGGTTCTTCTGCTCCAGCTCCTTGCGCTCATTCTCCATGTCGCGGTCGTGGGCCTCACGAGCGCCGTTGGTGATGAACTCGTGCCAGACGGCCGGGTCCTTCTCGCCCAGAGCGAGGGAGGCGGCCTTCTTGACCTCCGGCGTGGCGGCGTCGTGCTTCATGACCGCGCGGATGAAGTTGTCGTCGCTGAGCGCAAGCAGGTCGGGACTATTGGGGATGCCGACCGCGATCAGGGCTTGGGACTTGATCGTCCGCGCCATCCGGTCGGCGGCCGCCCGCTCCTCCTCCCGCTTCCGGTCGACCTCGCGTGCCTGACCGATGCCGGTGGTGATGAAGTAGGCGTGGTCGTCGGCAGAGGTGCTGGCCATGGCCTCCTCGGCGGCCTGGCGCACGGCGCTCAGCTTCTCACCGGCATCCTTGGCCTTCTCCCACAGCACGATGATGAAGTCGCGGTCGCTCATTCCGAGCTGCTCCGTGGTGACCTCGAAACCGAGCTTGTATCCCGCGTTGACCCGCTCCTTCTCGCTGGTGCGGATGACATCCGCCGCCCTCACCGCACCCGAAGGAGCGGCGAAGGCGCCGGCCGGAGCGGCGAGGCCGGTGACGGCGGCCAGGGCCGTGGCGGTGATGATGCCGTGCGTGACGAGGCGCCGGGCACGGGCGGAACCGGCACGCGTGAGGCTTGTGTCGCTCTTATGCATCTTTGTGATCAAGAACCCCTCTAGCCCCCCGTATGGGCGACCTGGATGTGTACACGACGAACGCCAGAGAAGTCTTAATGTTGTCTTAAAAAGAGTCAAATCAGTCTTTCCAAAGTTGTCTGCTTTCGCCGGTTCCAGACAACCTGACCCGTTTTCGGGTCAGGTCTTCGGGGAAGAAAAGGCGCCCGACGGGTTCCAAGCAAGCAGTCAGCGACCGGCGATCAGAAGCGTCTGCAAGACGCACCCACAGTCCCCCACCCCATCGAAGAGCCGCCCGTCCGCGGCGCCTGCGAGCCGGGGAGGGGGTTCGTTCGTCGGGCAGAGGGGTGGGGTGTCGGCTTGGGCGGCGGTTGTCCGCCATGCTCGGGCCGGCATGACCGTGTCGCCGTTGGAGGTCAGTTCGCCTTCGACCAGCTCTGTGCGCGCACCGGAGCGGAGGGTGCGTACTTGGACGTGCAGTTCCGCGACGGTACCGGGCGCGGCAGGTCGACGGTGACCCGTGTGATACGGAATCCTTCGCGGGCCCCGCCCTCCTCCAGTGCCCGGCCCAGCAGGGCCGAGGGCGGGCCGGCGTGCTGGGTCCCGGCGCTCCACGGTCCCGCGGTGGCGGCGCTGCTGTCGTAGCGGCCGTCGCCGAGGTTCCGGTGGAACGCCTGGTTTTCCTCTTCCGGCTCAGTCGGCCGAAGATCACTCATGGGGACTGACTCCCGGCATCCGCCGTGCCGGGCGATGGCTCTTCACGGATGGTGGACACGCGTTGCACCAACGGTGTGCGCGGTACGTTCGCTCACCGCACCCTCACCGGCAGACTGCGCAGCCCATTCTGGAAGTTGGAGACCAACCGCACCGGCTCCCCCGCGAGTTCCAGGCCGGGTAGCTGTTCCAGCACGTGGCGCAGTACGGCTCGCATCTGGAGCCGGGCGAGATGGCTGCCCAGGCAGAAGTGCGGGCCGAAGCCGAAGCTGACGTGGTCGTTCGGGGCGCGGGTGATGTCGAAGTGGTCGGGGTCGGGGAAGACGGTTTCGTCGCGGTTGGCGGAGGCGTGGTAGACGACGACCTTTTCGCCGCGCCGGATGGTCTGTCCGCCGAGTTCGGTGTCGCGGGTGGCGGTGCGGCGGAAGTCGATGACCGGGGGCCAGTAGCGCAGGATTTCCTCGACCGCGCTGTCGGTCAGGTGCGGTTCGCGGCGCAGGCGGGCGAATTGGTCCGGGTGCTGGAGGAGGGTGAGCAGGCCGCCCGGGATGCCGTTGCGCAGGGTTTCGTTGCCGGCCACGGCGAAGAGGAAGAACGTGTTCTCGAACTCGGCGCGGGTCAGGCCGCCTTCCCGCAGGTGTGCCATGACGGTGCCGGGGCGCGGGTGCTCGGCCAGCGCGTGGGCGTACGCGAACATGTCGGCCAGTGCGCGGCGGGAGCGGGGATTGACCGGGCGGCCGCCCGGGCGGGCCGCGGGGGCGGGACGTTCCCGTAGCGCGGCCCGGCCCATCGGGCTGAGCCGGGCGGGGTCGGCGGTGCCGGACGTGGCGTACGCGGCGTCCTGGTAGCCGATGACGCGGTTCGACCAGTCGAAGAGGAGCTGCCGGTCCTCTTCCGGGACGCCCATGACATGGGCCAGTGTCCAGACCGGGAGGTCGCCGGCCACGGTGACGAAGTCCGCCTCGCCCGCCCGTGCCACCTCCGCCACCAGGTGTCCTGCCCGCGCGTCGATGACCTGTTCCAGCTCCCGTACGGCGCGCGGGGTGAAGGCCGCGGCCACGACGCGCCGGATGCGCGCGTGATCCGGCGGGTCCTGGTTGAGCATCATCGCCCGGACGAAGGCGAGGTCGTCCTCGGTGTCGGGGTCGCGGATCTGGGTGGCGCCCAGGTACGAGGAGTAGGTCCCGGGAGTGCGCAGGACGTGTTTGACGTCGGCGTGGCGCAGCACGGCCCAGTAGCCGGGTCCGGCGGGCCAGTCGCCGACCGGGGGCTCCTCGACCCAGCACACCGGCCGGTTGGCCCGCAGCCGACGGAACAAGTCGTACGGGACCGCGGTGGCGTACGTCCGCGGTGTGAACACCTCGGCTGTTCTCACGCAGGCGACCGTACGGTATTCCATCGTTCGGGGGAATCGGGCCCGTTCGGCGGCTGATGGCGGCCCACGTTGCGCACCATCACGGCGTGAAGGGTTCGCAACGTTTCCGCAGTGTCCAACCTGCGCTTTTGATACCACTGTTGGTGATCCTCGCGGTGCTCCTCGCACCGCGCTCCGCGCAGGCCCGGCCGCCCGCGGCCGCGGCGCGGCCCGCCGACGCGTGCGCGAGCGCGGGGGTGCGCGAGCCGGTGCACGGGCCGACCGGCTGGCCGATGCCGCCGGACTGGCACTGGCCCTGCACCACGCCCACCCCGACTCCCACTCCCAGCCCCACCAGGCCGCCCCGGCCCACTCCCACACCGCCTTCCCCCACGCCGCCGTTCCCCACGCCCACATACACCCCGCCGCCGGCCCACCGGCCCACGCCTACCCGCCCCCCGACGCGTCCTCAGCCCCGGCCGCCCGCTCCCGCCGTGCCCGGACCGACACAGGCCGCGGCCCAGCCGGTCCGCAGCGACCCTTCGGCGCCCGCGCCGCCTCCGCCGTCCAGCCGTCCCGCGTCGCCGCGTCCCACGCCGACGCCCACGCCGACATCCACGCCGACGCCGAGCCCGTCGGTCGATCTGCCGCGCTCCTACGTCCCGTCGGCCCGCAAGCAGCACAGCAGCCGTTCGGTCGTCACCACCATGCTGCTGATCACCGCGCCCGCCGTACTGGCGGCCGCCGCGCTGCGTCCCCGTTCGTCCCGCTCGTCCGGTACTTCCGGGCGCCGTTCTTCGTAGGAGGCCACCGTGTCGGAATGGCTGGCACTGACCATCGCGATGGGCGCCGTCTGCGCCGTCGTCCTGACCATCACGGTCCTCAAGCACCGCCGCATCGGCGAGGACGACGACCCGTCCGAGACGCCGGACGTCATCGAGTACATGACGATGATGGTGGGTGTGGTGTACGCGATCGTCCTGGGTCTCGCGATCGCCGGGGTCTGGGAGGCCCGCGGCACCGCCGAGGACACCGTACGGACCGAGGCGCAGGCCCTGCACGAGGTCAGCGAGCGGGCCCGGGCCTACCCGGAGGCCACGCGGGAGCGCATCCGCGCGGATGTCGGCGCCTATGTCGCGCACGTCGTCCACAAGGAGTGGCCGGCCATGGCCGAGCAGGGGCAGGTCACCGAGCGGGGCACCCGGCTGCTGGGCACGGTGCGGGCCGACGTGACCGACTACCGGCCGCGCGACAGTTACGAGGAACAGTCGTACCAGCCGCTGCTGGACCAGGTCGCGGCGGCGGACGACGCCCGTAACGCGCGGGCGGACAGCATCGAGGCGACCCTGCCGCCGGTGGTCTGGTTCGGGCTCATCACCGGGGCCGTGATCACCATCGGGCTGATCTTCACGCTCCAGATCCGCCGGTCGGGCCGTGAGTTGCTGATGGCCGCCGTCTTCAGCGCGCTGATCGCCTTTCTGCTCTTCCTGGTCTGGGACTTCGACGCGCCGTTCAGCCGGGGCATCACCACCTCCGCCGAACCGTTCACGGACCTCTTCCCACGGTTGTGAGGGGGGCGGGCGGCCCGCGTACGGTGCGTTGATCCGGTGACGGCGGCGATCATCGCGTGCGACGATGCGCGCATGCCGATGGAACTGCCGTTCACGCAAGCCCTGCGGAACCGGCTCGGCCCGGCCCGCCACGCGGTGCGGCTGGGCAGCAGTCCGCGCTCGCGGGTGTGGCGGGTCGACCTGGGCGGTACGTCCGCGGTGGTCAAACAGGCCGTGGCGAGCGCGGACGCCGATGAGCGGTACGCCCGTGAGGTGGCCGCGCTGCGGCTGGCCTCGCGGGTGACACCGCCGGTGGTGCCGCGGCTGCTCGGCACCGATCCGGGTGCGCGCGTGCTGGTGCTGGAGCACGTCACCCACCGGCGGCCGGCGCCGGACTGGGTGGTCGGCTACGCGGCGGCGCTGGCCCGCCTGCACGCGGCCACCGCGTCCGAACCGGCGGACGGCGTGGCCCTGCCCGCCTGGTCGGGCCCGGGCCACGCGGACATCGCCTCCTTCCTCGCCCTCGCCCGCCGCTTCGCGGTGCCGGTGCCGGACGGTACGGGCGCCGAGCTGGAAGCCCTGTCGCGGCGGCTCGGCACCGCGCCCGGCGGCGCGCTGCTGCACGGCGACCCCTGCCCCGGCAACGACCTGCACGCCCCGGACGGCATCCGGTTCATCGACTTCGAGCAGTCCTGCCTGGGCAACGGCCTCACCGAACTCGCCTATCTGCGCATGGGGTTCCCGACCTGCTGGTGCGTCACGGACACGCCCCGGACGCTGCTGCGCGAGGCGGAAGCCGCGTACGGGGCGGCCTGGGAGGCGGCGACCGGCGGCGCGCCGCCCGGCGATCTCGTCGACGCGTGCGCGGGCTGGCTGCTCCGGGGCGACGCGCTGGTCCAGCGCGCGCACCGTGGGGCCGCCGACCACCTCGCCCGGCTCCCGGAGGAGGACTGGGAGTGGGGCACGGTCACCGCGCGGCAGCGGCTCGTGCACCGGCTCGGTGTCGTCGCCGGCCTCACCGCCGGCCGTGCCGACCTGCACGGCCTCGGCCGCCTCGCCGGGGCGATGCGCACCCGGATGCTCAGCCGCTGGCCTGCCCTGGCGCCACCGCCGCGCGAGCGCCCCCGGGACGATTGACGGCCGTACGGGCAGCAGTCGTCGCGCGTTGCCGCCATCGCCTGTTCACCGTGCGCGTCCTGTGCTTCGATGCTGCGATCACCTGTTCGCAAGAGGCGGCGGAACAGCAGAGAGAGCGGGGTGGGCGGATGGACCGGCGGGGGTTCCTGAAAGGGACGGCAGCGGTGTCGGCCGCTGGAGTGCTGGCAGGGGTGGGGAGCGGGCCGTCCGCCGCGGCGGTGCGTGCCGCGCCCGCCGGGCGCACGGCCGCACGCACCCGGCGCGCCGTCTCCGTACAGGACTGGATGGCGGCCCTCCCGGACAGCGCGCCGATGCGGCGGCTCTCCATACCGGGCACGCACGATTCCGGGGCCCGGTACGGCGGCCCCTGGGTCGCCTGCCAGAACACCACCGTCGCCCAGCAGTTGGACAGCGGCATCCGCTTCCTGGACGTACGCTGCCGCGCCATCGACTCGGCCTTCGCCATCCACCACGGCGCCTTCTACCAGAACCTGATGTTCGGCGACGTGCTGGTGGCGTGCCGGGCGTTCCTCCGGGCGCATCCGTCGGAGACCGTGCTGATGCGTGTCAAGCAGGAGTACTCGGAGGAGA
Source organism: Streptomyces sp. NPDC018045 (assembly GCF_044327445.1). Classification (NCBI taxonomy): domain Bacteria; kingdom Bacillati; phylum Actinomycetota; class Actinomycetes; order Kitasatosporales; family Streptomycetaceae; genus Streptomyces; species Streptomyces sp. NPDC018045. The sequence goes on from NZ_JBIRFL010000006.1 coordinate 370,378, forward strand.
GCGCGGCGGAGTTCCGGCGGATCTTCGACCTCTATCTGGACGGCAAGGGCTGGCGGTCGCTGTTCCGGCTGGACGGCACACTGCCCACTCTCGGGCAGGCCCGGGGGAAGGTCGTGCTGCTGGCCGATTCCGGCGGGCTGCCGGGAGTGCGGTACGCCGATCCGGGTGTCTTCGACGTCCAGGACGACTACATGGCCGAGCCGCTGCGCAAGTACCCGCTGGTCGAAGGGCAGTTCCGCAAGGCCGTCAAGGAGCCGGGCAAGCTGTTCATCAACTATGTGAGCACCGCGGCCCTGCTGCCGCCGCGCTCCAACGCGGACCGGCTCAACCCGAAGGTGAAGGCCTTCCTGAACGGCGCCGAGGCGCGCGACTGGACGGGGCTGGGCATCGTCCCGATGGACTTCCCCAACGAGGCGGGCCTGGCCGAGACGCTGATCCGGCACAACACGGGCGGGTGACCATGCGGACGCGAAGAACCTCACGTCCCTGCTCCCCACGCATCCGCCGGCCACGGCGCGTGGGCTGGGCGGGCCTGGTGCTCGCCCTGTTGCTGCCACTGCTCACCGTTCCGGCGACAGGCCGGCCCGCGTACGCGGCAGGCGGGCCGGTCACCGCCCCGGCGGGCGATCCGGCACGCGTCGTGGCCGAGGTGCCGGTCGGCGACCGCATGCTCGACCTCGGGGTCTCGTCCCCCGAGACCGACGCGCCGGTCAAGTGGGTGCGGCTGCTGCTGCCGAAGGGCTGGTCGAAGACCGCCTCCCGTACGTGGCCGGTGCTGTGGCTGCTGCACGGCGGTGGCGGCAACCACAAGGACTGGACCGCCAACACCCATGTCGAGCAGTTGGCCGCCGCCCGCGACGTGCTCGTCGTCATGCCGGAGACCAGCGGTTGCAGCAGTTACAGCAACTGGTACAACGGCGGGAAGTGGGGCTCCCCGGCCTGGGAGACCTACCTTCTCGACGAGCTGCGGCCGCTGCTGGAGCGTGACTACCGCGCGGGCACGGCACGCGCCGTCGCGGGCCTGTCGATGGGCGGGCTGGGCGCGCTGAAGTTCACCGCGGCGCGCCCCGGGTTGTTCCGCGCCGCCGCCTCGTACAGCGGCGCCGTCCACCCGTTGTACCGGTCGACGGACGGCGGCCTCTCCGGCCCGGACGGCGTCAAGCTGGGCGCGCTGACCTGCCTCGTCGACTGGAAACGGGTCTGGGGCGAGCCCGGCTACCCCTTCGGCACCCAGGACCCGGCCGACCTGCGGCAGCAGTGGCTGTGGAAGCACAACAGCCCACTGGAACAGGCCGCCTCCCTGCGCGGCACCCCGCTGTACCTCTCGTACGGGGACGGGACGACCGACGGCGGGCCGGGCTGGTCGTGGGGCGACGGCGACCGCCCGCCCCCACCGTCCCCCGCACGCTGCACCGACCCGCCCGTGCACGGCACCCAGGACCCGGTCGAGCGTGCCGTGTACGGGATGAACCAGGAGCTGCGCGGCAAGCTGGCGCGGCTGGGCATCCCGGCGGCCGTGTGCGCCTCCGCGGGCGGGCACACCTGGCCGTACTGGGAGCGTGAGCTGGTGGCGTCGTTCCCGATGCTGATGAGCGCGCTCGGCGCCTGAGCCGGGGCCACGGGCGAACGCGGCTCTCGCCCGCCCCGTATGATTTGTCCGCGTGCTCCTCGCGCTCCCCGCGCGGAGACAGAACATCCACCCCGGCTCCCCGGCCCCGTGCTCGCGGTGACGCCGCACTACGGACGGGCCGCACCGCAGGTGAGAACGACCGAACGCGACGGCGCCCCGCTGCCGCCGGCAGCGACCGGGCGGCGCGTCCGCCGCCGGGCCACCGCTCTCGGCCTGTGTGCCGCGCTCGCTCTGACCTGCGCCGGTACGGTGCTCGCCGTGCGGGCCTTCGCGCACGGCGGATATCTGGCCCCCGGCGATCCCGGCACGGGCTCGTACACCGAGGAGGCCGCCGACGGTGCCGCGGCTGCCGGCGCGCTGCTGTCCGGCCCGTACACCGAACGCCCCGCACCGCCGCGCGCCACCGTGCGCACGACAGCGCACCCGGACGCGACCGAGCGCGGGAAGACCGCCGAGCCGCCCGTCTCGCGGCCCCTCCGGGCCGCCCCGGCAGCCGCCTCCCCCGCCATCGGTCCGCTCTTCTCCCCCGGCGCCGACGGCGACGCCGACCACCACTGCACCGCGAGTGTGGTGCACTCCGCGGCCGGCGACCTGGTCGTCACCGCGGCGCACTGCGTCTACGACGGCGGCTTCCGCACGAACCTCGTCTTCGCGCCCGGCTACCACGACGGTGTCCTGCCGTACGGCGTGTGGGTACCGTCCCGTATCGACATCGACCCGCGCTGGGCCGAGGACCGCGACGACGGTCATGACGTGGCGTTCCTGCGGGTGCGCCGCCCGCAGGGCGCCGGGTCCGGCACCGGGCGCGTCGAGGAGCTGACCGGCGCCGAGCGGATCCGGTTCTCGCCACCGGCCGGTCTGCCGACCCGGGCCGTCGGCTATCCCGACGACCGCGAGACGCCGGTGAGCTGCCGGAACACCACGACCGCGGTCCCCGGCCAGCTTCGGTTCGACTGCGCCGGCTTTCCCAACGGGACCAGCGGCGGCCCGATGCTCACCGGCGTCGACCCGGACACCGGCCTCGGTACGGTGACCGGCGTCATCGGCGGCCTGGACGAGGGCGGCGACGACGAGACCTCGTACAGCAGTTGGTTCGGCCCGGACACCGCAGCCCTCTACCGCCGCGCCGCCGGGGAACCGGTCCGAGGCGGCGCGGTCCGTCTTACGCGCCGCGCGGCACCACGGTCTTGAGGATCTGCGGCAGCGGGTACCAGTCGGCGGTCGCGATGCTGCCGTGCACGGCGGCGAGCTGGTTCACCCGGGCGCGCGCTTGGGCCTCGGTGGGCCGGGTGCCGTCGATGACCGGGGGCACCCGGTGCGCGTCGGTCATGATCAGCAGGTAGTGGCGGCTGTCGTACCAGGCGGTGTCGATACCGTCCTTCAGGTACGTCGCGGCGTCACCGTCGAAGACCACGAACCACGGGCGCAGCGCCGCGTCGCCATACCGGGTGCGTGGGTCGCCCGCCGCCGCGCCGTGCACCGCGGGGAAGGCGGTGGACCGCGCGAGTCTGCCTTCGGCGGCGAGGTTCTTCAGGTGGGTGGCGTATTCGCGGTCGGTCCACAGCTTGTCGAGCGGGTTGTTCTCCTCGACCGTGCCCGGTATGAGCTCGAAGAGGAACGTGCCGTTCAGCGCGGACCGGGCCGGCCAGCCGTTGGCCCGTACGGCCTCGTCGAGGTCGCGGTGGCCGGCGGCCAGGTCGCCGGGCCCGTACACCGCGTCGCCCAGCCGGGAGCGGACCAGCGCGTCGAAGGCGGCCGGGCCCCGGCCGCCCTTGTCGTTGAAGCCGTCCTTCAGCTCGACCTTGACCGTGACCGGCCGGTGGCCGGGGTGGGCGTCGTGCCACGCCTTCATGTCGGCGAGGCAGCCGCCGAGGTCCTGGTCACGCTTCTTGGTCCGCAGCTCGCCCGCGGTGGTGGCGTTGACGCAGTTGCTGTTGTTGCCGAACGGGTTGCTGTGCGAGACCCGCCAGGACTTGCCGAGCGCGTTGGTCCACACGTCCAGTTCGAGGAGGCCCGCTCCGGAGTCCAACGCGTCGGCGAAGTAAGGGTACTTGGCCTTCTCGTAGGCGTTGTGGACGCCGACGGACGTGGTGGCGCCGTACGACCCGGCGGGCTGCGCCGCGCCGGCCGGGCCGCCCGCCGCCAGCACCAGCGCGGCGGCGACCGCCGCCGTACCCGCACACCGTGTCCTGCTCATCGGTCCCCCGCTTTCCCTCCGCCGGCCCCCGGACGCCCCCTGTGGCTCCGGAATCACCGGCCCCTCCGGTCGAAGGAGCAGCGTACGGGAGTTGACGGGTGGTCCGGCCACCGGGTGGGTACGCGGGCCGGGAAACGCCACGCCGCACCGGCAAACCAGGACGTGAGGAAGATGTACGGCATCGTGGACACCGTGGACACACCTCTGCACGACACAGCGTTCCGGGGGCGGTCATGAGCGGCGACCGCGCCCGGATCCGGGCGCTCCTGGACACCTACGGCCGGACCTACGCCGACGAGGCCGGCATCCGCCTGAAGGACACCCCGCAGCCGCTGTACCGGCTCCTGGTCCTCTCCTGCCTGCTCAGCGCCCGCATCCAGGCCGGTATCGCGGTGGCGGCGAGCCGCGCGCTGTCGAAGGCGGGGATGCGGACCGCGCGGCGGATGAAGGACGCGACCTGGCAGCAGCGCGTGGACGCCCTCGGCGAGGGCGGCTACCGCCGCTACGACGAACGCACCGCGACCCAACTGGGGAACGGCGCCGAGCTGTTGCTCGACACCTACGGCGGCGACCTGCGCCGGATACGGGACGCGGCGGACGGCGACACGGACCGGCTGCGCAAGCTGCTGCGCGAGATCCCCGGTCTCGGGCCGGCCGGCGTCGACATCTTCCTGCGGGAGGCCCAGGCCGTGTGGCCCGGCCTCGCCCCGCATCTGGACGCCAAGGCGCTCCAGGGCGCGGAGCGCGTCGGGCTGCCGGCCTCGGCCGACACGCTGCTCAAGGCCGCGGGAAAGACGGAGCCCGCCGTACTGGCGGCGGCGCTGGTGCGCGCGGCGCTCGACAAGAAGGGCGCGGAGGAGATCCGCGGGGCCGGATGAGCGACGCCCAGGCCATCGCGGCCCCGGTCCGGCGGCGGGACCGGGGCCGTCGGTGTCCGCCCGGGTGCTACGGCGTCCCGGTGAGCAGCCCCCGGGCCGTCGCCGCGATGGCCTGGGCGTCGATGCCGGCGGCCCGCAACTGGTCCGCCGGGGGCGCCGACCCGGGCATGGTGCGGACCGCGAGCCGGGCCAGGCGCGGCACCGGGCGGCCGTCGGTGAAGGCGTCCAGCACCGCGTCGCCGAGGCCGCCCTCGGGGTGGTGGTCCTCCACGGTGATGATCCGCCCGGTGACCTCGGCGGCCTCCCGCAGGGTGGGCAGGTCCACCGGCTTGAGGGAGTACAGGTCGATGACGCGGGCGGGCACGCCCTCCTCGGCCAGGGTGTCGGCGGCGGTCAGCGCCTCGTGGACGGTGACCCCGGCTGCCACGATGGTGACCCGGTCCTCGGGAGTGGCCCGCAGCGTCTTGCTGCCGCCGATCGGGAAGTCCTCCCCCGGCCCGTAGATGACGGGGCTCTCGCCGCGGGACGTCCGCAGGTAGCGGATGCCGCTCGCGTCGGCCATGGCGGCGGTCAGACGGGCCGCCTGGTTGGCGTCGCAGGGGTACAGCACGGTGCTGCCGTGCACCGCGCGGAAGGCGGCCAGGTCCTCCAGGCCCATCTGTGAGGGGCCGTCCTCGCCGATGGCGACGCCCGCGTGCGACCCGACGAGGTTGAGGTCCGCCCGGCTGACGGCGGCCATCCGCACGAAGTCGTAGGCGCGGCTGAGGAAGGCGGCGAAGGTGGTGGCGTACGGTACCCAGCCGCGTACCTGCATGCCGACCGCGGCGGCCACCATCTGCTGCTCGGCGATGTAGCACTGGAAGTACCGGTCGGGGTGGGCGTCGCCGAACATCTGGGCGCGGGTGGAGTCGCCGACCTCGCCGTCCAGCGCGACCACGTCGCCGCGGGCCGCGCCGAGCGCGGCGAGCGCCTCGCCGAAGGCGTTGCGGGTGGCGACCGCGTCGCCGACCTTGTAGTCCGGCAGCTCGGGCGCGCCGCCGCCGGCCCGCGGGCGCGGCGCGGCCTCGCGCGGTGGGCGCACCGTCACCCGCAGGTCACGGAGGCCGCCCAGTTCCTCGACCGCCTCCGCGGCGTCCTTCAGCGGCTTGCCGTGCTTGCCTTCCTGGTCGGCCACGGCCCGCACGCCCTGGCCCTTGCGGGTCTTCGCGATGATCGCGGTGGGCCGGCCGGTGGTGGCGGCCGCCTCGGCGTACGCGCGGTCCACGGCCGCCACGTCGTGGCCGTCCACCTCGATGGTGTGCCAGTCGAAGGACCGGATGCGGCGCGCGTAGGCGTCCAGGTCCCAGCCGTGCCGGGTGGCCCCGCGCTGACCGAGCCGGTTGACGTCGATGATCGCGGTGAGGTTCGCCAGCTTCTCGTACCCGGCGTGCTCGAACGCCTCCCACATCGAGCCCTCGGCCATCTCGCTGTCGCCGCACACCACCCACACGCGGTACGGGACCCGGTCCAGGTCGCGGCCCGCCAGGGCCAGGCCGACGCCGATGGGCAGGCCCTGGCCGAGCGAGCCGGTGGCCACGTCCACCCACGGGATACGCGGGGTGGGGTGCCCCTCCAGGAGGCTGCCGTTCTTGCGGAAGGTCAGGAGCTGCTCGTCGGTGAGGGCCCCGGCCGCCTTGCCCATGGCGTACACCAGGGGCGAGGCGTGGCCCTTGGAGAATACGAGGTGGTCGTTGCCGGGGTTCTCGGGGTCGTCGAAGTCGTAGCGCAGGTGCGCGTCGAGCAGGACGGCGGCCAGGTCGGCCGCGGACATCGAGGAGGTCGGGTGGCCGGAGCCGGCGGCGTCGGCGGCCCGTACGGAGTCGACGCGCAACTGCTGTGCCAGCTCGCGCAGCCGGTCGTACCGGGCGTCGGCGTCCGGGGCGTTCTGCGTGGTCATCAGGTTCCTTCCGCTTTTCGGGGCCCCTCGGGCTGCTCCCCGGCCTCCTCGGGCCGGTCCCCGGGGCCGGTCTTCTCCCCCGCTCCCCCCGTTCCCCCCGGTTCCCCGGATTTTTCCGGTTTCCCCGCCCTGCCCGGCTTTTTCGTCCCTTCCGCCTTCCCCTTCTTGCCCGTCCCGCCCGTCCCGCCCGCCCTGCCCGGCTTTCCCGTCTCCTCCGGTGCCGTCCGCCGCGCCGACGCGTCCCGCGTGGGCTCCCCCGCACGCCCGTCGGCCGGCACGCGGGCCAGTTCGGGGGCCGCCGTGTCCAGCGGCACCGACCAGGAGCGCACCAGGCCGAGCTGGACGCCCTGGCGCGGCAGTGCCGCGTCCAGCAGCCAGTCGGCGGCGACCCGGACGCGGTTGCCGGGCATCGCCATCAGGTGGTAGCCGCGGGTCACGGCGTTGGCGACGGGGCCGGACAGCGGGATGTGCAGCGGGTTGGCGGCGGCCTGCACCCCGCCGAGGTCGACCATGAAGCCCAGGTCGTGGTGCTTGTAGGCGCGCGGCTCGCCCTGCCCGTAGGAGGCGGCGACGTTGCGGGCCGCGACCTTGCCCTGGCGCTGCGCGTGCTGGGCGGTCATCGGCGTCGTCTCGCCCGGCCGGGTCAGGTCCGGTACGGCGGCGGCGTCGCCGCAGGCCAGCACCTCCGGGTGGCCGGGTACGGCGAGGAACTCGTCCACGCACAGCCGGCCCCTTTCGGTGGGCAGGCCCAGCGACTCGACCAGCGGGTCCGGCCGCACGCCGACACACCAGATCAGCGACCGGGTGTCGACGGACGTGCCGTCGTCCAGGAGCACCCCCTCGGAGGTGGCCTCCTTGACGGAGGTCTTGGTACGGATCTCGACGCCGCGTTTGCCGAGCACCCGGTGCGCGGTGCGCGACAGCCGGTGATCCAGTTCGGGCAGCACCCGGTCGGCCAGGTCCAGCAGGATCCAGCGGGGCTGCGGCTCGCCGCGCAGTCCGGCGTTGCGGTGCGCCAGTGACCGGGTGAATGTCACGCCGTGCGCGGCGACTTCGGTGCCGGTGTAACCGGCGCCGACCACGACGAAGGTCATCCGGGCCGCCCGCTCGGCCGGGTCCTCGGCGGCGCCCGCCAGCTCGATCTGGCGCGTCATGTGGTCCCGCAGGTACAGCGCCTCGGGCATGCCGCGGAAGCCGTGCGCGTGCTCGGCGACGCCCGGGATGGGCAGCAGCTTGTTGACGCTGCCGACGGTCAGGACGAGGCGGTCGTAGCCGAGCGATCCGGTGCGGCCCTCCGGGTCGGTGTACTCCACCCGGCGGCCGGCCAGGTCGACGCCGCCGACCTGGCCGAGGACCAGGCGGACGTCCGGCAGGGTGCCGGTCAGCGACACCGAGACCCGGCGCGGCTCCAGGATCCCGGCGGAGACCTCGGGCAGCAACGGCAGGTAGAGGAAGTAGTCGTTGGGGTTGATCAGCACGATCTCGGCGGCACCGCGGGCCTTCTTCGCGAGCGTGCGGGCGCATTCGTACCCGGCGAAGCCCGCCCCCACGATCACCACGCGCGGCCGTCGCCCGTTCCGGCTCTCCGCCACCATCTGCGTCTCCTCTCACCTCGGGGTCCTGCCCTGATCGGCCCGGGTGCCCGCATTCCGCGCGGGTATGTACGCCGTACGGCCCAGTGGCGGCGTACCGGTGATCGTTCGGCCATCGCATACCGGAGATGTACCGGGACCGCCCGGTCCGGCAGGGCGGGCAGCGCCCGGCCCGGCGTCCCCGGGTGTCCGACGGCTCCGTGCGGGGTGGCTGCCGACGGCGTGGACAACCCCCGTCGCGCGCAATACGTTCAATGGCACCTCAAGACGTCTCGGGGGTGTGCGCGGTGAAGACCGAGGTCATCGAGAAAGACGATCAGTACATTCTCAATCACTGCACCAAATACCTCGCCAGGGAAAGCCGGGACGCGCGTCATGATTTCGGGCAGTACGCGCCGGGTGACGGCCGGGCGGCGATCTGCGAGGCATGGCGTTTCCCGGTCGTCGACGCGCACTGGGACGGGGCGTCGGCGGCCGGTTCATATCCGTACAACGACGTGACCTTCGTCTACGACGGCCGCCGCGCCTCCCCTTCCTCGGTGGCCGTACTGGGCACCTTCGGGCCGCTGCACTCGCCGGTGCCGCTGCGTGCGCTGATGTTCGCGGGCGAGCCGACCGGCTTCTTCGCCACCACCGTGCGCGTCCCGAAGGGGCAGGTCCACACGTACAAGTTCGCGGTGGACGGGGCGTATGTGCTCGACCCGGTCAACCCGCAGCGCACCGTCCTGGACAACGGCGAGCCGTGGTCCCGCTTCTTCACCGACGCCTGCACGGTGCCGCTGTCGCTGAGCCGCGCCGAGCGCGAGCTGCTGGGCCGGCTGGTGTGCCATCTGCTGCCCTTCCGGCTCGACGAGAACCGGCGGCTGATCCGCGGGGTGTACGAGTCGCTGGACCGCGCGCGCCGGGACGAGGAATTCCCGCTGGCCTATGTGCTGGACGACGAGGTGGGCACGGTCAACTACATCGACAAACTGATCGCCCGCCAGGAACAGCACCATGCCGATGATTACCACACCTGCCTCACCATCATCGGGGAAATCGTACGGTCCCGTTTCGGCGGACTCGACCCGGCGGCCGCGCCCACGGATCTGTACGCGGATCTCTACCGGCAGATGGAAACCGAAAAGGTGGACGGCTGGGACTACTCCCGTTACGGAAGTCCGCGGTTCTTCCTGCTGCTCCTGCGGCGGCACGCGATAACCGGTGCGTTCGCGCACCCGAAACACGGCGGGAATTCCGGTGCGGCGGGCTGGATGTATCTGGAGAGCCGGTTCCGGGACGCGCGGGACGCCACACTCTTCGACTGGCGGCGGGCGCTGGAGCCGCCGCTGGGCCACAGCGCCGACTACCGCGGCTGAGGGGAGGACGGCATGGCCGGGGAGAGCGCCGAAGTCGTCGTCATCGGCAGCGGCGCGGGCGGCGCGCCGCTCACCCATACGCTCGTACGGGCCGGTCACCGGGTGGTCGTACTGGAGAAGGGGCCGCTGCTGCGCACCCAGGCGCAGAGCCCCACCGGCCTGTCGGACTTCAAGCGCGACGAGTCCTTCGCCACCGGCTCGGAGAAACGCATCACCGTCCAGGGCGTGGCCAACACCGGTGAGTCGTACTTCTCCAGCCATGTGGAGCCGGACCTGAACGACGAGCCGCACGTCTACCGCGGCAGCGACGGGCGGGACCGGGTCACCATCGAGGGCTACACGGCCCAAGTGGTGGGCGGCGGTACCCAGTTGTACGGCGGGGTGTCCCCCCGCTTCACGCCCGAGGACCTGCGGCTGGCCACCCTCAACGCCGCGCGCGACGACCTGCGCGACGACCCGGGCGGCGACGTGCGCCGGGAGGCCCGCGACTGGCCGCTGGACCACGCCGAGCTGGAGCCGTACTACACCAGGGCCGAGGAACTCGTCGGGATCAACGGGACCTGGGACGGCCAGGCCAAGGTCCCGTCCCGGGACCACTACCAGCCGCCGCTGGAGCCCAGCCCCCTCAGCGCGTACGCGGCCGCCGGCATGGACGCGCTCGGCATGCGCCGCTACCGCACGCCGCTCGCCGTCATCACCCGCGACCACGCGCCCAGCGGCCGTACGGTGCCCGCCGACACCGACACCGTCAAGACCGCTTTCGTCAACCGCTACGGCGACCCGCTGGGCCTGAAGTCCAACACCTGGGTCTCGCTGCTGGCGCCATTGCGCGACACCCGGGGCAGCGGCGGGCTGGACCTGCGGGCCAACTGCACCGTCACGCACCTGGAGGCGGACGGCCCGCGCGTGACGAAGGTGCACTACCGCGACCCCGGCGGCCGGCCGCGCGCCATCACCGCCGGCACCGTCGTCGTGGCCTGCTCGGCGGTCGAGTCCGTACGGCTGCTCCAGCTCTCCGGGCTGCTCGACCCGGCCTTCGACCGGCGCGTCAACGCCAACGGCCTGCTGGGACGGTACTTCCTGACGCACTGCTTCGGCGGCGCGCAGGGCATCGTCCCGGACCGCGCGGACAAGTCCAGGACGCTGGACTCGGACTGGGCCACCGACCACTGCGCCCGGCCCGAGTGGTTTCGCGCCAACGGCCTGTGGGCGGGCGGCGTGATCTACAACAACACCTCCGACGGCGCCCTGCCCCTCTCCCTCGCCCGCACCTGGCACGCGATGGACATGGACGGCATGTGGAAGGGCTACCTCTACGACACCGGCATCGTCGGCAACGGCTTCGAGGACTACCTGGAGGACAACTTCGGGCGGCGCCTGTCCGTGGCGTTCATGGCCAACCAGGTGCCGCAGCGGGAGAACCGCATCGAGTTGCACCCGAGCGTCAAGGACAAGTGGGGCCGCCCGGTCGCGTACATCATCAAGACCTGGCATCCGCACGACCGGGCGCTGATGGACACCCTCGCCGAGCAGTGCCGGCAGATCCTCGTGCGCGGCGGGGACGTACGCGACGTCAGCTCCGGGTCGGTGGGCGGTTCGGTGGTACGCATCGCCAACCACGTGCTGGGGGGCGCCCGGTTCGGCGCCGACGCGGCGGACTCGGTGCTCGACCCCGACTGCCGGGCCTGGAACTTCGACAACCTCTACGTCACCGACGGGGCGTTCATGCCGACCTCCGGGAGCGCCAACCCGACGCTGACCATCGAGGCCAACTCCTTCCGCGTCGGTGACGTGCTGCTGGACAGGGTCGGGAGGCCGTGACATGGACAGCCGCTTCGACGAGGTCCACACCCACCCCGAGAACGAGATCTTCCGCGTCGTCTTCCACCCGGACCGGGTCTACCACGCCCGCTACCTCAACGCCACCCGCTCCTCCCGCTACCGCTACTACGTCGCCGAGGTGCGCGGCTCGGCGGACGGCACCGCCATCAAGGGCGACGTCTTCCTCGGGGGCACCAAGCTGTGCCCGATGCTGCGCATCGAGTACTCCGGCAGCCGCCTCGTGGAACAGGCCAGGGAGTTCAACCGGCGGCTCGGCCCCCGGACGAAGGCGTGGCTGAAGGTCACCGGCGAGGAACCGGCGGACTCCGCCGAGGCGCTCGTCACCCTGTACTGGGACCCGGTGATCGGCGCGTACGCGGCGGAGATCTGGGAGACGCTGGAGCCGCCGGACGGCACCGCGCACGACCACCGGGTGCTGCCGCTGATGGGCCGCGACGCGCCGATCACCCGGGTGCCGCAGCTCTCCCCGCTGCTCGGTTCGGTCTCCGAGGTCGCGATGGCCTTCCGCGAGGACGGCGTGCTGTACCCGACGGGCCAGCGGCTGGGCAATCCGCAGTGGGACAACGCGTATCTCCGCTCCCACCAGGAGCCGCGTACGCAGGAGCCCAGCGACCCGCGCAACACCGTCGCGGACAGCAACTACCTGCTGGACTTCCGGCGCGGCTTCTTCATCCCGGACGCGTCACAGATCCAGCCGGTCGCCTACCGCAACGCCATGACCGACGAGGGCGACCCCGACCGGCGGGACGACAACATCGTGCGGATCCGCTGGCTGTTCCAGCGGGAACTCGGCGGTGACCTGGTGTACTTCCACGAGGTGACGGTGCCGCCGGGCGCGGTGGAGGGCGCCCACCGGCACATCGGCTCGGAGGAGCTGTACTACGTCGTCTCCGGCACCGGAACCGCGTACCTGAGCGACGGCGACGATCCGACGACCGGCGCCTATCCGCTGGTCGAGCGGCCCGTCTTCGGCATCGGCACCGTCAAGTGCCGTGAGCTGCCGGTCCGGCCGGGCAGCGTGCTCTACACCAAGAGCGGGGGCGTACACGGCATCCGCAACCCCGGTACCGAGCCGCTGACGTTCGTCGCATTCCTCTACCACACCACCTGAGGCGGTCCCGCGATGCCCAAGATCGTGCACACCGACTCGGTCTTCCGCGTCGACCCGGTCAAACCGCCGGACTACGCGGAGGCCAACCCGCTGCTGAAGCTGCTGGGCCTGGTCGAGCGCACCCGGTTCGCCGCCGAACGCGAACTGTACGAACCGGCCTCGCTCCAGCACCTGTTCCCGCTGCGCACGCTCCAGCTCTACGGGCCCGCCTCGCCCGACCAGGACCAGCTCGACCCGGTGCGGCAGGACGACAAGAGCGACTTCCAGAAGCAGAACGTCCGCGACTTCACGCTCGCCGACACCCGGGCGGTGCGCGGCTGGGCCGAGGTCGGCGACTGGCGCGGTCCGTTCCTCCAGCTCTCCTACCGGGGCGGTCCGGACTCCGCGCTGTGGCGCGAGGCGGGCCGGCTCGGTGACACCATCGGCTGTGTGCTGTCCGTCCAGGGCAGCCGGCCGGAGCCGGTCCGGGTGCCGTACGACGAGGAAACCGACTTCTACACCGTCGAGCTGTGGGGCCGGGTCGGTGAGGGACTGCGCGACCTGCTGGGCCCGCGCGGCACCGCCGCCCTCGACTCCGGGCTGCTGCAACCGCGCCCGGACCTCGTCACCGGCCTCGGCCAGGACTTCCACCGCGACCAGATGACCAACCAGGACCTGCGGCTGGTAGCCCCGCGGCACGCCATGCACCCCGTCCTGCCCTGCCACCTCGACATCCGCTGGACCGCGAGCCCGGACGGCGCCGGCGCGGCCGACCCGCCGTCCGGGTCGGCGCGGCTGGGCTTCGAGATGAAGGTCCGCGGCTGGAACCACTACCTCGGCGTCGGCACCAGCCCCCACCCGCACGGCGGCGTCGGCTTCCTCGAATACCGCACCCTCTTCAGCGAGTACGGCCGCTGGGCGGGCAGCAACGACCTGCGGCGCGCCCTGGAGCCGTACAACTTCGACGCGTACGGGAACAAGGGCCACGCGAGCGGTGACGTGGAGCCGTTCCTCGCCGTCACCTACATGGACCTGCACGTCCTCGACCCGGCCTGCGGCATCGGCCTGCACCGGCACCGCGACAACCAGGAAGTCTTCCTGATGCTGGAGGGCGACGGGCTGATGGTGGTCGGCGACTGGGCCGACTCCGGCAGCCGGGTGCGCTCCTTCGAGGTCCGCCGGCTGCCCGCCGGCCACCTCACCCTGCTCAAGGGCGGCAATCTGCACGGGCTGGTGAACCCCGCGGACCAGCGGGCGTCCCTCTTCATGTTCGGCGGTTACGACTGATGGCCACTTCCCCGGCACCCGGTGACCCGTACCGCCCCGGCGCCCACTGGGACGGCGCGGGAACCTTCTTCGCCGTGTACTCCTCGGCGGGCGCGTACGGCGGCTCCGTGGAACTGTGCCTGCTCGACGAGGGCGGCGAGCGGCGGGTCCGATGGCCGTGGACTGCGACATCTGGCACACCTACGTACCGGGCGTACGGCCGGGCCAGGGCTACGGCTACCGCGCGCACGGCCCGTACGCGCCCGGACGCGGCCTGCGCTTCGACCCGTCCCGGCTGCTGCTGGACCCGTACGCGAAGGTCCTGGAGCCGACGGGCGCGCGCACGCTGCTGCCGCTGGTCGCCGACACGGCGTTCGACTGGGGCGCCGACCGGGCGCCGCGCCACCCGTGGTCGCAAACGATCCTGTACGAGACACACGTCAAGGGCCTGACCGCACGGCACCCGGACGTGCCGCCGCCGCTCCGGGGCACCTACGCCGGTCTGGCGCACCCCGCCGTCACCGGACATCTCAGCCGCCTCGGCGTGACCGCGGTCGAACTGATGCCGGTGCACCACTTCCTGCCCGAACCGTTTCTCCTGGACCGCGGCCTGACCAACTACTGGGGCTACTCCACCATCGGCTTCTTCGCACCGCACGCCGCGTACAGTTCGACGGGCCACGAAGGCGGTCAGCTCACCGAGTTCAAGGCGATGGTGAAGGCCCTGCACGCGGCCGGCCTGGAAGTCGTCCTCGACGTCGTCTACAACCACACCGCCGAAGGCCCGCCGGACGACCCGGCCCTGTGCTTCCGCGGGCTGGCCAACGAGATCTACTACCGCCTGGACCCGGCCGACCCGGCCCGCTACGTCGACACCACCGGCACCCGCAACACCCTCAACGCGGGCCGGCCCGAGGTGCTGCGCCTGATCATGGACTCGCTGCGCTACTGGGTCACCGAGATGCGCGTGGACGGCTTCCGCTTCGACCTGGCCGCGACCCTGGCCCGCCAGTACGGCTACGTCGACCGCCTCGCCGCCTTCTTCGACCTGCTCTACCAGGACCCGGTCGTCGGCCGCGTCAAACTCATCGCCGAGCCGTGGGACGTCGGCGCGCCCGACAGCTATCAGGTGGGCCGCTTCCCGCCCGGCTGGAACGAGTGGAACGACCGTTGCCGCGACACCGTGCGCGACTTCTGGCGGGGCCGCCCGGCCGTCGGCGACCTGGCGAGCCGGATCGCCGGCTCCGCCGACCTGTACGCCCCCGAACGGCGCGGCCCGGACGCCTCCATCAACTTCGTCACCTGCCACGACGGCATGACGCTGACGGACCTGGTGACGTACGAGCGCAAGCACAACGAGGCCAACGGCGAGAACAACCGGGACGGCACGGACGACAACCGTTCGGCCAACCACGGCATGGAGGGCCCGACCGACGACCCGGCCATCACCACCGTCCGCGAACGCCAGCGCCGCAACATGCTCGCCACCCTGCTTCTCTCCCAGGGCTGCACGATGCTGTACGGCGGCGATGAACTCGGCCGTACCCAAGGCGGCAACAACAACGCCTACTGCCAGGACAACGCGACGAGCTGGTACGACTGGTCGGCCCCCACCCCGCTCACCGACTTCGTACGCCGCGCGGTGGCTCTCCAGCGCGAGCACCCGGTGCTCCGGCGCACCGGCTTCCTGACCGGCGCGGGCGAGCCCCCCGACATCGCCTGGTACGACCGCGACGGCCGCCCGATGACCGCGGCGCGCTGGGAGGACCCGGCCACCCGCTTCCTGGCCTTCCTCCTCGCCGGGGACCGCGCGGCGGCACCGGACACCGACCTCCTGGCGCTGCTCAACTCCGGCGCGGACGCGGTGCACTTCCCGGTGCCGGGGCGGCCGGGCGCGGTCTACGCGGTGGTGTTGGACACCACGGCACCGGACGGCGCTCCGGCGCACTCGGCCACGCTGAGGACGGGTGACGTGTGCACCGTGCCCGCGCGCACCGTCCTGGTCGCGACGGCGGAACCGCCCGGCAGTTGACGACGCCCGTAGAGTTCCCCGGGACAGCACTCCACCGCAGGCCAGGGAGGCCGGGGATGCCCACCACCAGACCGATCCCGTCCCTGCCGCTCGCGGCGGCCGTCCTCACCGGCACGGTCGCGCTCCTCATGGCGCTCGTCGCGTTCGGCAACATCACCGACTTCGGCACCAACCAGGCGTTCGTTCAGCACGTCCTGGCCATGGACACCACCTTCAAGGACCCGGACCTGATGTGGCGGGCCGTCGAGTCGCCCACGCTCCAGAACATCGCGTACGTCCTGATCATCGTCTGGGAGACGCTCGCGGCACTGGTACTGGTCGCGGCGACCGCGCTGTGGGCGCGCGAGCTGCGCCGGGGCGCCGGGTACGCCGGCGGCCGACGCCTGAGCACCATCGGGCTGCTGATGGTGCTGTCGCTCTTCGGCGCCGGATTCATGGCGATCGGCGGCGAGTGGTTCGCCATGTGGCAGTCGAAGAGCTGGAACGGCCTGGAGGCCGCCACGCGCAACTTCGTGCCGGCAGGGGTGGCGCTGGTGGTGGTGCAACTGCGGGGCCCGGACGAGCGGTAGGGACGCGGACCGCCCCTCCGCGTGCCAGGGGGAGCGTGATGCTGTAGGGACGCCATTTCCGTACACCCTTTCGAATGATTCCGTCGCCCGCGCGGCATACGGAGCCCTGCCGCAGGCGATCCATTGCGTGGGCGACCGGGACCTTCGCGGCCACCGGGCGCCGGTACGGATACGCA
This sequence comes from Streptomyces sp. NPDC018045, assembly GCF_044327445.1. Classification (NCBI taxonomy): domain Bacteria; kingdom Bacillati; phylum Actinomycetota; class Actinomycetes; order Kitasatosporales; family Streptomycetaceae; genus Streptomyces; species Streptomyces sp. NPDC018045. Next base: position 386,944 of record NZ_JBIRFL010000006.1, read on the forward strand.
TACGGGTGGGGCACGGGCGCGCGTCGGCCGCCGGTGCCCCTGGGACGGGAAAGGGAAACGGCGATGAACCGTGCTGTCGGACAGCGGAACCCGAGCAGAAGAGCGGTGGTGACCGGGACCGCCGCGATGCTGGCAGCGGCGGCGCTGGTGGCGCTGCCGGAACCGGCCCGGGCGGCGACGGAGGACCGCACCCTGGCGACGTGGAACGTGCAGGGTTCCGCCGCCCGGTGGGCGGCCGTGGGCACCCTGGCCGAGAACCGCAATGTGGTCGCGCTCCAGGAAGTCTCCGCCCGGCCGCCCGCCAACGTGGGCCGCGAACAGAAGCTCGGCCCCAACCTCTCCGGGTACAAGTGGAACGTGGGCAGCAAGTCGCGCCCCAGGTACCGCCACCTCTTCATCCTCAAGCACACCTCCAAGAACCTGGGCCTGGTCACCGACTGGGCCCCGGCCCCCGGCAGCGTCGTGGAGATCCCCGGCAAGTACCGGCCGCTGCTGTGTGTGAAGGACACCGGCAACGCCGCCCTGCTGTGCTCCCTGCACGCCAGCGCCAAGGGCGGCGGGGACGCCGCGACTCTCGTGAAGTACGCCGCCGCGTACGCCTCGCAGAACCAGGCCAGGTCCTGGGCGGTCCTCGGCGACTACAACCGCGCCCCCGACAAGCTGAAGCAGGACTCCGCCCTCCCCTCCACCGCTCGCGTCTACGCCCCGAACAGGGCCACCCAGCAGAGCGGCGGCATCCTGGACTACCTGGTCTCCGACGTCGTCACCACCAAGTGGAAGGCCAAGGTGCTGGTGAACAAGGGCAGTGACCACTGGGCGGTGCAGTGGTGAGCGGCCCCGGGCCCAAGTGACGTCGGGCCGCGCGCCCCTCCCGGGTGACCGGGGCCCGGTGACCGGCGACGCCCGGGGCCCGGTGACCGGCGACGCCCGGGGCCCGGTGACCGGCGACGCCCGGGGCGCGGCGTCCGAAGAAAGGCGGACGACGCGGGAATGATCCCGTCCGGCGGCCGGTTGGCGCAACTGATCACGCTTCGTGATCAGTTCGCGAAAGGACCAGCACCAGCATGCCTCACGACTTCACCGACCGCACCGTCGTCGTCCTCGGCGGCGGCTCCGGCATCGGCCTGGAGGTGGCCCGCCGTGTCGTGGCCGCCGGAGCCCGCGTCGTCCTCGGCGGCCGCGGCGAGGAGAAACTCGCCGCGGCCGCCGGGGAGCTGGGGGACGCGGCACACTGGCGGCGGGTGGACACCACCGACCAGGCGTCCCTGATCGCCTTCTTCGCCGGCCTCACCGACTTCGACGGCGTGGACCGGGTACACCACCTCTTCACCCCGGCCGCCTCCTACCGCACCGGCCCCATGCTGGAGTTGAGCGACGAGGACGCGGAGAGCGCGTTCGAGTCCAAGTTCTGGGGCCAGTACTACGCGGTCAAACACGCCGCGCCGCTGCTGGCCCCCGACGCCTCCGTGGTTCTGATGTCCGGCGCCGCGAGCGTCCGCCCCGTCGGCGCCGCCCCTTCCTACGTCGCCTGCAACGCCGCGATCGAGGGCCTCGGCCGCGGCCTCGCCGTCGAACTGGCCCCCGTACGCGTCAACGTGGTCTCGCCCGGCATGGTCGACGGCAACCTCTGGTCGCAGCGCCCGGCCGAGGTCCGCGAACCGGCCGCCGCCACGTGGCGCGAGGCGAACCTGCTCCAGCGCGCCGGCACGGAGGGCGAGATCGCCGAGGCGGTGCTCTTCCTCTTCTCGAACGGCTACACCACGGGCTCGACTCTCTATCCGGACGGCGGGTACGCACTGCGGTGAAGGCGCACACCGCCGTCCCCGCTACGGGAAAAGGCCTCCTGGCCCGCACCCGTGACCACGGACCGGCTCGCACGTGCCGGACACGCCCGCTCACCACTCGACACGGTAACCCGTCAGCCACGTGTCGGCGCCGTCGCCGCCGCGGGCGACGCTGCGCGGCAGCATCACGTCGCGTACCACCCGCCGCAGTGCCCCGGGCGCCGACCGGCGGGCCATCCGCGCGCTGTGGGCGACCACCCGTTCCACGCGGGCGCGGCGCAGTTCCTCGTACGCGGCAAAGGCCCGCCGCGGTTCGTGCCGGTCGCGCAGGCATGTGGCGAGCACGACGCCGTCCTCGACGGCCATCGAGGCGCCCTGGGCGGCGTTGGGCGCGGCGGCGTGCGCCGCGTCGCCGATGATCACCATGGTGTCGGAGTACCACCGCGGGGTGGTGGCGAGGTCGTAGGCGTGGGAGCCGACGATGTGGTCGCCGGTGGCGCGGACGATGTCCGCGGCCGGGGTGCGGTCACCGTCGAGGAGCGCGGTGACGCGCTGCCGCCACTGGCCGGCCGTGACGGCGGCCAGGTCCCGCCGGGACCGCTCGGGGCCCGGCACGTTGGCGAACCACCACACCTCGCCGTCCGGTGCCGCCGTGCAGCCGAAGAACGCCCGCCGGCCGTAGATCATGGTGTAGGTGGCGGGCGCGCACGGCGGCCGCACGTCCCGGGTGTAGCCGCAGACGGTGTACTGGCCGGTGTAGCGGGGGCGGGGCGCCGCCGGGTCGATCATCTTGCGGACCACCGAGTGGATGCCGTCCGCCCCGATCAGCAGGTCGCCCTCGGCCCGGCTGCCGTCCGCAAAGACGGCCACCACCCGGCGGTCGCCGACGGTCTCGGCGGCGACCAGCCGCTTGCCGTGCCGGACGTGGATCCCGCGGCGGCGCGCCTCGTCGTGCAGCACGCGGTAGAGGGTGGCGCGGGTGAGGGTGCGGGGGCCCGTGTCCGTCCCGCCGGCGGCGCCCGCGAGCGCGCTGCCGCCGAGCCGCTTGCCCGTGCCGCTGAGGAACTCCAGCCGCTCGGCGGGGAAGGAGTGGGCCACGACCGGGCCGTGGGCGCCGATGACGCGCAGCGCCTCCAGGCCGTTGGCGAAGACGACGAGGAAGGCGCCGACGTCGTCGGCGCCTTCCTCGTACGCCTCGAAGACCTCCGCCTCGATGTCCGCTTCGCGCAGGGCCATCGCGGTCACCGCTCCCGCGATGCCACCACCGATGATCAGGGCCTTGGTCATGGCGCTCCCCAGGTGAATCGCCGGCCGCGGCGCGGAGACCCGCCCCGCCTCCGTCCACCTTGCCGCCGGCCGGCGGCGGGAGCCAGACCCCGGACGCGGGGCCGGCTCCCGCCGGGTGCCGTGGCGCCGGGCGTCACCCCGCCACGTACACGTCCTCCACGTAGCGCCCGGCCGCCGTCAGGTCGCGCAGCCAGTGCTCGGCCTGGTCGTCCGTGGCGCCGGTACGGGCCGCGTACAGGTCGCGGAAGGCGGCCCGTACGCCTGGTGCCATCCGGTTGCCGTCGCCGCAGACGTATACCCGGGCCCCGGCGTCCAGGAGGGCGCCCACCTCCTCCGCCTCGGCGGCGATACGGTGCTGGACGTAGCGGCAGTCGTTCACCGGCCGGGTGCTGAACGCCGGGCGCAGGGATACCGCGCCGGAGGCCTCGGCGGCCCGTAGTTCGTCGGCGTGCAGGTAGTCGGCGTCGGGGTCGTCACAGCCGAAGTAGAGGAGGGCGGGGGCGAGCCGGCCGTCCGAGGCGGCGGCCACCCGGTCGGCGACGGCGCCGCGGAAGGGGGCCAGGCCGGTGCCGGCCGCGACCAGGATCACCGGCGCCGGGTCGGCCGGGTCGAGGCGGAACGCCTCGCGGCAGGGCTGGACGCGGGCCAGGACGGTGTCACCGGCCCGGAGCGTGTGCAGGTGCCCGGAGCCGGTGCCGCCGGGGAGCAGCGACACCATCAGGTCGGCGTGGCGCGGGTCGGCGGCGGGCGAGGACGACACGGAGTAGTGGCGGATGCGCAGGGCCGGCAGCAGGTCCAGGAGCACCGGCCAGGGCAGTGCGCCGCGCAGCGCCGGGTGCTCCTCGATGAGGTCCAGGGTGGTGCGCGGGTCGCCGTCGGTGAGCGCCTGGAGGGCGGCGCGCTCGGGCGGGCAGGGGTTGTGGGCGGCGAGCGTGGCGCGCTGGTCCGGGGTGGGCCGGGCGCCGAGTTCCAGGTGATGGGTGAGGAGGTTCCGTACGGTCAGGGGGCGGTCGACGGGGAGGGTGTCCCGGCCCGCGCGGCCCGCGCCCGCGCGGATGTCGAGGACGGTGTCGGGGTCGACGCCCAGGACCCGTGCCGCGCGGTCGACCGCCGCGGGGCCGTTGGCGGGGAGTACGGCGAGGTGGTCGGCGGTGCGGTAGGTGACGCCCTCGGGCAGGGCGAGGCGCAGGAAGCGCTTGACGCGGGGGTGGCCGGGGGCGGTGAGGTCGCGGGCCTCGGTGACGGTCATCGGCCGGAGGCCGTGGCGGTCGGCGAGCGCGTCCAGGGGGCCGCCGGTGACCTCGCGGACGGTGTACGCGTCCGACGCGGCCGTGTCGTCGCCCGCCGCATCGGCACCGATGCTCGCCGGGTCGCCGTGGCGCACCAGCAGTTCGGTGCGCAGCGCGGCCGTGAACGCCTTGACGGCGCCGTTCAGGTCACCCGAGGCGTCGGCCTCGCCGCGCGGGAGCAGCCGCTCGGCGCCCAGGGCGGCGAGACGCTCGTCGAGCAGGGTCGGTACGCGCTGGTAGGTGGCGGCCCAGTTGCGGTCGCCGACGCCGAGGACGGCGTACGGCACGCCTTCGGCCCGGGCTTCCTCGCTGTCGAGCCAGGCGAAGAAGCGCGCCGCGTCGTCCGTCGGCCGGCCGTTGTAGGAGGCGGTGACGAACACGACCGGGCGGTCCGTGGGGAGGGCGCCGGCCGCGGCGTCCAGCGGGGCCACCTCGGTGGTGAAGCCGAGGCCGGTGGCCTCGTCGGCGATGCGCTCGGCGAAGTCGCGGCAGGTGCCGTAGTTGGTGCCGTGCAGGAGCAGCAGGCCGGTGCCCTGCCGGGCCCGCGTGGGCAGGCCGTCGTCGGCACCGGGCCCGGTGCCGTCCGGTTCCGCCGCGCCGCCGGGCAGTACGGCGAGCGCGGCGCGCAGGGCCGCCCGGTCGGCGGGCGTGCGCCTGCCGAGGGTGAGTGTGAACCCGTCCGGCTTGAGGGTCAGGGTCTCCTTGATGCGCAGCCGGTAGTCCGCGTGGTCGACGAGGCGGTAGCGGTGCACCAGCATGGCGAGCAGCATCGTCGCCTCGTGCAGCGCGAACTGCCGCCCGATGCAGGCGCGTTCGCCCGTACCGAAGGGCTTGTACGCATGCGGGGAGCGGGCCGCCTCGGCCTCCGGCGCGAACCGTGTGGGGTCGAACAGTTCCGGGTTGTCGCCCCAGACCGGGTCGCGGTGCAGCATCGGGGTCAGGACGGTGACCAACTGGCCCGCCCGCACCGGGTAGCGGCCGCCGAGGAGGGTGTCGGTGCGGGCCTGGCGGCTGAAGGCGGCGGCGGTGGGCCACAGCCGCAGCGCCTCGTTGAGGATCTGCCGGGTGAAGGGCAGCCGCCCGATGTCCTCGAAGGACGGGTCGGGGTCGGTCGCGTCGCCCCACAGCTCGTCCGCCTCGCGCTGGGCCAGGCGCAGCGCGGCCGGGTCCTTGAGCAGGTGGTGGAGGGCGAAGGAGAGGGCGCCGGAGGTCGTCTCGTGGCCGGCGATGAGGAAGGTGATGACCTGGTTGCGGATGTTGGCCAGGTCGAGCGTGGTGCCGTCGGCGGGGTGGGGAGCGCCGAGCATCAGTGCGAGCAGGTCGTCGCCGGCCCCGTCCGCGCCGCCGCCCTCGCCCGTACGGGTGGCGATGACCTCGTCCACGACCGACGCGAGGTAGTCGGCGTCGGCCCGGAAGGCCGCGTCCTGCTCGGCGTGGTCGCCGTCCGGCTCGCGGCCCAGGCGGGTCATGCTCCACTCCAGGCAGCGGACCATCGCCTCGACGAAGGGGTGCGGCGTGTCGCGGGAGAACGACTCGAAGTCGAAGCCGAAGCCCGCCAGGCCGATGGTGTCCAGCGTCATCCGGGTCATGTCGTCGGGGACGTCCACGGGCGTCCCGTCGGCCGCCCGCCGGTCCCAGCTCCCGATGACCCGGCGGGCCACCTTCAGCATCGCCGGGTGGTAGGTCCGCATCGAGCCGAGCGCGAACGCCGGCATCAGGATGTCGTGCGCCTTGGCCCAGTTCGGTTCGTCGTTGTACGCGGTGAACAGGCCGTCCCCGGCGAACTCGCGGACGTTCTCCAGGGCGACCGAGACGCCCTTGGCGAAGCGCTCCTCGTCGGCCAGCTCGGTGACCAGCTCCAGAGAGGAGACGAACATCGCCTCGTGGCCGTGCAGCCGCCGCCGGTACACCGGGCCGTGCTCGCGGGCCAGGTCCATGGCCTGCTGGAGGGGGGTGGAGCTGAGGCCGGTGGCCGACAGGTCGACGACCGGCACCTCCTCGGTCGGGCGCACCGCGCCGTCGGCTGTATCGAACGGGATCGTCTCGGTCATGACTCAAGCGTGACCCGCCCGGTGTACCGTGCGACGCCGGGTAACTGCATGATTGTGCAGTGGTTTTTCGCTGTCCGCTCTTGCGGCCGGACCGGAGAAGGAGCAATGGACGAGGCGACGGCGGACGGCCCGGCGGGCCCGTACGAGGCGGGCCCGTGGCGGAACTACTTCCTGATCCTGCTGGACCGCATCCCGGTGCCGATCGCGGTGTGCAAGGCGCACGGCGAGGTACTGATCGCCAACCCGGCGATGGCCGCCGAGTGGGGCGCGGCGCCCGGACAACTGCGCGGCCGCAATCTGCTGGACCTCTTCCGGCCCCGCTCCCAGGCGCAGATAGACCGCCTGGTCGACGCGCTGCGCCTGGGCCGCCGGTCCCGGTACCCGGTCGGCGTGCGCTGGCGGGCCGGCGCGGACGGCATGGAGCGGGAGGGCGAGTTGACGGTCGATCCGGTCGGCGACCCGTCGGTGCGGCCGCCCGCCCTGCTGGCGCTGCTCCGCGTCCACGCGGACACGCCGCCCGCCCCGGCCCCGGCCCGTGGCGCGGCCGGCCCCGTCGAGACCCGCATCCTCGCGCTGGCCGCCTCGGGCGCCACCACTGCCGCCATCGGCAGCCACCTGGGCCTCACCGTCGACGGCGTCAACTACCACCTCACCCGCCTCTCCCGCCGCTGGCGCGTCCAGGGCCGCACCGCCCTGGTCGCCAAGGCGTACGTCCTGGGCGTCCTGGCTCCGGGCGTCTGGCCGCCGGCGCCCGCGCAGGCGCCGGAGCCGGAGCCTCCGGAGGGCTGAGACCGCCCGGCCGCACCCGGCCGCATCAGGCCGCAAAGATCCACGAATCCGCCCGGAACGAACCCTGTCGGGCCGCCGGGGAGGCGAGTAGCGTCGGGCGCCCTTCTTCCGTACGGAGGGTGTCCTGCCATGGCCGACACCGTGAGTCACACGCAGTACGAGAGGTACGAGGGCGGCAGCCCGGAGGCGGAACGGGTGGTCTTCGAGGAGCTGGCGCGGCAACTGATGCGGGTGCAGCTCGCGAACCGCAGGAGCGGCAGGGCGCCCGGTGTCGAGCGGGCCTTCCACGCCAAGGCGGTGCTGGGGGTGGAGAACGCCCGGCTGCGGTTCGACGCGGAGCTGCCCGCCGCGCTGGCGTCCGGGTTCGTGCAGCCGGGCGCGCAGTACCCCGCGGTGGTGCGGCTGTCGAACGCGAGCGGTACGGCGCAGCCGGACATCACGCCCGATCTGCGGGGCATCGCGGTCCGGGTGGAGGTTTCGGCGGCGGAGACCCACGATCTCCTCGCGACCAACTTCCCGGTCTCGCACGCGCGGGACGCGCGGGAGTTCGTGGCCTTCGCCAAGGCGATGGCGGGCGCCGGGAGCACCTTGCAGAAGGCGTTCGGGCTGCTGGTGAAGCTGCCGCTGGCGGTGGGCTGGGGTACGGCGGCACGGATGCGCCGCAACGTGCGGGCCGCCACCCGGCACGTGGTCGGTTCGCTGGCACGGGAGACGTACTGGAGCCGGGGCGCGGTCATGTGGGGCGACGCGGGCCCGGTCCGCTACCAACTGCGGCCCGCGCCGGGCGGCGCCCCCGCGCCGCGGCCCGACCGGCACGACCCCGACCTGCTGCGGCACGAACTGGCGGGGCGGCTGGCGCTGGCCGACGTCGAGTTCGAGCTGTGCGTGCAGCGGTATGTGAGCGAGGAGCGCACGCCCGTCGAGGACGGGGCCGCGCAGTGGCGGGAGGCGGACGCGCCGGTCGTCCCGGTCGGGCGGCTGACGATCCCGCGGCAGGACGTGACCACCGCCGAGGCCCGCTCCGCGGCCCGCCGGGTGGAGGCACTGGCCTTCAACCCGTGGCACACGACGGACGAGTTCCGCCCGCTGGGCAATCTGAACCGGGCGCGCAAGGCCGCGTACCGGGCGAGCGCCGGACACCGGCTCGGCACCCGGTTCCGTACGGAGGAGCCGCTGCGCAACACCGTGATCGGCGGGCCTGTGCGGGCCGCCTTCCGGGCCGTGAACCGGTACGTGCCCTGGCACCGGCTGCCGCTGAACCTGAGTCTGCTCAACCTGGTGGCGCTGCGGCAGGCGCTGCGCCGCCACAACCTCATCGACACCGAGGTCCCGGAGGCACCACCGCGGGCCGTGCCGGTGCCGGAGACGGTGGACGAGGGCGCGCGGACGGCCCGTACGTACGACGGTTCGTCCACCGATCTGTCGGAGCCCCGGATGGGCGCGATCGGTTCCGCCTTCGGCCGCAACCTGCGGCCGGTGTACCGGCCGGACCTGGACCACGTCCCGAACCCGGTCACGACAGCGCGCCGGCTGCTGCACCGTACGGCGTTCCAGCCGGCGTCCTCGCTGAACGTCCTCGCCGCGGCGTGGATCCAGTTCCAGGTGCACGACTGGGTCAACCACCGGCGGTATCCGACCGGTGAGCGGTCGGTGGAGATCCCGATGCCGCCCGGCAGCGCCTGGACCAACACGCCCGGCGGGCCGCCCGAGGACGTGATGCGGTTCGCCGAGAACATCGGCGTGCAGCGACCGGGTGAGCCGCCGCTGCTGTTCACCAACACCACCTCGCCGTGGTGGGACGGCTCGGAGGTGTACGGCGGCGACGAGGCCACCGCGCGTTCCCTGCGCGAGCCGGACGGTGCCAAGCTGCGGCTGGAGGACGGGCATCTGCCGGTCGGCACCGGCGGCATCCCGCTGACCGGCTTCAGCGAGAACTGGTGGCTGGGCCTGAGCGTGATGCACACGCTCTTCGCCCGGGAGCACAACGCGCTGTGCGACGCGCTGCACGCCGAATATCCCGGCATGAGCCAGGACCGGGTCCACCACACCGCCCGGCTGATCGTCTCCGCACTCATCGCGAAGATCCACACCGTGGAGTGGACGCCGGCGATCCTGGCCACCGAGGCCATCGACATCGGCCTGAAGACGAACTGGCAGGGCCCGCCGGCCAAGTGGCTGAGCAAGCTGGGGCTGTGGCTGGTCGAGGCGCACGCCCTGCGCGGCATCCCCGAGACGCTGCCGGACCACCACAAGGTGCCGTACTCCCTGACCGAGGACTTCGTCACCGTCTACCGGATGCACCCGCTGATCCCGGACGACTACGAACTGCGCGAGCACCGCTTCGGGCAGCGCCTGGAGACCGTTACGTTCGACGACATCCAGGGCACGGCGGCCGAGGCGGTGGCCCGCAAGACCGGGCTGACCGACACGCTGTACTCCCTCGGCATCGCCCACCCGGGCGCGATCACGCTGCACAACTACCCGCAGGCGCTGACCCGCTTCGAGCGGGACGGCGAGATCATCGACCTGTCGGTGGTCGATCTCGTACGGACCCGAAGGCGCGGGGTGCCCCGCTACAACGACTTCCGCGCCGGGCTGCGCAAGCCGCGGGTGCGCCGCTTCGAGGACATCAGCTCCGATCCGGAGACCGTCGCGCAGCTCAAGGAGGTCTACCGGAACGTCGACGAGGTCGACACGATGGTGGGGCTGTTCGCCGAGAACCCGCCGAAGGGCTTCGGCTTCAGCGACACCGCCTTCCGGATCTTCATCCTGATGGCGACCCGCCGCATCCAGTCGGACCGGTTCCTGACCGTCGATTTCCGGCCGGAGCTGTACACGCCGCTCGGCATGGACTGGATCGCCCGCGGCGGTATGAACTCGGTCATCCTGCGGCACTGCCCGGAGCTGGCCGCGATGCTGCCGCGCGGGGCGAGCGCCTTCGCACCGTGGCGGCCGGTGCTCCCGGGGCGCGACGGCGGCGCGGGTTCGTGAGGGACGCGGCCGCGCCGCGTCCTCGGTGGGGCGCGGGGCCCGGCGCAGGCCCCGCGCAGCCCTGCCGGAAGCGCCGGGAGGGCGCCCGATAACCTCCTCACGTGGAGGAGAACACGCCCGCGCCCTTCGAGCGCGGTACGGACGGCCCGAAGGTCATCGTCGTCGGCGTCGACGGGTCGGACTCGTCGTGGCGCGCCGCCGCCTACGCGGCGGGGCTGGCCCGCCGGCAGGGGTCCAAGCTGGCCCTGGTGTACGTCCAGCCGGTGCTGCCGGCCGGGGCGGCCATGGGGGCGCCGGTCGTGGACGCGACGGACGAGGTCGCCGACGAGCTGATGGCGGAGATCCGTGCGGCGACGGAGCGGGTGCAGGGCACGTACGACCTGCGCTGGGAGTTCCACACGCTGCGCGGCGACCCGTACACGGGCATGGTGCGGATGGCCGACGAGCTGACGGCCGACGCCGTGGTGGTGGGGGCGTCGGAGTCCGCCGGGCACCGGATCATGGGTTCGGTGGCGGTACGGCTGGTCAAGGCCGGGCGCTGGCCGGTGACGGTCGTGCCGTAGGCGGGCGGTGGCGCGCTTGACGGTTGCGCCGTAGCCGGGAGGTGGCCTGCCTGATGGTCGTGCCGTGACCGGGTGGTGGCTCAGGGGTACACGCGCACCGGAGAGCGGCGCTTTCCGGCCACCACGCTGGCCGGAATGTACGGGTCAACCAGATTGGTCTGGACCACGAAGGTGGGGGCGGTTAGGGTCCTTCCCGTACGGCGCACCGGCCGTACGGACCCCGCACCGCCCTGCTCACAGCACCGCCCCGCCGGTCCGGTCCGGCGCGCTCCGGCGCGGACCGCGCCGCGCCGGCACCCCGCTTCGCCACCCCCGCCAGCTCTGCCCCTGGGACCGGTCCATGATCGAAATCGTGGTCGTACTCCGGGTCGAGGACGCCGTCCTCGACTTCCTCTCCGTCCTCACCGACCCCGACCCCGGCGGCGGCCCGGCCGCCGTGGTCCTCGCCGACCGCGGCGACATCCTCCGGCTGCCCGCCGGTACGCCGCCGGCCGAACGGCTCGCCCTGCTCGCGCCGTACGTACGGCCGGCCGAGGAGGACGCCGCCTCGCCCGGCCCCGCCGCCCTCGCCGACCTGGTGCGCCGGGCCGCCGACGGCCACTCCGCCCGCGTGTGGACCCACTCCCCCGCCGACAACCGGCGCAGCCGGGGCCGCGTCGGCCGGGACACCGCCATCGCCTGTGCCGGTCCGGCGGACACCACCGGCGACACCGCCGGCGACACCGCCGCGCCGGTGCTGACCGTGCGGCACGCCGTCGGGTACTCCCCTTACCTCCAGTTCGTCAGCGACCTCGACCGCCCGCTCGACCGCGAACGGATCGCGGCCAAACTGGACTTCGTCAACCGCTCGGCCCCCGGGCTGCTCACCACCTCGTCGCCCGAGTTCATGGTGCAGACGCCCCGCATCCCGGCGGCCGAGCGGTTCTTCGCCGCCGACCCCACCGAACGCGAACGGCTCTTCGCCCTGCTCGCCAGCCTGGGCGACGAGGCCGCCGCCGTCGCCGACCCGTGGGAGTTCGCCACCTCCCCGTACGAGGCCCGGCGCCTGGACGCGACCGCCGCCTGGGTGCGGCGGCACTGCCCGCCCGGCGGGAAACCGCTGGTGGAAGTCGGCGCGTGTGAAGGCGCGTTGACGTCCCGGCTCGCGGCGGACGGCTTCTGCGTGTACGCCACCGAACCCAACCCGCGCTTCCGGGCCCGGCTCGACGCCGCGCCGTGGGACACCGGCACCGTACAAGTCGGCGCCGAAGACCTCGCCGGGCTGGCCAAGGAAGGTCCGGAGGGCGCCGCGTACCTGCTGATCGAAATGCTCTACTACGGCCAGGACCTCGCACTGCTCGACGACCTGCCCACCGACCTGCTCTTCCTCGCCCTGGAACCGGAGGCCCTGGAGACCCGGCTGCGGCCGTGGCTCGCCGCGTCCGCGGTGTGGCGGGCCGTGGAGGAGACCCCGCTCGTCACCCCCCGGGTGGAGCCGGTCTGCGGCGGCCGCGCCTACCTGAGCAAGCGCGGCAGCGTCGGGCTCGCCCTGCGCCGGACCGGCGGCTGACCCGCCACACCTTCTCCGGCGGGCCCGCCCGCCGCGCCTTCTCCGGCGGCCCCCGCTCGCCGTTCGCTCCCCGCCGCGCCGCCACCCGCCGCGGCCCGGCCGTCCGCCGGGCCGCCGCATTCCCCTTTCCCCGTACCGGAAGGCCCCCATGCGCGCCGACATCTCCCTGGTCAACGCCTGCCTGCTCCCCGCCTACGCGGGCCGCTCGCCCGCCGACTGGATCCTGCGCGCGGCGGACGAGGGCCTGGCGGGCGTCGGCCTGTTCGGGACCAACTTCCCGGCAGGCGCCGGGTCGTTGCGCGACGAGGTCACCGACCCACTCCGCGCGGTCCGCCCGGACCTGCTCATCGCGCTGGACGAGGAGGGCGGTGACGTGACCCGGCTCGACTACCGCCGCGGCAGCGTCTACCCGGGCGGCCACGCCCTCGGCGCGGTCGACGACACCGGGCTCACGCGGGAGGTGGGCGCGGCGATCGCCCGCGACCTGCGGGCCGAGGGCGTCAACCTCTGCCTGGCCCCGTGCGCGGACGTCAACTCCCGCCCGGACAACCCCATCATCGGCGTCCGCTCCTTCGGCGACCGCCCGGACCTCGTGGCGCGGCACACCGCGGCGTACGTCGAGGGGATGCAGGGGCGCGGCGTCGCCGCCACCGTCAAACACTTCCCCGGGCACGGCGACACCCGTACCGACTCGCACTCCGAACTGCCGGACATCGACCGCGACGCGGCGTCCCTCGACGCGGTGGACCTGCCGCCGTTCCGCGCCGGGATCGCGGCCGGCGCCAAGGCCGTGATGACCGGTCACATCCGGCTCTCCCGGCTGGACGGCCTGCCCGCGACCCTGAGCCGGCGGATCGTCACCGGCCTGCTGCGCGAACGGCTCGGCTACCGGGGCGTGGTGCTGACCGACGCGCTGGAGATGGCACCGGTCGTACGGCGCTGGGGGTACGGCGGCGCGGCGGTCACCGCGCTGGCAGCCGGCGCGGACCTCGTGGTGCTCGGCGCGACCGACGGGGAGAAGCTGCTGCCCGAGATCCACGACGCCGTGCAGGAGGCGCTGGACCGGGGCACGCTGACCCTGGAGCGGGTGGCGGAGGCGGCCTGCCGGGTCGCGTCGCTGCGGGCCTGGGCCGACCCGGCCAGACGCGCCGGGGCGCCGGACGGCGGGCCGCCCGTGCCCGACAGGCACCGCGCGCCCGTCGGCCTGGTCGCCGCCCGCCGGGCCCTGCTCGCGCACCGCGTCCCCCGGGCCGCCGGCGGCCGGCGCCTGCACACCGTACGCCTGGCCGCCGAGGGCAACATGGCGGCGGGTGAGGCGCCGTGGGGCCTGGCGGCCCCGCTCCGGGACCTCGGTGCGCCGGCTTTCTCCGCCGACGTGGAACCGGGCACCGATCCGGACACGGTCGTCCCTCCCCCGGCCGACGGTGGTCTGCTCGCGGTCGTCGTACGGGACGCGGAGCGCGACCCCTGGCAGCGCGCGCTGCTCCGGGCGCTGCGGTCCCGGCGCCCGGACCTGGTCACCGTGGAGATGGGCCTGGCCCCGGCCGGCCCGCTGCCCGCCGACGCCCCCGCGACGCTGTTCACCCGCGGCGCCGGACTGGCCAACGCCACCGCGGCGGCGGAGTACCTGACCGGCCGTGCCTGGCACGGCCCGCTGCGCCGATGAGCTCCGGCCTGACCCGCGCCGGGGCGGCGGGCCCGCCCCGAGCCCCGGCCCCGGGGGCGGCGACCGGGTACGGACCGGGAGCGGCCGGCATGTACGACCACTGCGTGGGCCTCGGCTACCACTGCGAGTCCACGTACCAGATCCGGCGCGTCACCGGTGTCACCCGCGCCCACTTCTTCGACTGGCTGGACCTCGACTTCGCATCGGTCGTCGAAGCCGTGGCGGAGGACTTCCGCACCGTGCTGCGCCCCGGGCTGGTCGAGCCGTTCGACGAGGGCCGGTGTGCCCTGGACCGGGGCTCCGACATCCGCTTCTACCACGAGTTCCGCCCCGCGGCCGGCGCCGGGACGCCCCTCACCCAGCAGGACATAGACGCCCAACTCCCCCGCGTACGAGCCAAGTTCGCCGCCCTGGCCGGGCGCTGGCGGGACCTCGCCGGATCCACCGCCCGGGTCCTGTACGTCCACCACGACGCCTGGGACGAGCTGACCGCCGCCGACCTGCGCCGGCTGCGCGCGGTGATCGCGGCGCAGCATCCGGGCCACCGCTTCGGCCTGCACTGGCTGCGCCGCACCGCCCCGCCCGACGCCGCCGCGCTCGGCCCCGGCATCACCTGGGGCACCGTCGCCGCGGCCCCCGGCCGCTGGGAGGGCGACGACGCCGCCTGGGACGCCGCCCTCACCCCCGTCCTCATGCCTCCCCACGACCCGTCCGGGCCCGGCCCCAGGCCCCCCGCCGCACCGCCCCAGCACTAAGGAACCCGCATGACGCCTCCCCCGCCGCGCACCGTCATCCTCTCCCCGCACTTCGACGACGCCGCCCTCTCCCTGGCGGGCCTGATCCCCCGGCTCCCGGGCCCGGTCACCGTGGTGACCGTGTTCGGCGGCGCGCCCGCCGCGCACCACGCCGTCTCCTGGTGGGACAGCACCTGCGGCTTCTCCACCGCCGCCGAGGCGTACCGCGCCCGGCTCGCCGAGGACGCGCGGGCCGCCGCGCTGCTCGGCGTGGACCGGACCGTACTGGACCACCCCGACGGCCCCTACGGCGCAGGGGACGAACTGACCGGCCTGGACGCCTTCCTGAGCGCCCTGCCGAACCCGTTCCCGCTCGTCCTCCTGCCCCTCGGCACCAACCAGCCCGACCACGAGCGGGTACGCGACCGCGCCCTGCGCGTCCTCGACGACCTGGGCGCGCCGCCGCCGCTGCTGTACGCCGACCTCCCCTACACCGGCCACCTGCCCGAGTGGGGCGCCCCGGACACCGACCGCGCCCTCGGCGGCAGCAAGGCCTACGGGGTCGCCTACCAGGACCTGCTGACTTGCTACCGGCTCGACCTCGCGCACGACCTCGTCCTCACCGACGCGGAGTGGGCCCGCAAGCGGGAGGCGGTGCTCTGCTACGCCTCGCAGCTCGCCCCGCTCGCCGCCGACCACGGCAGCCTGCTGGCCCGGGGCGGGCCGCTGCGCGCCGAGCGCGTCTGGTCGCCGGTACGCCGCCCGCAGCCGGCCGGGGCCGTCGCATGACCGCGCGCGGCGCCGCGCCGCAGCCCGTCCTGGAGGCGCACGACCTGGTCAAGGAGTACCGCCGCGGCCGGGTCGTCGACGGCGTGCGGCTGACCGTGCGCGAGGGCGAGCGGGTCGGGCTGCTCGGCCCCAACGGCGCGGGCAAGACCACCACCCTGCTGATGTGCCTGGGAGCGGTCGCGCCGGACGGCGGCAGTGTGCACGTCCTCGGCCACCGGCTGCCCGCCGGACGCCCGGCCGCCATGCGCGGCGTCGGCTTCGCGGCCGGTTATCTGCCGCTCCCCGACCGCCTGCGGGTGCGCGAGTACCTGCGGTTGTACGCGGACCTGTACGGGCTGCGCGCCCCGCGCGCGGCGGTGGAGGGCGCCCTGGACCACTTCGGCATCGGCCATCTGGCCACCGCGATCGGCACCGAACTCTCCAGCGGCCAGCGGACCCTGGTCGGCATCGCCAAGGCGTCCCTGCACACCCCCCGGCTGCTGATCCTCGACGAGCCCACCGCGGCCCTGGACCCGGACATCGCCCTGCGGGTCCGCACCGGGCTGCTGGACCTGTGCGCCCGGCACGGCACCGCGCTGCTGGTGACGAGCCACGACATGGTCGAGGTGGAGCGGCTGTGCGAACGGGTGGTCTTCCTGGCGGCCGGACGGGTGACCGCGGACGGCACGCCCCGGGAGGTGGCGCGGCAGTTCGCCCAGGACGACCTGGAAGGGGTCTTCCTGCATCTCGCGGAGGAGCGCGACCGGGAGCGGGAAGGGGCCGGTGCCGCGTGAGCGCCGTCGAGACACCCGGCCTGCGCGGCCCCGCCGCGGCCAGTGCGCACCGGGTCGGCGCCGTCGCCCGCCGGCACTGGCTGGTGCTGCGCCGCAGCCCGCACCGGATCTTCGACGTGCTGGTGTGGCCGGTCGTCGACACGCTGCTGTACGGCTCCATCGGCCTGTTCGCCGCGAAGGCGACGGGCGGCGGGACGCAGCCGGGCGCGGACACCGGCGCGGACCTGGGCGCCGCGCCCACCTTCGCGGTCTTCCTGCTCAGCGGCACGGTCCTGTGGCATCTGGTCCATCAGGCGCAGATCTCGCTGGCCACCGGCTTTCTGGAGGAGACCTGGTCACGCAATGTGGTCGGGCTGCTCAGCACGCCGCTGCGGGGCTGGGAGTACCTGGCCGGGGTGGGGCTGTTCGCCCTGGTCCGTACGGCGCTGAGCACGCTCGCGGTGGCCGCGCTGGCCTTCGGCGCGTACGCCTTCGACGTGACGTCCCTGGGCCTGGGGCTGATCCCCGTCGCGGCGCTGCTCCTGCTGTGCGGCTGGGCGGTGGCCCTGGCGGTGGTGGGTCTGGTGCTGCGCTTCGGCAGCGGCGCGGAGGCACTGGTCTGGGGCGGGCTCTCGGTGGTGATGCCGCTGTCCGGCGTGTTCTACCCCGTCTCGACGCTGCCGTCGGCGCTCCGGCCGGTCGCCGAGGCGCTGCCCACCACCCACGTCTTCGCGGCCGGGCGGGCCCTGGCCGGGGGCGGGCCCACGCCGTGGCACGAGCTGGCCGTGGCCACGCTGGGCACCGTGACGCTGCTGCTCCTGGCCCTGTTCTTCCTGGGCCGTATGGTGGCGGCCTTCCGGCGGCGCGGGCTGGTGACCCGGTACTCCTGAGGGCGGGGCCCCGGGTGGCACGCCACGGCGCGCCATTCGGGGCCCCTCCCAGCCGCTCAGGCTCTGTGGGCCCCCACCCGGCCGCTCAAGGTTCTGTCAGCCCTCCTCGGAGTCCTCCAGCCGGAACCCGACCTTCAGCCCGACCTGGTAGTGCTCGATCTCCCCGTCGACGATGTGGCCGCGTACCTGTGTGACCTCGAACCAGTCAAGGCCGCGCAGCGTGCGTGCCGCCCGCTTGACGCCGTTGCGGATCGCGGCGTCCACGCCCTCCGGGGAGGTGCCCACGATCTCCGTGACCCGGTACGTGTGATTCGACATGTCCGCTCCCTTCGTCCTGCCGGTGTCCGTGCCGGCTGCCCGTACGCGGCCTCGTACGGACCGCCGCACGCCCGGGTGCCCGGATTCACCGGTTCCACTCCGCCCCGCCGGACAGTCGCCTTCCCCTGCCGCCTCCGAGGGGCCATGATGACCGGCCGTCGGGCGACGACGAGCGGAAGGGGTGCGGTGATGCGCGCGGGGCAGGGAGTATGGCGGCGTAAACCGATCGGGCTCATCCGGGAGGCGGAAGGCGGGTCGGGCGAGCAGCTCAACCGGGCGCTGGGACTGTGGCAACTGACGGCCATCGGCGTCGGCGGCATCATCGGGGCGGGCATCTTCACGCTCGCCGGGACCGTCGCGAACGGCAAGGCGGGGCCGGCGGTGCTGCTGTCGTTCCTCGTCGCGGGCGTGGCCAGCGCGGCGGCCGCGTTCTCCTACGCCGAGTTCGCGGGGCTCATCCCGAAGGCGGGCTCGGCGTACACGTACGGTTACGCGGTGCTGGGCGAGCTGGCGGGCTGGTTCATCGGCTGGGACCTGCTGCTGGAGTACACGGCGATCGTGGCGGTGGTCGCGATCGGCATCTCCGGCTACTTCGGCTTCCTGCTCGGCGAGCTGGGGGTGGGGCTGCCCGCCTGGATGCTGGGGGCGCCGGGGACCGGGGCGGGGCACCGGGTGGACCTGTTCGCGGCGGCGCTGTGCCTGCTGATCGCGTACCTGCTGACGCTGGGCATCAGGAACGCGGCACGCTTCGAGACGATCGTCGTGGGCCTGAAGGTGCTGGTCGTGCTGCTGGTCATCGGCGTGGGCTTCTTCCATGTCGAGACGGGGAACTACACGCCGTTCTTCCCCTTCGGTGTCGGCGGTGCCTTCACGGGCGCGGCCACGGTCTTCTTCGCGGTGTTCGGCTACGACGCGATGAGCACCGCGGCGGAGGAGTCCAAGGACGCCCAGCGCCACATGCCGAAGGCGATCCTGTACTCGCTGCTGATCTCGATGGTGCTGTACGTGCTGGCCTGCCTGGTGCTCACCGGGATGCAGGACCACCGGGACATCGACCCGGAGAGCGGCTTCTCGACGGCGTTCAAGTCGGTGGGGCTGAGCGGCCTGGCCGATGTGATCGCGGTGGGCGCGATCATCGGCATCCTCACCGTGATGTTCACGTTCATGCTGGGTGCGACGCGGGTGTGGTTCTCGATGAGCCGCGACGGGCTGCTGCCGAAGTGGTTCGCCAGGACCCATCCGCGGCGGCAGGTGCCGACCCGGGTGACCTGGATCGTGGGGGCCGCCTCGGCCGCCATCGCGGGCCTCCTGCCCATCGGGGAGGCCGCCGAGCTGACCAACATCGGCATCCTGCTGGCGTTCGTGGTGGTGTGCGTCTCGGTGATCGTGCTGCGGTACAAGCGGCCCGACCTGCCGCGCACGTTCCGTACCCCGGGGATGCCGGTGGTGCCCGCGATCGGGGTGGTCTTCTCGCTCTGGCTGATCACGTTCCTGGAGTGGCGGACGTGGCTGCGCTTCGCGGTGTGGCTCCTGGTCGGCCTGGTCATCTACTTCGCGTACTCCTGCCGGCGCTCCGAGCTGGCGCGGGCGGAGCGGGAGAGCACCGGGCCGGAGGGCCGCGACGAGCGGCGGTGACCGCTGCCCCGGACACGACGGAGCGCCCCGGGACCGTGGTCCTGGGGCGCTCTCGTGTCAGCGTGCGGCCGGGGCCCGCGCGGCCCGGGAGGGTGGTCCCGGGCAGTGCGGTCCGTGCGCCGCGGCTGCCTGCTCATCGGGCTCAGTACGCCGAGTTGACGTTGTCCATGGAGCCGTAGCGATGGGCGGCGTAGTTGGCGGCGGCCGTGATGTTGGCGACCGGGTCGGTCAGGTTGTTGGCCGTGCCCTCGACGTGGTAGCGGTCGAACGTCGGCTGGATGACCTGGAGCAGGCCCTTGGACGGGATGCCGTTCTTGGCGTTGATGTCCCAGTCGTTGACGACGTTCGGGTTACCGCTGGACTCCCGCATGATGTTGCGGTGCAGGCCCTCGTAGCTGCCGGGGATGCCCTTCTCCTTCATGATGGCCAGGGATTCCTTGATCCAGCCGTCCAGGTTGTCGGCGTACTTCGGCTTGGGGGCCTCGACCGGCTTGCGGTCGGCGGCGCGGCTCGCGGCCTCCTTGGCCGTGTGGCCCTGGGCGGCCACGGCGGTGACCTTCACCGAGTCGGCGAGGGTGGCGGTGCCCGTCGCACCCTTGGCGGCGTCGGCCTGCTTCTCGGCGGCCTTGGTCTTCGCACCCGCGGGCTGACCGTTCGCGGAGACCGGCTTGACGGCGGCCGGGGCGGCGGCGGTGGCGGCGTGCGCGTCACCGGTCGCGGCGGGGACCGTCAGGGCCGCGGTCGCGCCGGCGGCGGCCAGCACGGCTACGGAGAGCTTGTGGGTCTTGTTCATGCGGACGGAGCGGAGCAGGGTGTGAGCGGTCATGCGGGGAAATCCTCTTCCAATCACTGAAATGGGCGGGCGGCAGCCATTGGCGGGGAGGTACGAGCAGGAAGCCACTGGCGGCACAGAACCGAGTTCTTGTCCGCGTCCGCCCTGAGGCATTTACGCGACGCTTCAACCCGGCGCCTTAGCAATGATTAGCGACGCTCAAATCGGAAAGCAATAGTCGCTCACCGGGTCCCGGCTACGGCCCCTTTACGTAGCGAAGGTCTTTCGGCGCCGGTCAGTCCATGAGCGCGGGGCACGGCGGCACGGCGGCGGTTTACTAAGAAAGGCCGTAAGGGACCGAAGTCCCGTGCTGCGCGTCACGTTCGGGGCCCGGCGGACCCCTCGGCGAAAACCGCTTGAAATGGCCCTGGAACCCGTTTTTCAGTCCATGCACGGAAACCCTTGTGGCCCCCGTCACCATTTACCGGCGCACCGCGCATGAAGGTGGCGCCGGTCACCCGGAAAAGGGATTGATCGGGGAAATCTATGAGCGCAATAGGTGTTCCGGAATCAAAAACGCGGCCGGCCGGTCGGCCGGCCGCGTGTGCGGCCCGTGCGGGCGTCGGGCGCCCGGGAGGGTCAGCCCCGCAGCGACGAGTGGAACTCCTCGAAGGAGAGCCTGCCGTCCGCGTCGGCGTCCTTGGAGGCGATGAGGGCCTCGGCGACCGGCCCGGTGACGAAGGGGTCCCCCATCTCCGCCATCGCCCGCTTGTACTCGTCCACGGTGATCAGGCCGTCCCCGTCCGCGTCGAACCGGTTGAACGCCGCCTTGGCCGCCTCGATGTCTGCCACGGGAGTGCCCCCTTGAAGTCGCTGTACCACTGAGTTGACCTGGGTACATTAACCGACTGTCACCATCGGGTTGACTCCGCCCCGGCCCGCCCCGTCCAGCCCGCCGGGCCCTCGCGTCCGGCTCAGCGCCCGGTGCGGCGCGCCAAATAGGTCGCCGTACGGCTGCCCGGCGCCGCCGCCACCTCGGCCGGGGTGCCGGTGGCCACGATGCGGCCGCCGGCCGCGCCGCCGCCCGGCCCCAGGTCGATGACGTGGTCGGCGCCCGCCACCACCCCCATGTCGTGCTCGACGACCACGACGGTGTTGCCCGCGTCCACCAGCCCGTGCAGTTGCCGCAGCAGCACCTCGGTGTCGGCCGGGTGCAGGCCGGTGGTGGGCTCGTCCAGCAGGTAGAGGGTGTGGCCGCGGTGGGCGCGCTGGAGTTCCGTGGCCAGCTTGATGCGCTGGGCCTCGCCCCCGGACAGCTCGGTGGCGGGCTGCCCCAGGCGCAGGTAGCCGAGGCCGACCTCCTGGAGGGTGCGCAGGCTGCGGGCGGCGGCCGGTACGTCGCCGAGGAAGTCCGCCGCGGCGTCCACCGTCATGCCGAGCACGTCGGCGACGGTACGGCCGCGGTAGGTGATCTCCAGGGTCTCGGGGTTGTAGCGGGCGCCGTGGCAGGCGGTGCAGGGCGCGTACGTACCGGGCAGGAAGAGCAGCTCGACGGCGACGAAACCCTCGCCCTGGCAGGTCGCGCAGCGTCCGCTCGCCACGTTGAAGGAGAAGCGGCCCGCCGTGTAGCCGCGGGCGCGGGCCTCGTCGGTGGCGGCGAAGACCTTGCGTACGGCGTCGAAGAGGCCGGTGTAGGTGGCGAGGTTGGAGCGCGGGGTGCGGCCGATGGGCTTCTGGTCGACGCGGACGAGCCGGCCGACCGCCTCCAGGCCGGCGGCCCCGGCGAGCCGTGCCCGCGCGCCGGTCCCCTCGTCCTCGTCGTCGGGGCCGGCGCCGAGGTGGTCCGTGACGGCGTCCGCGAGGACCCGGGTGACCAGCGTGGACTTGCCGGACCCGGAGACGCCGGTGACGGCCGTGAAGACGCCGAGCGGGAAGGTGGCGTCCACCGCGCGCAGGTTGTGCAGGGTGACGCCGTGCAGGGAGAGCTGCCCGACGGGCTCGCGGGGCGGGCGCGTGGCCGGCGGCGCGTCGTCGAAGAGGAAGCGGCGGGTGGCGGACTCGGTGACCTGGGCGAGGTCCGCGACGGGCCCGCTGTGCAGGACCCGCCCGCCGTGCTCCCCCGCCCGGGGCCCGACGTCCACGATCCAGTCCGCGTGCCGCACCACGTCCATGTCGTGTTCGACGACGAAGAGGGTGTTGCCCGCTTCCTTCAGGCGGCCGAGGACGGTGCGCAGCGCCTCGGTGTCCGCCGGGTGGAGGCCCGCCGAGGGCTCGTCCAGGACATACACGACGCCGAAGAGGCCGGAGCGGAGCTGGGTGGCCAGCCGCAGCCGCTGGAGTTCGCCGGAGGACAGGGTGGGGGCGGGCCGGTCCAGGCCGAGGTAGCCCAGGCCCAGCTCGGTGAGGACGTCGATCCGGGCGACGAGGTCCCGGGCCAGGGTCGGCGCCACCCCGTCGTCCGCGGCCTCCGCCGTGGGCCGCAGCACCCGGGCCAGGCCGCTCAGCGGCATTCCGGACAGCTCCGCGATGTCGTGGCCGGCGAAGGTGACGGCCAGCGCCCGCGCCCGCAGCCGCCGCCCGCCGCAGGCGGGGCAGGGCGCGGAGACCAGATGGCGCTGGACGCGCCGGCGCAGCGTCTCGCTCTTGGAGTCGGCGAAGGTGTGGAGTACGTAGCGCCGGGCGCTCATGTACCGGCCCTGGTAGGGGCGGTGGATGCGGCCCGCCTCGCGTACCGGGTGCACGGTGACGACGGGCTGCTCGTCGGTGAACAGGATCCAGTCCCGGTCGGCGGCCGGCAGGTCCCGCCACGGCTTGTCGATGTCGTACCCGAGCGCGGCCAGCACGTCCCGCAGGTTCTTGCCCTGCCAGGCGCCGGGCCAGGCGGCGACGGCGCCGTCGCGTACGGACAGCGACGGGTCCGGTACCAGCGACTCCTCGGTGACCCGGTGGACGCGGCCCAGCCCGTGACACTCCGGGCAGGCGCCGGCCGCGGTGTTCGGCGAGAAGGCGTCGGAGTCCAGCCGCTCCGGCGCGTCCTCGGGATAGGTGCCGGCGCGCGAGAACAGCATCCGCAGGGTGTTCGAGAGGGTGGTGACGGTGCCGACGGAGGAGCGGGAGGTGGGGGCCGAGCGCCGCTGCTCCAGGGCGACGGCGGGCGGCAGTCCGGTGATGTCCTCGACCTTGGGGGCGCCGACCTGGTGGATCAGGCGGCGGGCGTAGGGGGCCACCGACTCGAAGTAGCGGCGCTGCGCCTCGGCGTAGACGGTGCCGAAGGCGAGCGAGGACTTGCCGCTGCCGGACACTCCGGTGAACACCGTGACGGTGTCCCTCGGGATGTCCACGTCGACACCGCGGAGGTTGTGTTCACGGGCGCCGCGCACCCGTACGTACGAGTCGGTCATGCCTTCCATGATCGGTCACCGCCGGGCGGCGGCGCGCGGGCCCGTCCCCACGGTCGGGGTCGGGGTCGGGGACGGGCCCGCGGCGGCCGTCACGCGAGGGCGTTCCGTACGCCTTCGCGGGCCTCTTCCCAGGGCGCGGGCGTGGCGATCAGCGCCCGCAGGCCCCTGACCTGGCGGGGCGGCACTCCGATCGCCAGGACGCCGGTGGCCTGTCCGTCGCGCCCGTAGAGGGCCACGGCCTTCCTGGCGTCCGGGTCCAGGACGGTGGCCTCGGACCGGTCGGCGCCGTGCAGCACGCCGTACGCCTGGAGCTTCAGGCCGTACTGGTCGGACCAGAAGTACGGCACCGGTGTGAAGGGGCGGCGCTCCCGGCCGGCGGCGGGCGCCAGGGTCCCGTCGTCCGGCAGGGTCTCCGCCAGCTCGGCGAGGAGATTGCGGGCGGCGGCCATGCCCTGCTCGGTGGCGTTCATGCGGTGCTCGACGCGCAGGTGGCGCCCGTGCACCGGGTGCTGCCAGCGGGCCACGTCACCTGCGGCGTAGACGCCGGGCGCGGCCGCGCAGTACGCGTCGCAGCGCAGCCCGTCGGTGGTGTCCAGGTCCGGGGCGCCGTGCAGCCAGCCGACGGCGGGTTCCGAGCCGATGGCGACGAGGACGGTGTCGGCGGGCAGCCGGGTGCCGTCGGCCAGCCGTACGGCGGTCACGTGCCGCGCGGGCCCGTCCCCGTCCGCCTCGAAGCCGCCGACGGCCGCGGTGCGCAGCTCGACGCCGCGCTCCCGGTGCTCGGCCGCCAGCAGTTCGCCGATCCGCGGCCCGACGGTGCGGGCCATCGGCAGCGCCTCGCGCCCGACGAGCGTGACGTCGTGGCCCAGCTCGCGTGCCACGGCCGCGGCCTCGCAGCCCAGTACGCCGTTGCCGACGACCACGAGGCGCCGGCCCGTGCCGGACAGCCGCTCCTTGAGGGCGAGCGCGTCGTCCAGGGTGCGCAGGGTGTGCACACCGTCGAGACCGGCCGCCGCCGGCAGGGTGCGGGCGGCGACGCCCGTCGCGACGATCACGCCGTCGCAGGCCAGCCGCTCGCCGCCGGCCAGGGTGAGGGTGCGGGCCGCGGTGTCCAGGCCGGTCGCCCGGGTGCCCAGCCGCAGGTCGAGGCCGAGGGCGTCGAGCTGTTCGGCGGCGCGCAGGTGCAGCTTGTCGGGCTGCCAGGCGCCCTGGAGGAGCTGCTTGGACAGCGGGGGCCGGTCGTACGGCGGGTGCGGCTCGTCCCCGACGAGGGTCAGGGTGCCGGTCCAGCCGAAGCGGCGCAGGGCCTCGGCGGCGGCGAGGCCCGCCGCCGAGGCGCCCACGACGGCGATGCGGCGCGGGCTCACTCGTGCACCTGGATCACGGCGGCCGGGCAGATGGCGGCGGCCTCGCGGACCATGTCGTGCTGGTCGGCGGGCGGCGCGGCGTCCAGGAGGACGACCACGCCGTCCTCGTCACGCTGGTCGAAGACGTCGGGGGCGATCAGCACGCACTGTCCGGCGGCGCAGCACTTGTCGGCGTCGAGGGTGATGTTCATGGCAGGTGGCTCCTGAGGGCAGGTGGGGCGGGGAGAAGGGGGGTCACCAGGTGACGGGCAGGGTGTGGCATCCGTAGATCGCCATGTCGCTGCGGAACGGGATCTCGTCGACCGGGACCGCGGGTCGCAGGCCGGGGAAGCGGCGCAGCAGAGTGCCTATGACGACCTGGAGCTCGACGCGGGCCAGGGCCTGGCCGAGGCACTGGTGGATGCCGTAGCCGAAGGCGACGTGGTGCTGGGCGTTGGGGCGGCACACGTCGAGCGCGTCGGGGTCCTCGAAGACCTCCGGGTCGCGGTTGGCGGACGGTACGGCCACCACGACGCCCTCGCCGGCCCGGATGAGCTGCCCGCCGATCTCGATGTCCTCGGTGGCGGCGCGGCGCGGGCCGTTGCGGATGATGCTGTGGAAGCGCAGCAGCTCCTCGACGGCGCCCCGGATCAGGCCCGGCTCGGCCCGCAGCCGGTCCGCGGTCTCCCGGTCGCGCATCAGGGTCAGCGCGCTCAGGCCGATCATGTTGGCGGTGGTCTCGTGGCCCGCGATGAGCAGCAGGGCGGCGAAGGCCACCACGTCGTCGTGGGTGATCTCGCCCGGTACCTGCTGCTCGGTGATCAGGCGGCCGAGGATGTCGTCGCCGGGCGCCGCCTCCTTGGCGCTCACGAGCTGGTGCAGGTAGGTGCGCAGCTCCTGCCGCGCGCTCTCCCGCTCGGCGTCGCCGACCGTACGGGACAGCAGGGTGCCGGTGAGCCGCTGGAACAGCTCGTGGTCGTCGTAGGGGACGCCGAGCAGCAGGCTGATGACCAGGGAGGGCACCGGCAGCGCCAGCGCCTCGACGAGGTCCACGTCCTGGCCCGCGCGCCGCTCCATGGCGTCGCACAGCTCGTCGGTCAGGCGCTGGATCTCGGGGCGCATCGCCTCGACGCGCTTGACCATGAACTCCCGGGTGACCATGCGGCGCAGCCGGGTGTGCTCGGGCGGGTCCATGCGGATGAAGCCGCGGTGCTCGGTGGTGACGCCGCCGGTCATGCCGCTGAGCGGGTAGCCGGGGCGGGTGGTGTCGGAGCTGAAGCGGGTGTCGCCGAGGATGGCGCGGATGTCGGCGTACCGGGTGGCCAGCCAGGCTTCGGTGCCGTCCGGCAGCGAGATCTTCGACAGCGGTGCCTCGGTGCGCAGTCGCGTGAACTCGGCGGGCGGGTCGAACGGGCAGCCCTGCGGCGGCTGCACGGGCAGCGGGGGCGCGGCGGCCGGCGCGGGGGCGGGGGCGGGAGAAGCGGGAGAGGGGGGCATGTCGCTCCTTGGGGAGCACGCGGGCAGGGGCGTGCGCCCTGGGTCGGACGTTCACCTAACGCCCGTAAACTTACATGCGTAATGCACGGGTGCGACGGTGGGGGTGGGGTGATGTCCGGGGTGCGGCACGCCGCGTCGACGGGGTGCCGGAATTGACCGGGGCGCTCCCGAAGCGCCCGGTTCAGACGCTCTCGCCCGCTCCGGGTGCCGGCCCGTCCCGCTCCATCAGCAGGTGCAGGATCTCGTCCACGTAGCGGTACAGCCGCTCGGCGTCCTTGCGGCTGGGCATGACCTGCCACAGCATGACCCGGCCGTGCACCGCGGCCCACAGCACGTACGGCGCCTCCTCGCGGGTGCCGCGCACCCGCCACCCGGCGGCCTCGCACGCGGCGAGGGCGTCGTGCAGGCCCCGCACCAGGCGCCCCGCCGGGTGCCCGGCCAGCCGCTCCGGTTCGACCGGGGTCTGCCGGGTCTCGTACAGGAGGCGGTACTTGGCGGGGTGGTCGACGGCGTAGCGGCAGTACGCGCGCAGTTGGGCGCGGAGCAGATCCACCGGATCGTCGGTGTCCGCCGCCGCCGACGCCTCCGCCATCGCCGCCCGCAGCCGCTCGTAGCTGACCTCCAGCGCGGCCCACACCAGCTCGGTCTTGTCGGAGAAGTGCCGGTAGATGCTGGGGGCGGCGACGCCCGCCGCGCGGGCCACCGCGCGCAGCGACAGGGCGTCCTCGCTGCCGACCTCTTCGAGGAGGCGCTCGGTGGCGCGCAGCAGCTCCTCCCGCAGGCGCTCGCCCTGCCCGCGCGGATTGCGGGACCGTACGGCCGCACTCTCACCCACCGCTGTCACGCCCCTTCCGCGTCGCACGCCGCTGTCACCGTCCGCCGGGCGGGGCAGCCGCCCGGTGTGCCCGCGTCCGTGGTGCTCACGACCGGTCCGGGCCGGTCTTCAGGGTTTCACATCGCGGAAGGCTCCCGTACCCGGCCGTCACCCGGGCGCCGCCCCGACGCGCCCGGCCGCGCGCCCGTCACCGGCCCATCGTCAGCCCGGCGCCCTCCGCTCCCCGGCTGAGGACGGCCTCGCGGATGCCGTCCCGTACGTCGGCGCGGTCCCCGGTGGCGGCGAGGTTGACCATGCGCAGCGGGGGCCCGTGGGCGGAGAGCTGGGGGATGTACTCGGCCTTGGTGACCCGCCAGCGCTCCCCGTCCTTCGCGGGCGGCTCGAAGCGGAAGCGGGCGATGGTGCCCCAGTTGCCGCGCGGGCTCTCCATGATCCCGGCGATCTGGTCGCCCATCCCGTAGACGACCCAGGTGCCGTTCAGCTTCTCGTACGGCTGCGGGGTGTGGGCGTGGGTCCCGATGACGAGGTCGATGTCGGGCCGGCCGCGGGTGCGCGCCCGGGTGAGCGCCTCGGCGACCTCGATCTGCTGCGCGTCGGGCTCGGTCCGGTACTCGGTGCCCCAGTGCGGGCTGACCACGACGACGTCGGCCCCGGCCCGGCGGGCGGCCCGCGCGTCCGCGACGATCTTCCCGGCGTCGAGGAGGCCGACGGTCCACGGTCTGCCCTTCGGCTGCGGGACGCCGTTGGTGCCGTACGTGTACGACAACTGGGCCACGCGCGCCCCGCCGGGCGCCTTCAGCAGCGCGGGCCGGCCGGCCTCGGCGGCGTCCCGGGCCGAGCCGGTGTGCTTGATCCCGGCCCGGTCCAGCGTGTCGAGGGTGCGCCGGACGCCTTCGGCGCCGTCGTCGAGGGTGTGGTTGGAGGCCGTGGAGCAGGAGTCGTAGCCGGTGGCCTTGAGCGCGTCGGCCACCTGGGGCGGCGCCTTGAAGGCCGGGTAGCCGGTGAACGGCCCGCCGTCGGGGCCGAAGGGCGTCTCCAGATGGCAGATCGCCAGGTCCGCCCCCTCGATCACCGGCTTCACCCCGGCGAGGATGGGCCGGTAGTCGTAGCCGTCGCCGCCGGCGTCCTGGCGCGCCGTCTCCAGCACGGACGGGTACGAGGCGATGACGTCCCCGGACGCGGCGAGGGTGAAGCCCGCGGAGGCCCGGTGGACGGAGTGCTGCGGCGCGCCGGGCGCGGAGGCGGACGCGCGGCCACCAGGGCCGGAGGCGGGGCGCGCGGTCCGTCCGGTGCCCTCCTGGGCCGCGCAGCCCACGGTCAGCGATATCAGGAGCAGGGCGGCGCCGTACGGTCGGTACTGGTTCATGCCACACGCATAACAGCCCAAACATGTCGATAAACCGATTAATACCCTGGCGACACCGCTGGTCCCACGCCACCGCCCGACCGGTGCGCACCGGCTCGCGCGGACCGGCACAGGCCGCATAATCCGTTCGGGCCGGCGCGCGCCACCCGGCTAAGGTGCCCGGATGGCACGAGCCCCGCTGAGCGACGACCTGTTCCCCGCCGACCTGCCCGTGTACGCCACCGTGGGCCGCACCCCGGACGGGCGCGCGTGGCTGGACCGGCTGCCCGCCACCGTCCGGGCCGTCCAGGAGCAGTGGGGCCTGCGGCTCGGCGCGCCCCTGCACGGCGGTAGCTGCTCATGGGTCGCCCCCGTGCAGCTCCCCGACGGAGACACCGCGGTGCTCAAGGTGACCTGGCCGCACCGCGAGGCCGCCGGGGAGGCGACGGCCCTGCGCGCCTGGGACGGCAGCGGCGCCGTACGGCTGCTGCGCCACGACCGGGAGCGGTACGCGCTGCTGGTCGAACGCTGCACACCGGGCGCGGAACTGGGCGGCAGTCCACTGCCCCCGGCCGAACGGCTGCTGCTGGCCGCCGGCGTACTGCGCGAGCTGTGGACCGTGCCCGCACCGCCCGACGGCGCACTGGAGCGGGTCGCCGACGTGTGCGCCGAATGGGCCGGCACGATCGAGGACCGGATGGCCCGGATCCGGCCCGGCTACGACCCCGGCCTCGTCCGGCTCGGCGCCCGGCTGCTGCGCGAACTGCCCGCCACCGCCACCCGCGAGGTCGTGGTGCACGGCGATTTCAACCCCGGCAACCTGCTCTCCGCGCAACGCCGTCCGTGGCTGGCCATCGACCCCAAGTCCATGGTCGGCGACCCCGGTTACGACCCCTGGCCGCTGCTGGAGCAGATCGACGACCCCTTCGAGTACGACGACCCGCGCCCGGTCCTGCGCGAACGCTTCACGCTGGTGGCCGACGCCCTCGGCGAGGACCCGGCCCGGCTGCTGGCGTGGGCGGCGGCCCGCACCGTGGAGAACGCCCTGTGGTGCGCCGCCCACGACGCCATCGAGGACGGCGCGGAGGAGCTGGAGGTGGCGGCGGTGCTGGCCGCGCTGGCAGGGCTGTGAGGCTCAACCGAAGTGGCGGAACAGTACCTGGAGGCAGCCCTCCAGGCTGCTCTGCAACACGCCCGGAGTCAGCTCGTCCCGCCCCAGCTCCCGCCACGGCCCCCCGACCTTCCCGGCGTCCGGAGCGAACCCGAGCGCGTCGAGGACGCGCCAGTACAGGCGATCCGCCGGATTTTCGACCCCGGCCGGGACGCGCACCCGGTGGACGCGGAGGAGTTGGCGGGCCAGCAGCGGCGTACGCCGGGCCGCCTCCTCCTCGTCCACGCGCACGCTGCCGGGCAGCAAGGACATCAGCAACGACGGGTGGTCGCAGTGCGCGGCCGTGGCGCCGGGGTGCCGGGCTGCCGGGGGCTCAGGCGACCTCGATTCCGTGCTCCTGCACCAGCGCCTCCAGGCCGCCCTCATAGCCCTTGCCGCCGATGACGAAGTCCCAGTCGCCGTTGGCGCGGCGGCGGAACGAGCCGAGGACCAGCGCGGTCTCGCCGGCGCGGCCGTCCGAGACCTCCAACCGGCCCTGTTCGGCGCCGGATTCGTCGACGAGGCGGATGCGCGCGTCGGTGAAGCCGGACAGGTCGGCGTGCGGGTCGGCCTCCGGGTCGATGGCGGCGACCAGGACGAGCCGGTCGGCGGTGGCGGGCAGCGCCTCGAAGTCCACCTGCATCGCGGCCCGGTCGGGGGCGAAACCGGAGAGCATGCGGACCGTGCCGTCGGGGGTGCGCGGGTTGTTGTAGAAGACGAAGTGGTCGTCGCTCAGGACGCGGTTGCCCTGGCAGACCAGTGCGCAGACGTCCAGGGCGACGCGGCCGGACCAGTTCATGCCGAGGATGCTGCCCGCGGCGCCGTCCTCCTCCGGAGTCCGCGGCGCCCGCTCGGCGCGCTCCCCGGCGGGCGCCTGCCGCTGGGCCGGGGCCGGGGCGTCACCGAGGCGTCCGCGCAGACCGTGGCGGGCCAGCAGCCCGACCAGCTCGGGACCGCTGACGAGCGTCAGCGGTTTGCCGTTGGCGAAGGCGTGCGCGCCGGGCCCGAAGCGGGACGTGGTCACCAGGACGCCCTTGTTGGCGCCCTCGGACTGGACGGTGCCGAACAGGTCGCGCACGGCGGTCGGCGGCACGGTGTTGCGGTAGCGCTTCACCTGCACGATGATCTTGCCGCCCCGGATGGGGTCGGAGTCCAGCGCGTCCACGTCCACCCCGCCGTCCCCGGAGCGCCGCGTCGTGACGGCCTGCATGCCCATCGCGCGGAACAGCTCGGCGACCAGCCCCTCGAAGGCGATCGGGTCCATGGTGAACAGGTCGGGCTCCGCCGTACCGCCGTGCGTCACCACGCCGCCGCCGACATCGCCCGGCTGCCGGGCCGGCCGGACCGCGGCCCGCTGGTCGGGGCGCGCCGACAGCCGGCCGCCCAGCCCGTCGGTGAGACAGTCCACCGCGCTGACCTGCGCCAGGTGCAGTTCCTCGAAGGCGTCCCTGGGGGCGGTGACGGTGGCCAGGCACACCTGCGCGGGGCGCCCGGTGGCCGGGTCCACGTCGTCGACGAATCCGTTGACCACCACCGAGTCGAGCGTGCGGTACGGGTCCGCCGCGAACAGGTCGCGCACCACCAGCAGGACGGACTGGGCCAGCACGTCGCGGTAGGCCGCCCGCCGCTGGGCCGCCGGCCGGGCGACGTCCTTGTCCTGGTCGGCGGCGTACAGGTAGCGCACCGACCTGGCCGCGGGCACGATGTCGAAGCCGGGCAGCTCCCAGTCCAGTACGAGCCGGCGGGCCGCCGCGTCGTACGCGGCGTGCAGGCGGCGCGGGAACCCCTCCGGGCGGCCGGTGGCGGCGTACAGCGCGGCGGAGAAGTACTCCACCACCGCGCCGGGATCGCCGCCGCGCAACCCCGTCAGCAGTTCCTCGACCGCGGCGTTGTGGCTCCTGATCTCCGCCAGCCGACCGGCGGCCCACTGATCGTACTGGAGCCGGTACTCCTCCAGTTGACGCAGGCGCTGCGCCTCCGCCGCCCGGGCGGCGTGCCAGTCGTGCTCGTAGCGGGCCCGGGCCTCTTCCTGAGCCTGCGCGCGGCGGGCGCCGCCGAGGCTCCAGCCGGCGGCCTGCGGCTGGTAGGCGGCCGGGTCGGGCATCGGTACGGGCACGGCGAGGCGGCCGGGCGCGAACGCCTCGACGTACTCGGGACGGCGCAGCGCGTCGGCGGTGAAGGCCGGGGCCCGGCAGCCGTCGGCCAGCAGGCCGGACAACTCGGCCATGCGCGCGTCCAGTTCCTCGGTGCGGCGGCGGGCGTCGGCCTCGCGCTGCTGCCGGTACGCGGTCTGCCGTTCGCGCTGTATCCGGGCCATGGCGCGCTCGGTGTCGCGCTGTTGCCGCTCCTGGTCGCGGCGGGCCTGCTCGCCGGCCCGCCGCTGCGCCTCCTGGCGGCGCTGCTGCTGGCGCTGCGCCTCGGCCCAGACGGCCACCAATCCGTTGGAGCGGCGACTCATGTGGATCTACGTCCTCCCCTGGGGCGCACGGACCCGCGTCCTGCGGCAGCCCACCCCGAACAGCCCGCAC
The DNA here is from genome assembly GCF_044327445.1 of Streptomyces sp. NPDC018045. NCBI lineage: Bacteria > Bacillati > Actinomycetota > Actinomycetes > Kitasatosporales > Streptomycetaceae > Streptomyces > Streptomyces sp. NPDC018045. The sequence continues at coordinate 418,905 of NZ_JBIRFL010000006.1, forward strand.
CGGCCCATCCACCAGCGGGTATTCATCCGACTTTAGCGGGATCCCGACGGGCCGTCCCCCGCCGGGGCGGGACTGCCCAACGTGCCGGACCTCAGCGGCCGAGGAGCGCGCCCAGGCGTTCCAGCAGGGGCAGCAGGGCGGTGCGTTCCTCGGGCGTGAGCGCTTCGAGGGCGCCGCGCACGGCGTGCATGTCGGCGCGCACCCTCAGAGCGAGCGCCCGGCCCTCCTCGGTGGCGGTGACCACCTTGCTCCGGCGATCCCGGGGGGCGGCCTCGCGCCGTACGAGCCCGCGCTCCTGCATGCGGGCGATGAGCCGGGTCGCGTTCGAGGCGTCGCAGACGAGGTGACCGGCGAGCGCGCTCATCGAGAGCGGCTCCTCCAGGGCGATGAGCGCGCGGGCCTGCGCGGTGCTCAGGCCGTGCCGCAGCGCGGCGGCGGCGAGGTCGTCGTAGTAGCCGCGGACCGTGCGGGCGAACGGCGGGAGGAGGTCGTCGGGGGTGGGCCGGGTGGTGTCGGACACGCGGCCAGGATAACCGGTTACTTGACTTACGCAATCGTTGGTATTTACATGGAACAGTGCTTGACCTTGTCAAGCGACCAGCTCCGGGCGCGGCCTCACCACCCGCCACCCGGCCCGCTCCACCCCGTACGCATCGGAGACACCATGACCAGCAGCACCCCCGAGCAGCCGGACGCCGTGGTCGCGCGACTGCGCGCCACCTTCCGCACCGGCCGCACCGCTTCCCCGGAGTGGCGCGCCGACCAGCTACGGCGGCTGCGCGCCCTGCTCACCGAGCACGGCGCCGACCTGGCCGCGGCCCTGTACGAGGACCTGGGCAAGGGCGAGGCCGAGGCGTACCGCACCGAGATCGACTTCACGCTGCGCGAGATCGACCACACCCTCGACCACCTGGCGCAGTGGCTGCGGCCCGAGCCCGCGCCGGTACCGCCCCACCTGAGCGGCGCGGAGGCGTGGACGGTGTACGACCCGCTGGGCGTCGTCCTGGTCATCGCGCCCTGGAACTACCCCCTGCAGCTCCTGCTCGCGCCCATGGTGGGCGCCCTGGCGTCCGGCAACTGCGTGGTCGCCAAGCCCAGCGAGCTGGCGCCCGCCACCTCCGCCGCCGTGGCCCGTCTGCTGCCCCGCTTCCTGGACGCGGACGCCGTCGCGGTGGTCGAGGGCGCCGTCCCGGAGACGACGGCCCTGCTGGAGCAGCGCTTCGACCACATCTTCTACACGGGCAACGGCACCGTCGGCCGCATCGTGATGGGCGCGGCGGCCAGGCACCTGACCCCGGTCACCCTGGAGCTGGGCGGCAAGTCGCCCGCCTTCGTGGACCGGGACACGGACGCCGACGCGGTCGCGGCACGGCTGGTGGCCGGCAAGTTCCTCAACGCGGGCCAGACCTGCGTGGCGCCGGACTACGTCCTGACCGACCCGCGGACGGCGGCCCGCCTGGAGCCCGCCCTCGCCCGCGCCGTCACCGCCCACTACGGCGACGACCCGGCCACCGCGCCGAACTACAGCCGTATCGTCAACGAGCGGCACTTCGACCGGCTGGCCGGCCTGCTCGGCTCGGGGCGCACCGTCGTGGGCGGTACGCACGACCGGAGCCGCAAGTACATCGCGCCGACCGTGCTCGGCGGTGTGGCACCCGACGCCCCGGTGATGCGGGAGGAGATCTTCGGGCCGATCCTGCCCATCGTCGAGGTCGAGGACCTGGACGCGGCCATCGCCTTCGTCAACGACCGGGACAAGCCGCTGGCGCTGTACGCGTTCACCCGATCCGCCGAGACCCGGCGGCGGTTGACCGAGGAGACCTCCTCGGGCGGCCTCGGCTTCGGCCTGCCGGTCGCCCATCTGACCGTGTCCGACCTGCCGTTCGGCGGCGTCGGTGAGAGCGGGATGGGCCGCTACCACGGCCGGTACTCGATCGAGACGTTCAGCCACCGCAAGGCCGTCCTGTCCAAGCCCCTGGCCTGACCGGCGCACCCCAGCCCCACCTCTCCCCACCTGCCCCCAGAAAAATCTCGCGAGACTGGGAAACATAACGTCTTGATCTGAGAACTTCACATGTGCTTTTGTTTGAAGCATCATGAACGACGTGATCCCTGAGAACTCGACGCCGATGGCGGCCCGGTCCTCCGGGGCCTTCGGGCCCCCGGCAGCGGGCCGCCGCCCGGTCGTCGGTGTATCGCTGAAGCTCTACTTCGGGCTGGCCGCGACCCGGAAGTGGCTCGCGGACGTGGCCGCCCTCCGGGGCGCCCTGGCGGCGCTGCCCCGGCCCGTCGACCTGTTCGTCCTGCCGGCCTTCCCCGCCCTCGCCGACGCCCGGGAGCTGCTGGCCGGAACCGGCGTGGGGTACGGCGCCCAGGACGTGCACTGGGCCGAGACCGGCGCGTGGACCGGTGAGGTCTCCGCGGGCATGCTCGTCGAAGCGGGCGCCCGGTACGTCGAGGTCGGGCACGCGGAGCGGCGCCGCCACTTCGGCGAGACGGACGAGACCGTGGCCGCCAAGACCGGCGCCGCCGTCCGGGCCGGTCTGGTGCCCGTCATCTGTGCGGGCGAGCGACACGACGGCGGCCCCGCCCGCGCCGTCGAGGAGACACTGATCCAGGTACGGGCCGCCCTCGGCGGCGCGGGGCCGGGCAGCGAGGTGATCGTCGCGTACGAGCCGGTCCGGGCGATCGGCGCCCGCGAACCGGCGCCCGCGCAGCACGTACGGACGGTGGCCTCGGCCATCGGCACCTGTCTGCGCGACCACGGCGTGCGGGGCCGGGTCGTCTACGGCGGAGCCGCCGGGCCCGGCACCTTCGGCCCGCTGGCCGGCAGCGTCGACGGCCTGTTCCTGGGCCGGCTCGCGCACGACACCGGCCGGCTGCGCCAGGTCCTCGAAGAAGTCGCCACGGCCACCGCGCCCGCCCCGCTCGACCTTCGCCCCTAGGGAGTTCACCGTGCAGGACACGTACCGCATCGCCCTCGGCGCCGACGACGCCGCGACCGCCATGAAGGACGCGATGGCCGCGTACCTCATCGAACGCGGCCACCGGGTCACCGACCTGAGTGCCGCCGACGGCGAGGACTACCCGGACGTCGCGGAGCGGGTCGCACGCGGCGTCGCGCGCGGCGAACACGAGCGCGCCGTCCTGGTCTGCGGCACCGGCATCGGCATGGCCATCGCCGCCAACAAGGTGCCCGGCATACGGGCCGCCCAGATCCCGGACAGCTACAGCGCGGAGCGCGCCCGCAAGTCCAACGACGCGCAGATCGCCTGCTTCGGCAGCCGCACCATGGGCATCGAGGCCGCGCTGGTGTGCCTGGAGCACTGGCTGGTCTCCGACTTCGCCGGGGGCGGTTCCGCGCCCAAGGTGGAGAAGATCAAGCAGGTCGAGTCACGCAACCTGACGTCCCCGGGCGTGCCCGCGGCCTGAGAGCCGGTGCCGCACCCCGGGCCGGGCGCCCTCCGCCCTCTCCCCTCCCCCTCCGAAAGGCGGTCACGACCATGCGCGCAGTTGTCATCGAGGAGCCGGGCAAACTGTCCGTCAACCGGGTCCCCGGCCCGGTGCCCGGCCCGGACGACGTGGTCGTCAAGGTGACCGCCGCCGGGCTGTGCGGCACCGATGTGCACATGCTGGCAGGCGAGTTCGGGCCGACGCGGTACCCGGTCGTCCCCGGGCACGAGTTCTCCGGCGAGGTCGTGGCGGTGGGCGCGGCGGTGACCGGTCTCGCCGAGGGCGACGCCGTCGCCGCGGACCCGGCGGTCTACTGCGGTACGTGCCACTTCTGTTCCATCGGCCACGGCAACCTCTGCGAGAAGTGGGGCACCATCGGCATCACCATGGACGGGGCCGCCGCCGAGTACGTCAGGGTCCCGGCCGGCAACTGCCACCGCCTGCCGGAGAGCGTCGCGCTGGAGCACGCCCCGCTGATCGAGCCGCTCTCCACCATCCTGCGGGGCTTCGACATCGTCGGCCCCAAGCTGGGCGACCACTTCCTGATCTACGGCGCGGGCACCATGGGCCTGCTCTACCTCCAGGTCGCCCAGCGCGCCGGCGCCGCCTCGGTCTCGGTGGTGGACATCAACGAGGACCGGCTGGCGGTCGCCCGTCAACTGGGCGCCGACGCCGTCGCCACCAGCGCGGACGACCTGGCCGCCGGCCATCCGCTCGGCTGGCAGGTGGTCACCGACTGCACCGGCAACGTACGGGCCATCGAGGACGGCCTGACCCGGCCGATCCGCGGCGGTACGTTCCAGCAGTTCGGCTGCGCGCCCGACCAGGAGATGGCACGGTTCTCGCCGTTCCGGATCTACAACGACGAGATCCGCGTCGTCGGCAGCATGGCGATCCTGCACACGTACGGCCGGGCGGTCGAGATGCTGGGCAAGGGCGTGATCGACTGCGAAACCATGATCACGCACCGCTTCGGGCTGGACCAGTACGCCCAGGCGCTGAAGACCTTCGAGCGGGGCACCGGCCGCAAGCTCCAGATCGTCCCGAACGGGCCGGTGGACTGAGCGGGCAGCGCTCCAGTACCGCCGCGGCACCGACGTACGTCTCCGGGCGGCCACGCTTCACACGGCCCCAACCCCAACCCCGGCCCCGGCCCCCGTTCGGCGTGCCTCCCCTCGGAAGATGCTCGTCCGCCCGCTGAAGTAGTCGCCCACTGCGAGGTCCTGAGGGAGGGTCGGGCCTGCGGGGTCCCGGTCCAGCAGGTCGCGGGGCAGGGCGCTCGACGTGGGGTTGTCGACCGACACCAGGCCGGCGAGGAAGCCGAAATGCGGTGGGCTGTGACGGCACGCGGTGGCGGGTCCGGGCCGGGGGCAGGACCCGCCACCGCCGTTCTCAGCCGGCCGGAGGTGTCCACCAAGGGCGGGAGGTGTCGCGCAGGGTGTTGGTCCCGCAGTGCACTTCGCCGCCGCCCGCGTGGTACGTGTGGAAGTCGTCGATGTAGGAGATCCGCAGCCCGGCACGCCGGTAGGCGCGCGTCACCGCTTCGGCGAACACGTCCTTGCCGTCGATGACCGGGCCCCACTGCCGGGGGGCGAGGTAACGGTCCGGACCCAGCAGCACGCCGTTGACGGCGCCGGGAAGGTACGCGCCGGTCTCCACGGCGCTCCGTGCCGTGGCCCCGAGGCCCTGGCGCTGACCGTGGCGCGCTGCCGCCGGTGGCGCGTCCGTGCCGCCCATCCGCTGGAGCCGCGGCACCCGTACGCCTTCCTGGTCGGTCGCGCTGCCGCGGGTGAACAGGGCCGGGACGCGCACCACCTCCGCGTCGGTCACCCCGGTGGCCCGCCGCAGGATCTCCAGGTTGGCCTTGATGCGCCGGGTGGCCAGGGCGTTGTCGGCCCGCAGCGTCGCGGACGCCAGCGCCTGCGCGATGGTCTCCTTCGGCGCGGGCGACCGGGGGGCGTCGGGTGCGGAGAAGACCCGCTCCGCGCCGTGGCCCGCGGCCGCGGCGGCCCGGAGGATCTTCATCCCCGCCTCGGGGTCGGCGACCCCGATCGTCCAGCCGCGCCCGGTGGCGGCGGGCAGGAACTGTACGAACTCGTCGACGTGGCCCACGGCCAGCCACGAGGTGTCGAGCAGCAGCGGGCTCTGCGCGCCCTGTGCCTCCAGCAGCTCGCGCATCGCCGCGGCCGGCTTGGCCCCGCTGTCCTGCCGCTCGCCCATGATGACGCGCCCGGCGGGGAACGACCTGCCCTGGTGGGTGTAGGGAGGGATGGTCTCCAGGTTGCCCATGGAGTCCAGCGACGGGTCCGCGGAGGGCTCGGCGCCCCACAGTTGCACCACGCCGACGCCGGGGCCGCGCATCTTCTCGAACAACTGCCGGCCCGCTTCGCGGAGGTCCTGGGCCGAGCGCAGCATGATGCGCAGGGACCGCGGCCTGCCGCCGGGTCCCGGCATGCTCGCGTACGCGGGCTCGACGAAGTCCTGGGCCCAGACGTCGGGATACTTCGTGAACATCACCGGCGGCTCGGTGATGCCCGCCCGCGCGGCCTCCGCGTCCAGTTGCCGGACGAACTCGCGCTGCGCAGCCGCGTACGCGCCGCCTCCGGACAACCGCGTCACCAGCAGCCTTTGTGCGCGCTGAAGGTGATGGTGGGTCAGCAACGGGGCCACACGGAGCGCCACCCGGTCGCTGCTGCGGGTGCCGCCGGACGTGACGGTGAGGTCGACGTGCGCGGTGCCGTCCCACCGGGCGCGGTCCCGTACGACGTCCTTGCCCTCCAGGCCCAGCTCGACTCCCGCGCGGAGTTCGGCGGCGGACAGCCGGGTGGCGGGGGTGACCGGTTCCCAGCCCGCCGGGCGCTTGAGGAACAGGCGCACCTGGCGTGCCCCCGAGGTGACGCGGACGGTGCCCGTCGCCCCGTCGGCGGCGTTCGGCACGGGAACCGTGCGCAGCCGCGCCAGGTCCTTCTCGTCCTCTTTGCCGTCGACCTTCTCGTCCGAGGCGTCGTTGCAGCGGTCGAGCTGTGCTTCGGGCAGCGGCTTCCCGTCGGGGCCGATGGTGCGGCACCGCTCGGCGTCGTCGTCGATGTTGGGCAGGAACACCGCTCCGCGGTCCGGTGTCCACCGTTCCTCGCCGGCTTCGTCCGACAGGCCGGTGACGTCGACCACGCCGTCACGGTCGACGTCGGCCCGTAAGTCCGCTCGTACGGGGACGGGTTGCGCCGCGACGGGCACCGCGGGGAGGAGCACCGTACCCACCAGCGCCACGGCCACGGCGGTGCGTCTGGATCTCGTACTCACCTTACGTCCCTTCTCGGTCCGACCGGTTGTCCGGGAAGAGGGCGCACGTGAGCCACGGGTTGCCTGCGCTGTGGCGATCTTTTCGGCCATCGCGGCAAGGCGGCCGGGTCCGGGACCGGCGTACGGTTCCGGGGCCCGGCGACGCCGCCGGCGACGTGACGCGGCGCAGGTCAGATGGGGCGGTCGTGCCCGGCCCAGTACGGCGCGCGCAGCCGCCGTTTGAACAGCTTGCCCGACTCGTCGCGCGGCAGGCTGTCCTCGAAGACCACGACCTTGGGCACCTTGTACGAGGCGAGCCGGTCGGCGACGTGGGCGCGTACGTCCTCGGCGGTCAGCCCGGCGCCCGGCTCCCGCTCGACGTGCGCGGCGAGCACTTCGCCGAACTCCTCGTCGGGGATGCCGAAGACGGCCACGTCGCGCAGCCCGTCGAGGACGAGCAGACAGCCCTCGATCTCCGCCGGGTAGATGTTGACGCCGCCGGATATCACCATGTCGTTGCGGCGGTCGCTGAGGTAGAGGTAGCCGTCGGCGTCGAGGTGGCCGATGTCGCCGATCGTGACGTAGCCGGGCATCCGCTCGGCGTCCATCGCCGCGCGCTTGGCGGGGTCGCCGAGATAGGTGAACTGCGGCCAGGTGTCGGACGGCTTGATGTAGACCTCGCCGGTCCGGCCGGTGGGCAGTTCGGTGCCGTCGGGGCCCACGATCACCACCGAGCAGGTCCCTTCGGCCCGGCCGACCGTGCCGGGGTGCGCCAGCCATTCCTGACTGTCGCACCAGGTCACGGCGCCGGTTTCACTGCCGCCGTAGTACTCGCGCAGCACCGGGCCCAGCCAGTCGATCATGGCGTGCTTGATGTGCGGCGGGCAGGGTGCGGCGGCGTGCACGACCGAGGTGAGCGAGGACAGGTCGTAGCGCTCGCGGACCTCCTTGGGCAGCCGCAGCAGCCGTACGAACATCGTCGGCACCACCTGTGCCTGCTGGATGCGGTGGCGTTCGACCAGCCGCAGGAACTCCTCGGCGTCGAAGCGCGGCATCAGGGTGATGTCCAGGCCGCCGGCGAGGGCGAGGACGGCGTGCTGGCTGGGTGAGGCGTGGTAGAGCGGTGCGGGGATCAGGGTGCGGCCGCCGGGCTCCACGGCGAAGTACTCGAAGAACTTCGCCACCGCCTCGGCGAGCTGCTCCTCGCCGACCGGGTCGCGCAGTACGCCCTTGGGCCTGCCGGTGGTGCCCGAGCTGTAGATGACGGTGGACGGCCGGCGGGCGGCTTCCCCGGCGAGCGGCGGGTGGCCGGCCAGCCAGGTGTCCAGGAGGGGATGCTCGCCGGTCACCGGCGGGGGCGGGAAGCCGCAGGCGGCGGCGGTGCCGGCGGGCACCGGCACCTCGATGAGGCGGGCCCGGTCCGGCAGGGCGGCGGCGACGCCCGGCAGCAGGTCGGTGTGGGCGAAGACGACCTTGCTGTCGCTGTCGCCGAGCACATGGCGCAGCTCGTCGTGCCGGAAGTGCCAGTTGACGGGGACGGCCGAGGCGCCCAGCCGGGCCGCCCCGGCGGCGATCTCCAGGTGCGCGGGCTCGTTGCGCAGCACGATCGCGATCCGCTCCCCGGGTTCGACGCCCAGGGCGCGCAGCCCGGCGGCGATGCGGGCGGCCCGTTCGTGGAACACGGGGTAGCTGTGCTCCACTCCGGCACAGCGGATGGCGGGCGGCGGGACGGCGTCGTCCATGTAGCCTCCAGACAGTTGCGGCTCGCGCCCATTGAACAGGCGGTTCCGGCAGCCCGCCAGGGTGCTGACGGGTTGTCAGCACGGAATCGGGACAGGGCGGCGGGGGCGGATCCGGCGGGGTGCGGAAGGGGCACACGGGAGAGCGGAGGCGCGCCGCCGGGTGATCACCGGCGGTGTGAGGTCCGAGGTATACCGCCCGCACAGCCGCCAACCCTCCGTATCCGGCCGGGGTTTCCCGGGCGAAGCTCCGATGTCCGGCCCGTCGCAGGGCTTCCGGCGGGGCCGCGGCGGCTGCACCATGCGGGATGGCACACCAGGCATGCACCTGTCCGGCTGGAGCGGGCGGCCGGCCGGCCGGTGACCGACCGAAAAGGAGCATGTGATGCGCAGCCGCACCACCGGACCGGCCCGGCTCCTCGGCACCCTGGGCGCGGCCACCGCGCTGCTCGGCGCCCTGCTGACCGGCGCCGGCACCCCGGCCACGGCCGCCGCGGCCCCCGGGCCCGGCCCCGCCGCCCGGCACCAGGCCGGCGGGCCGGGCACGAACCACGCCGTCGACGACCCCTTCGTCTCCGAGCGCACCTCGTGGTGGCGCCACGACCGCTTCGGCATGTTCATCCACTTCGGCGCGTACTCGAACCTGGAGGGCGAGTACACCCGGCCCGACGGCACCGTCTGCCGCAACGCCGAGTGGATCAAGCGGCAGTGCGCCGTCCCCACCGATGTGTACGAGCGGCAGGCCGCGACCTTCGACCCGGCGGCGTTCGACGCGAGAGCGGTGGTCAGGACCGCCAAGGAGGCGGGCCAGCGCTACCTCGTCATCACGGCCAAGCACCACGACGGGTACGCGATGTGGCCGACCCGGCAGAACCGGTGGAACCTGCGCGACCACTCCGCCTTCGACCCGCACCGCGACATCCTGGCCGAGCTGAAGGAAGCCGCCGACGCGGCGGGCGTCAAGCTGGGCTTCTACTACTCGATCTGGGACTGGCACGACCCCGACTTCCCCTCCCCGGCGACCTTCCCGCGCTACAAGAAGCGGATGTACGCCCAGCTCAAGGAGTTGGTGGACGGATACGACCCGGCGCTGCTGTGGTTCGACGGCGAGTGGGACGCGGACCGCCCCGTCAACCGCTGGTCGCCGCGGGACGGCGCCGACCTCCAGGCGTATCTGCACCGCCTCGACCCCGGCCTGATCGTCAACAATCGGGTCGGCAAGAAGCGCGTCGTGGACGGCGACTACGGCACACCCGAGCAGGAGATCCCCGCGGAGCCCGTGGCGGGCCGGCTCTGGGAGAGCTGCATGACGCTCAACGACCACTGGGGCCACGCCCGGTACGACACCCACTGGAAGTCCACCGCCACCGTCGTCCGCAACCTCCTCGCCGTCGCCGGGCGCGGCGGCAACTACCTCCTCAACGTGGGCCCGGACCGGCACGGCCGCATCCCGCAGCCGTCCGTGGACCGGCTCCGCGCCACGGGCCGCTGGCTGGCCGCTCACGGGCAGGGCGACGCCGTGTACGGCGCCGGGCACACCGGGCTGGTCGGCGAGCCGTCGTGGGGCACGGTCTCCCGCAAGGGCGACGCCCTGTACGCGTCCGTCACCGCCTGGCCCGCCGCCGGGACGTCCCTGCACCTGACCGCCAAGGCCCCATTGCGCATCATGTCCGCGCGCGTCCTGGGCAGTTCACGGAAGGTCACCGTCACCCCGGCGGGCGACGGCTTCGACCTCACGCCCTCCGGCCCGCCCACCGGACCCGAGGCGACCGTCATCCGGCTCGCCGTCCGGCCACCGGCCGCCGCCCCCGCCGGTCACGGCACCGGGCTGACGGCGCAAAGCTGGGCGAACGACCGCTTCTCCGGCCCGCCCGCGGTGACCACCATCGCCCCGGTGGTCAACGTGGCCTACCGCTTCGACGGCTCTCCCGCCGCGAGCATCCCGGCGGACCACTTCGGCACCCGCTGGACCGGCACGATCCGGCCGCTCCACAGCCAGACGTACACCCTCACCACCGTCTCCGACGACACCGTACGGGTGTGGGTGGACGGGCGGCTCGTCATCGACGGCAGCCGCCCGCACGGGCCGCGCACCGACCGGGCGGCGGTCGCCCTGACCGCCGGGCACCGGCACGCGCTCCGCGTCGAGCACACCGAGCGGACCGGCGAGGCGTACATGAAGCTGCTGTGGTCCGGTCCGGGCCAGGAACAGCAGATCGTGCCGCGCGGCGCGCTGTATCCGTCGTGAGGGCGACCGTGCGTCGCGCCGGGTGGCCGCCGTATCCGCTCCTATCCTCGGTGAGCATGAGCCAACACGAAAAGGACAGGAACGGTCCCGGTACGGAAGGGGCCGCTGATCACGCCGAGATCCTGCGCCGGCACGGCGAGGCCATCGCGCTGTTCGGCAGCCGGGTCCGCCGGGTGCGCGACGACCAGTGGGACGACCCGACACCGTGCGAGGCGTGGTCGGTACGCGATCTGGTCGGGCATCTGACCGTGGAGCAGTTGTGGGTGCCCCGGCTGGTGCGGGACGGTGCCACGATCGAGGAGGTCGGGGACGCGTACGACGGCGACCAGCTCGGCGCCGACCCGGCCGGCGCCTGGGACCGGGCGGCGGTGGCCGCGGTCGCGGCGTTCTCCGAACCCGGCGCGCTGGACCGTACGGTGCACCTGTCGTCAGGGCCCGGCACGGCTGCCGCGTACTGCTCGCAGATGATGCTGGACGCGGTGGTCCACTCCTGGGACCTGTCACGGGCGATCCGCGCCGACGAGCACCTGCCGCAGGAGCTGGCCGCCGCCGCACTGCGGGAGGTCGAGCCGTACGCGGACGAACTCGCCGGCACCTCGATGTTCGCCGACCCGCTGCCGCCGCCTCCCGGCGCCGACGACCTCACCCGGCTGCTGTGCCTGCTGGGCCGCCGGCCGTGAGGCCCGCCGACGCCGGACCCGGCGCCGGCCGGCCGGAGACCGCGGGCCGGGTGCGGTCCGCGGACCGGTCGGCCGGTACGGCGGGCCCGGTCAGTCGATGCCGCGGAAGATGTGGGTCTCGGTGGGGTCGTCGTCGCAGCCGGCGATTCTGACCGGGACGCAGCGGTCCCAGACCTCCAGATTGCGGACTTCCTTGATCCGACCCGGCCGCTCGCCCGGCTTGGGCCGCGGCTGCTTGCGTTGCGCGTTTTCCAATGCCACCACGCACTCCTTCATCGAGGGAACACTTCCGACGCGGTGGCGCCTTCGCACAAACCGGGATGTCGGCCAGGGTGTGCGGCGCTTCCCGCGACGGGCCAAGGGTGTTGGCATCTACCGAACAGGTCGTCCGTCGTTCACCAGATTAGCGACCGCGACCGGCGCGCGCTCGACATTTACCGGATATGAAGTCAAGTCGGGGAGAATGCCTAGATTCCGGCTCGCCCCGCGGGCCGGTCACCGCACCGCCTCCGGCGGGCCCCGCGGCCCCGCCCGCCCACCGGCCGGCGCCTTCCGGTTGCCGCCCGCCGTTCACCCGGTTGCCGTACACGCTGCCCTACAGAGGCCGGGTCCCGCTACTTCAGCAGCCGGGACATCCGCCGGTCCGCCAGCAGCTTGCCCCCGGTCTGGCAGGTGGGGCAGTACTGGAGGGACGAGTCGCTGAAAGAGACCTCGCGGACGGTGTCACCGCAGACCGGGCACGGCTGCCCGGTCCGGCCGTGCACCCGCAGCCCGCTCTTCTTCTCCTTCTTGAGCTGCCCGGCCGCCACTCCTCTGGACCGTTCCACCGCCTCCCGCAGCGTGTCCCGTACGGCGGCGTGGAGCCGGGCCGTGTCCTCGGGGCCGAGCCGGGCGGCGGCCTTGAAAGGGGACATGCGGGCCACGTGCAGGATCTCGTCGGAATAGGCGTTGCCGATACCGGCCAGCACACTCTGGTCCCGCAGTACGCCCTTGATCTGCCGCCGCTCCCCCTTGAGCAGGGCCGCCAGGGCCTCCTCCGTGAAGTCCGCGGCGAGCGGGTCGGGACCGAGCCGGGCGACGCCGGGGACCTGTGCGGGGTCGGTCACGCAGTAGACGGCCAGCCGCTTTTGCGTACCGGCCTCCGTGAGGTCGAAGCCGGGCGCCGGCCCGGCCCCTTCCGCGCTCAGGCGGACGCGCAGCGCCAGCGGGCCCTTGCCGGGGCGCGGCGGGGCGTCGGGCAGGGCGTCCTGCCAGCGCAGCCAGCCGGCGCGGGCCAGGTGGATCACCAGGTGCAGCCCGCCGACGGTGAGGTCCAGGAACTTCCCGTGCCGGGCCACCGCCGTGACCGCACCGCCTTCGAGGGCGGTCAGCGGCGGGTCGTACGTCTTGAGCACGTTGACGGCGGTCGGCTGGGCGCCGGCCAGGACGCGGCCGACGGCGTGCCCGTCGAGGAATTCCCGCAGGGCTTCGACTTCCGGCAGTTCGGGCATGGCTCCAGCCTGCACGGTGCGGCGGTCCGGTACATCTCGTGCGCGCCGCGTGCCGGACGGGCGGCCGGGTGCCCCCGCGGTGCTAGCAATGGTCCTGTGGACTGGTTCACGGAGAGCGACGCATGGCTGGGGCGGCTGGTGTTCCAGCGGATGCTGGCCGTGCTGTATCTGGTGGCGTTCGTGGCGGCGGCGCGGCAGTTCCGGGCGCTGATGGGCGAGCGCGGGATGACGCCGGTGCCGGACTTCCTGCGCCGGGCGCCGTTCCGCAAGGCGCCCTCGGTGTTCCACTGGCGCTACTCGGACCGGTTCTTCGCCCTGTGGTCCTGGGCGGGGGCCCTGCTGGCCGCGGCCGTGGCCGCCGGGGCGGCGGACGCGGTGCCGCTGGGGGCGGCGATGGCGATGTGGGCGGTGCTGTGGGCGATGTACCTCTCGATCGTCAACGTCGGACAGACCTGGTACAGCTTCGGCTGGGAGTCGCTGCTGCTGGAGACCGGCTTCCTGGCCGTCTTCCTCGGCAACGACGACACGGCGCCGCCGGTGCTCGTGATGTGGCTGCTGCGCTGGCTGCTGTTCCGGGTGGAGTTCGGGGCCGGTCTGATCAAGATGCGGGGAGACCGCTGCTGGCGCGATCTGACCTGTCTGTACTACCACCACGAGACGCAGCCGATGCCGGGCCCGCTGAGCTGGTTCTTCCACCGGCTGCCCAAGCCGCTGCACCGGGTGGAGACGGCCGCCAACCACGTCGCGCAACTGGGCCTGCCGGTGCTGCTGTTCACGCCCCAGCCGGTGGCCACCTGGGCCGCGCTGGGCATCGCCGTGACGCAACTGTGGCTCGTGCTGTCCGGGAACTTCGCCTGGCTGAACTGGCTGACCGTCGCCCTGGCCCTGTCCGCCGTGGACGTCCCCCGGAGCACCGGCGCGTCCGCGTCCGCCGCTCCCCCGGTCTGGTTCGCGGTGCTGACCGTGGCCCTCACGGTCTTCGTCGCCTTCCGCAGCTACCGTCCGGTCCGCAACCTGCTGTCCCGGCAGCAGCTCATGAACACCTCCTTCGACCCGCTGCACCTGGTCAACTCCTACGGGGCCTTCGGCAGCGTCACCCGCGTACGCCGGGAGATCGTGATCGAGGGCACGGACTCGGCGGTGGCCTCGCCGGACACGGTGTGGCGGGAGTACGAGTTCCGGGGCAAGCCGGGCGGGGTGCGGCGGCTGCCGCGCCAGTACGCGCCGTACCACCTGCGTCTCGATTGGCTGATGTGGTTCGCGGCGCTCTCCCCCGGCTACGCGCGGAGCTGGTTCGGGCCGTTCGTGGAGCGGCTGCTGGAGAACGATCCCGACACGCTGCGGCTGCTGCGCCGCAACCCGTTCCCGGACGCGCCGCCCGCGCTGGTGCGGGCCCGGCTGTTCCAGTACCGCTTCACGACGTGGCGGGAACTGCGGGAGACCGGAGCGTGGTGGCACCGTACGGAGCTGCGGGACTTCCTGCCGCCGACGGGAGCAGCTCCGCGCGGAAGGCGATGACCATGTCCCGGGCGTGCCGCAGCCCGATCCGTGCGAAGTCGCGCTCCAGCTCGTCCAGTGCGGCGAGCGTCCGGTCCTGCGAGGCGCCGAGCCGGGAGCGCGACTTGACCAGTCCGAGGCGGGACAGGGCGGTGCCGCGCGGCTCGCGCATGGCCTCGAACTCGCGCAGCGCCCCGGCGTAGACCGCGCGGGCCTCGGCGTAACGCCCGGCCCGGAAGAGGACGTTGCCGCGCATCTTGTGGTTGTAGGCGAGGGCGCTCGCGAGGTCCATGGTGCGGCAGATCGTCTCGGCCTCGGTGAGCAGGGCCAGGGCGCGCTCCGTCGCGCCCTGTACGGACAGCACGTCGGCCACGCCGCGCAGCGACCAGGCGCGGCCCCGTGCGTCGTCGCCGTCGGCGGCGATCCGCGCGGACTCCTCGAACAGCTCCAGGGCCTTGGCGTACCCGCCCGTGTTGCGGTGCATCTGGGCGATGCCGGACATCGCCCACACCATGTGGCGGGTCTCGCCGTGCGCCCGTGCCTGTTCGAGGAGTTGCTCGTGCAGGTCGGCGACGGCGGCGTAGTCGCCCTGTATCCGGCCGGTCTCGGCGAGTCCGGCGAGGGCGTAGCCGTGCGCGAGGCGGTCGCCGCCCTCGTCGGCGAGAGTGACGGCCAGGGCCAGCAGCCTGCGGGCCAGCGCGAGGGCGCCGCACTGCCGGGCGAGCGTGCCGCCGCTCCACAGGGCCCAGGACATCGCGCCGCGGTCCCCGGCGGCGCGGGCGCTGCGGTAACTGTCGCGCCAGGCCGTGCGGGCGTCGTCCACCCGCCCCAGGCGCCGGCCGGCCTCGGCGACGGCGAGTGCGGCCCGGGCGCGCTCCAGGTCCGTGCGGGCGTCGCGCCGGGCGCGGCGGGCCGTGGCGAGCACGTCCTCGTAGGACGAGTTCACGTTCAGGGCCGCGCCCAGCTCGCCTTGGTACTCGGGGGCGAATGCCTTGCCGTACATGTTTTCCGTGGCCTCCTGGTCGCGCCTGTGCTTGATCACGAAGCTACGGAAGGAGGGGGGTGCGGCGAATCCGTCCACGGATTGGTCGTGCCGTATGCCTCCGGTCCTACGCGAGGGGGACGCGTCATCATCGCGGTGTACGGGCGGTCCGGCCTTCGGCGGACCCGGCCGCCCGGACGCACGCCACGTGAAGCGCCCGGCCCCGCACGGGCGCAGGCCGTCCGCGGCGCCACGGACGGCCTGCCGGTGCCCACCGCTTCCCGCGGCGGTCCGCCCGCCCCCAGCCGGACCGCCGTGCCATGGGAATTCCGTCACGGAGAATTCCCGGGAGGGTGGGAAGGAATTACCCGACCCGGTTCCGTACGGTCAGCCGGTGCCGGACCGGCGGACGTCGAGCCGCATTCCCGGGTGAATGAGGTTCGGATTACCGCCGATCACCTGCCGGTTCAGGCGGTAGAACTCCTGCCAGCCCCAGCCGTGGGCGGCCGCGATCCCGCTGACCGTCTCCCCGGGCCTGACGACATGGCCGCCGGATTTCCGCTGCGGCCGGGTGACGCGCTGCTTGTACGGCTTGTGGTGGCCGTACCGGCTGCCGTACTGCTGGTCGCGGTAGCGGGGGCTGCGCGGCCGCTCGCGGTACCGGCCGGAGCCGTTCGCGCGGGCCGGTGCCTCGGCGCGCGGCGCCGGCTGCCGGGCTCCGGTCTGCGGCGCGCCGTGCCGCGCGCCGGACGAGCGCAGGCCCAGCCGGGCGGAACAGGCGGGCCAGGCGCCCCAGCCCTGGCGGGCCAGCACCCGCTCCGCCACCCTGATCTGCTGGACCCTGGACGCCCGCGCCGCCCGGGTCGCGTACCTGCCGCCCCCGAAGGAACGCCAGGTGGAGTGGGCGAACTGCAGCCCGCCCGAGTACCCGTTCCCCGTGTCGGCGTGCCAGTTGCCGCCGCTCTCGCACTGGGCCAGGCGGTCCCACGTGGCACCGCTGCGGGCCTCGGCCGGCCCCTCTGCCGCCATGTTCATCGCGCCGGCCGCCAGCAGGACCGCTGCCGCCGTCGCCCCCCGGGCCCCGCGCCCCCGGACCTCTGTGCGTCCGCTCGTTCCCGATCCCTGAGGAAATTCCATGGACCTGTGCTCCCGTCGCTCACCGCGCGGTTTCCCGGCGGCCATGGGGATGCATGACGTTCCGTTCGCGCCCGCCTCTTCCCGGCTTTTCCGTGGGGTTTTCCCCCGCGATTTCGCCGAGTGCCTGCGGTGCGTTTTCCGAGCCGTCATGAATTCGACGAGTAAGAGACAACCACGGTCACGGACGGCATCGGCAGAGCGCGCGGGAGCGCCTCGACGGTACGGCCTGCCTCCGCACCGCCGGAGCGGGGGCCGACGGCTCCGCATGGCGCCCCCGTCTGCCGGGTAGGGGCGCACCCCCGGGGACGGAGCGCATGGCCTGCCCGGGCGTATCGAGCGCTTGTCCGAGCCGGGGGTGCCGTCGGAGCGCGTTCGGGGGGTCCGGGGCACGCGCGGCGGGGGTCCGCACGCACCGCGCACGGACCCCCAGGGGCGGCGCAACGCCACCATCCGTACGGCGGGTTTGGGCCGGCACGGAGGGCGGCGGCCGCGCCCCGGGGCTCACATCGGGACGAGGGTCACCTCGGTCGCCTTCACGCTCACCCAGACCTCGCTGCCCTCCGCCAGGCCGAGTTCCGCCGCGGCCTGCGGGGTGATCTCCCCGACCAGGTCGGGTACCTCCGGCGACCCGACCAGGACCCGCAGCCGGCTGCCGAGCGCGGTGATCTCCCGTACCCGCCCCGGCCAGACGTTGCGCGGGCTGCCGGAGGGGCGCGCCCGGTGCACGGAGACCGCTTCGGGACCGATGACCGCCAGCGCACCGGTGCCCTCGGGCAGCGGGTCGGCGGCCACCAATCGTCCGGCGCCCGCGAGCCGCAGCCCGTCGCCGGTGGCGGTGCCCGGCCACGCGTTGCGGCCCAGCATCCGGGCCACCCACGGCGAGCGCGGGTGCCGGGTCACCTCGACGGGGGCGGCGTCCTGGATCGCGCGCCCGTCCTCCAGGACCAGGACGCGGTCGGCGAGCGAGACCGCTTCGACCGGGTCGTGGGTGACCATCAGGCAGACGCCGCCGAAGCCGGCCAGGTGCCGGCGCAGGGTGTGCCGGACGTGCGCGCGGGTGCTCTGGTCGAGGGCGGCCAGCGGCTCGTCGAGCAGCAGCAGGCGGGGGCGGGCGGCCAGCGCGCGGGCCAGGGCGACCCGCCCGGCCTGGCCGCCGGAGAGCTGGGCGGGGCGGCGGTGCGCGAGGTGGCCGACGTCGAGCCGGTCCAGCCACACCTGGGCCGCGCGGCGGGCCTCGGCACGGCCGGTGCCGTGGGCGCGCAGCCCGTACGCCGTGTTGCCGAGGGCCGTCAGGTGGGGGAAGAGCGCCCCGTCCTGCGGGACCCAGGCGACGTCGCGGCGGTGCGGCGGCAGGGCCGTGACGTTCCGCGCTCCGAGCGTCAGGACGGCGTGCGCCCGGGGGGTGAGGCCGAGCAGGGCGCGCAACAGGGTGGTCTTGCCCGCGCCGTTGGGGCCGACGACGGCGACGGTGGTGCCCGGGGCGGCGTCGAGGGTGAGCCGGTTGAAGCCCGTGACGTCCGCGTGCAGCGGCCACCGGGCGGGGCCGGAGCCGTCGTCGGGGCCGTCGGGGGCGGTGGGGGCCGCGTCGGCGCCCTCGGCGTACGCGGTGGTGGCGGTGGGCGGGCCCGGGGAGGCGGGTGAGCCGGAGGCGGTGGGTGCGCCGGTCATGTGGTCCGGCCACGTGCCGCCGGCATCCGGCGCTCCGTCGCCGTCCGCGTCCGTACGCGTCACCGCGCCGCTCGTGCGCCCCCGGACCGTGCCGCCCCCGCCCGCCCATCTGCCGCGCAGTGCGACCAGGACGGCCGTCGCGATGACGAGCAGGAGGAGGGAGACGGAGGTGGCGGCCTCGGGGCTGTCCTGGAGGAGCAGGTAGACCTGGAGGGGCAGGGTCTGGGTGGCGCCGGGCAGGTTGCCCGCGAAGGTGATCGTCGCGCCGAACTCGCCGAGCGCCCGTGCCCAGGTCAGGGCCGCTCCGGCGGCGAGTCCGGGGGCGACCATGGGGAGGGTGACGGTAGCGAAGACGCGCAGCGGCCCGGCGCCGAGCGAGGCGGCCGTCTCCTCGTAGCGCGGGTGCAGCCCGGCCAGCGCGCCTTCGAGGCTGATGACCAGGAACGGCATCGACACGAACGTCGCGGCGACCACCGCGCCCGCGGTGTGGAACGGCAGTTGTACGCCGAACCAGCTCTCCAGCCATCCGCCCAGCAGGCCGCGCCGCCCGAAGCCGAGGAGCAGCGCCACACCGCCGACGGTCGGCGGCAGCACCATGGGCAGCAGCACCAGGGAGCGCACCACGGCCTTGCCGGGGAAGTCGACGCGCGCCAGCAGCCAGGCGAGCGGCACACCGAGCAGCAGGGACAGGCCCAGCGACCAGAAGGAGACCACCAGGGAGATCCGCAGGGCCTCGGTGACGTCGGCGGAGGTCAGGTGGGTGCCGAGGTCGTGCCAGGACGTACGGGTGAGGATGCCCGCCATGGGCACCAGCAGGAACGCCACCGCCAGGACGGCGGGCAGCGCGAGGGTCAGGGGTGCCCGGAGGCCGCGGTGGTCGCGGTGGTCGCGCTTCATGAGGTGCCGGGTCGTGGTCCGGTCACGGCTTCTGGAAGCCCGCGTCGCGCAGGATCCGCTGCGCCTGCGCGCCGCCGAGCCACTTCACGAACGCAGCGGACTCCTCGGCGTGCCGCGAGACCTTGAGCGTGGCGGCCGGGTACTCGGCGATGGCGTTCTGCTCGTCCGGCACCTGGACGGCGTCCACCTTGTCGGGCGCGGTCATCGCGTCGGTGGCGTAGACGATGCCCGCGTCCGCCTCGCCCAGCTCGACCTTGCTCAGCACGCCGCGTACGTCCTGCTCCTGGGAGACCGGCTGGACCGTGATGTCCTGCCGGTCCAGGACCTTCTTGCTGTAGCGGCCGACGGGTACGGCGGGCGCGGCGAGCACGACCTTGAGCTTGTTGGTGGAGGCCAGGTCCCGCAGCCCCGTGATGTGCCGGGGGTTTCCCTCGGCGGTGGCGATGACCAGGCGGTTCTTCGCGATGACCTGCGGCGTGCCGGTCTTGCCGCGCAGCCCGTCCATGGTCCTGGTGTCCGCGGTGACCAGGGCGTCGGCCGGGAAGTCCTGGTTGACCTGGGCCGCGAGCTGCTGGGAGCCCGCGAAGGAGAACGTGACCGTCACGTCGGGGTGTTCCTTGTGGTACGCGTCGGCGGCCTTGGCGAAGACGTTGGTCAGGGACGCGGCGGCGAGGACCTTGAGCGTGGTCTTCCCGCCCGCCTCGGACGCGTCGTCACCGCTGCCGCAGGCGGCGGCGAGCGGGGCGAGCACGGCGACGGTCAGCGCCGCGGCGACGGCACGGCGGCGGGTGACGCCGAAGGTGCGGGACATCGGGATCGGCTCCTTGGGGACGCGGGGTACGCCGCGCGTCAGGCGCGGTCGATATGGACATTGGTCGACTTCACGCGGGCGGTGGCCCGCATGCCGACCTCCAGTCCGAGTTCCTCCACCGCTTCCCGGGTCAGGAGGGAGACCAGCCGGTGCGGACCGGCCTGGATCTCCACCTGCGCCGCCACGTCGCCCAGCTTGATCGCCGTGACGATGCCGGGGAAGGCGTTGCGGACCGAGGTGTGGGAGGTGCCCTCCTCCGTGCTGCCGTTCTTGGCGAGTTCGGTGGAGAACGCGGCCAGGTCACGGCCGTCGATCAGCCGGCGGCCGGATGCGTCCCGGTGGGTGGGGACCTTGCCGGCGTCGGCCCAGCGGCGGGCCGTGTCGGGGCTGACGCCGAGCAGGCGTGCGGCCTGGCCGATCGTGTAGGACTGCATGTGCGGCACCGTATGGCAAATGCTCTCTCATCTGCAATAACTCTGTGAGAAAGCACCTGGCAAGTGCGAGGGGCGTTGGAGGAAGCGCCAAGGCCGACCGGGGCGCGGGTGACCCGCGGCGCGCCGGGCGCGGACCGGACACACCAGGGGGCGGAGCGTCGGCCGTACGGGTGAAGCCGTACTCTTCTGGGAGGGTTCGGGAGGGCGTTGCGTAACACGGAGGGAGCGCGAACCGATGGGTACTCCTACTTCTTCAGTCCGTTCCGCGGTCCGCGGCCGGTCGCTCATGAAGAGGCTGCGACCGGAGGCCGCGCGCGGCGACCTGCCGCCGGCGTACGAGCGCCCCGTGCTGCACACGGTTCCGCATCCCTCGCCGGACCGCCCCCTCCCCCTGCGGCTCGCCGACCTCGCCGTCGCCGCCTGCACGGCGCAGACGGTGCTGGCCCCGAAGCCTGACCCGCTCGCGCTGCACGCCGCCGAGCTGCTGCACGCCCCCTTCGCCTCCATGGCCGAGGCCGCCATCGGCCGGCCGCTGGACCGGCGGCTGCGCGAACAGCTCGGGCGGCTGGGCCGGGCCGGTGAGCAGCGCGCCCTCCAGGCGGGCGCGCCCGGCAAGCGGGGCGCGCTGTGGTCCGTGGGGCTGCTGGTGGCCGGCGCCGCCGCGACGAACTGTCGTTCCGACGTGGAGACCTGCGAGGCGGCGGCCACCCTGGCCCGCCTGCCGGACGGCGGTGCCCCGGCGGCCAGCCGGTCGCCCGGCGGCCGGGCCCGGCAGTATTACGGCGTGCCCGGCGCCGTCGGCCAGGCCCGCTCCGGCTTCCCGAACGTGCTGGGCGTGGCCCTGCCCGCGCTGCGCCAGTCCCGCGCGGCCGGCGCCTCCGAGGTGACGGCCCGGATGGACGCGCTGCTCGCGCTGCTGTCCACGGTCGACGACACGACGCTGCTGCAGCGCGGCGGCTCGCAGGGCCTGCTGTCGGTGCAGATGGACGCGCGCGACGTGCTGTCGTCGGGCGGTTTCGGCACCTCGCGCGGGCGCAAGGCGTTCGTCCGGCTCGACGCGCGGATGACCCGTAACGGGCTCACGGCGGGCGGCAGCGCGGCACTGCTGTCGGCGACGCTCTTCCTGGACTTCCTCTTCGAGGGCCGCTGAGGCCTCAGGAGACCGCCGGTCCTCGGGCCGCGCCGCCGGGTGTCACGTACTGCCGCAGCAGATCGCGCAGCTCGGCCTCGAAGGAGTCGTAGCGGCGGCGCAGTGCGGCGCCCGGCCAGTCCGTGGGCAGCAGGGCGTCCGGCAGCAGCGGGTCCGCGAGGAGGTGCCGCAGCACGGCGGCCGAGACCGTGAAGCGCCCGGCCGGTGACGTGGCGCCGGCCAGCGCGGCCAGCAGCGCGCGGGCCCGCGCCGCCCAGCCGTCCAGATCCCACAGCCCGCGCGCCAGCTCCGCCGGGTCGCCGTCCGGGGCGCCGGTCAGCCAGGTGCACTGCCGGGCGGCCACCGCCGGGCGGGCGCGCTCCAGGTTGCCGGGACGCAGCCAGGTGCCTTCGCGCAGTGCGGCGAGGCGCAGTTCCGC
Source organism: Streptomyces sp. NPDC018045 (assembly GCF_044327445.1). Lineage (NCBI taxonomy): Bacteria > Bacillati > Actinomycetota > Actinomycetes > Kitasatosporales > Streptomycetaceae > Streptomyces > Streptomyces sp. NPDC018045. Next base: position 440,788 of record NZ_JBIRFL010000006.1, read on the forward strand.
CATGGCCTGGCGCAGCGCGGTGCGTTCGGCGGCCGGGCGGGCTTCGGCGGTGACCACGGCGATCTCCCAGCCGCCGTCCCAGCGCCGGGTGCGGGGCGTGCGGCTCTCGTCCTGGCGCGCCTGCCGTTCCAGCAGCCGCGCGGTGAGTCCGTACGTACCGTCGTCCTGCTGGAGGTCGCCGGCCGCGACCATCCGGGACAGCGCGACGCGGACGGTGCCCTCGGCGATGCCGAAGAGTTCGCCGACGCGCACCAGGGCGCGTGCCGGGAGGCGGGGCGGGTGGTGACCGAGGAGGGTGCTGAGCACGATGGAGCGGGCGGTGAGCGGCCGCAGTCCGAGGTGCCGCGTGTCGTCGCGTACGGAAGTGTCGTGGTCCATCGGCCGGAATCCTAGGAGGTGCCCGGCGGGCCGGGGACGGCCGCCTGCTGCCGGGCGGGGCGGGCGGCCCTCACCGGGGTATGCCGTCGCGCGCCGTACCGGGACGGTCCGCCGGGGCCACCACGCCTTCGCCGTCCGCCGCTTCCCCCGTCATGCCCTCGGCCCCGGCCTCGTCTTCGGCCCCGGTCCTGTCTTCGGCCCGGGCCCGGTCCTCCGTCTCCAGCTCGTCCTTGTTGTCCAGCTCCCGTCCGAGGAAGGAGAGCAGCACGATCAGGACGCCGCCGCAGACGATCGCGCAGTCGGCGAAGTTCATGACGCTGAAGCCGCGTACGTGGAGGAAGTCGACCACCGCGCCCCGGAAGTGGCCGGGGGTGCGGAAGAGGCGGTCGGTCAGGTTGCCGAGCCCACCGCCGAGCAGCAGGCCGAGCGCGATCGCCCAGGGGACGCTGTAGAGCCTGCGCGCCAGGCGGACGATCACCACGGCGACGGCCACGGCGATGACCGTGAACACGATGGTGGCCGCCTCGCCGATGCCGAACGCCGCGCCGGAGTTGCGCATCACCCGCAGCTCCAGCCAGTCGCCGAGCACCTTGACGGGGGCGCGGTGCTCCAGTTCCGCGACCACGGCCAGCTTGCTGCACAGGTCGATCAGGTAGGCGGCGCACGCCACCGCCAGGAGCAGCGGCACCCGCCGACTGCCCCTGGCTCCCGCCTCGTGGTCCGCACCGCGCGCCGCTGTGGCCCGGCCCCGTTCCCTCACGTGCTGTCCCCTCGAAGTCCGTCGGCCGGTCGCACCCCGGCCCGCTGTGCCCGTCGGACGCGGCCGCGGGCCGTTCCCCCGCCCGCCCGGTCCGGGCACTCCACCTTATGCGGGCCGGGCGCCGGGGCCGACCAGGGTGATCACGCGCCCCCACCCCATTACACTCTTCCCACGCCTGTCGGGCTTCTGTAACGTCCACGGTATGACCGTCACCCATGAAGTCGTGAATCAGGCGCCGCCGCTGACCGGGTTCAGCACGGCGGACGACCCGGCCCTGCTGGAGGCGCTGCGCCGCGCGGACGCCGGGTGGGGCGCGCCGGACGTGTGCGAGCTGGGCGCGCTCGCCGGGACGGAAGCGGTGCAGGAGCAGGCCAGGATGGCCGAGGAGCAGCCGCCCCGGCTGCGCACCCACGACCGCTTCGGCCACCGGATCGACGAGGTGGAGTTCCACCCCGCCTGGCACCGGCTGATGGCCGTGGCGGTGAAGCACGGGCTGCACGCCGCCCCGTGGGCCGAGGCCCGGCCCGGTGCCCACCTCGTGCGCGCGGCCAAGTTCTACGTCTGGTCGCAGGCCGAGCCGGGGCACGGCTGCCCGATCTCCATGACGTACGCCGCCGTCCCGGCGCTGCGCTCCGCACCGGCGCTGGCGGAGCAGTACGAACCGCTGCTGGCCGCCCGCACGTACGACTACGGACTGCGGCCCCCGCTGTCCAAGGCGGGCCTGATCGCCGGCATGTCGATGACGGAGAAGCAGGGCGGCTCCGACGTCCGGGCCAACACGACCCGGGCGGTGCCGGCGGACGACGGCACGTACCGCCTCACCGGTCACAAGTGGTTCACCTCGGCGCCGATGAGCGATGTGTTCCTGACGCTGGCGCGGACGCCCGAGGGGGTGAGCTGCTTCCTGCTGCCGCGGGTGCTGCCCGACGGCGCCCGCAACGGGATGCGGCTGATGCGCCTGAAGGACAAGCTGGGCAACCGCTCCAACGCGTCCTCCGAGATCGAGTACGACGAGGCGGTGGCCTGGCCGGTCGGCGAACCCGGGCGCGGCGTGCGGACCATCGTCGAGATGGTGAACATGACACGGCTGGACTGCGTGATCGGCACGGCGGCCGGAATGCGCGCCGGGCTGCGGCAGGCGCTGCACCACACCGCGCACCGCCACGCCTTCGGCCGCGCGCTGTCCGAACAGCCGCTCATGCGGGCGGTGCTGGCGGACCTGGCGATCGAGTCCGAGGCGGCGACGACACTGGCGATGCGGCTGGCGACCGCCGTCGACCGGGCACAGACCGGGGACGCGGGCGAGGCCGCGCTGCGCCGGCTCGGACTGGCCGTCGGCAAGTACTGGGTGTGCAAGCGGGGCAGCGCGCACGCGGCGGAGGCCCTGGAGTGCCTGGGCGGCAACGGGTACGTGGAGGAGTCGGGGATGCCGCGGCTCTACCGGGAGGCGCCGCTGCTGTCGATCTGGGAGGGCTCGGGCAACGTCGCCGCGCTGGACGTGCTGCGCGCCCTCGCCAAGGAACCGGCCGCGCTGGAGGCCTACTTCGCCGAGGTGGACGCGTCCGCGGGCGCCGACCGGTGGCTGGACGCCGCCGTCGCGGGCATCCGCAAGATGCTCGGCACGCTCGACGATCCGGAGCGGGCCCAGCGCGCCGCCCGGACGCTGGCCGAACGGATGGCGCTCGCCTTCCAGGGCGCGCTGCTCGTACGGCACGGCCACCCGGCGGTGGCGGACGCGTTCTGCGCCTCGCGGCTCGACGGGGAGTGGGGGAACGCCTTCGGGACGCTGCCCGCCACCGCCGACCTGACGGCGATCCTCGACCGGGCCCGGCCCGTGCTCCCGGAGACCGCCGGATGACCGGCCGGGACCCGGACGGCGGTCCGGCCCGCACGGTACGCGTCGAGCACGCCGGCCCGGTGACCACGGTCATCCTCTGCCGGCCCGAGGCGCGCAACGCCGTGGACGGCTCCACGGCGCGCCAACTGGCCGACGCCTTCCGTGCCTTCGCGGCGGACGGCGACGCGTACGCGGCGGTCCTGTGGGGCGAGGGCGGCACGTTCTGTGCGGGCGCCGACCTCAAGGCGGTCGGCACCGAACGCGGCAACCGGGTCGCGGCGGACGGCGACGGGCCGATGGGCCCCACCCGGATGCGACTGGACAAACCGGTGATCGCCGCGGTCAGCGGCCACGCGGTGGCGGGCGGCCTGGAACTGGCCCTCTGGTGCGACCTGCGGATCGCCGAGGAGGACGCGGTCTTCGGGGTGTTCTGCCGCCGCTGGGGCGTACCGCTGATCGACGGCGGTACGGTACGGCTACCCCGCGTCGTCGGCACCGGCCGGGCCCTGGACATGGTGCTGACCGGGCGGCCGGTCGGCGCCGCCGAGGCCCTCGGCATGGGCCTGGCCAACCGCGTCGTCCCACCCGGCCGGGCCCGCGCCGAGGCCGAGGAGCTGGCCGCCGCCATCGCCCGCTTCCCGCAGGCGTGCCTGCGCAGCGACCGCGCCTCCCTCCTGGCCCAGGAAGGGCTGCCGGAAGAAGCCGCCATGGCCGCGGAACTCCGGTGCGGGCAGGGTGTGCTGACCGACGCGGTGGAGGGCGCGGCGCGGTTCGCTTCCGGGGCGGGGCGGCATGGGTCGGTGGACCCGTAGAGCGCGGGAGGTGCGCTGCGTCCGGGCCGCGCGCCCTGACCCGGCGGACTTCACCTCCGGTGCCGTACGCGGACGCGCCCGGTGACGGCGACACCCGACCCCGGGGACGGCTCCGTGGACTGCCGCCCGCTCTTCCCCGAGGGGCTTGTTGAACACGTTCAACCCGTCACGTACTGTCTGGCGTGACGGGTTGAACGCGTTCAAACCGGCTGCCTGCCGGATCTGGGGGACTCATGACCGCACTGGTCCATCTCATCGTCACGCTCGGCATGTTCGTCGTGGTGCCGACCGGGCTCGCGCTGCTCGACGAACCGGGGACCCGGTGGCTGCGGCGCTGCTGGCCGGTGGCGGCAGCGGCGGGCGCGACGGCACTGTGGCTGCCGCGCGGGTTCGCCGCCACGGCACCGGCCACCGTCTATGCCCTGGCCACCCTCGCCCTCGCGCTGTACGCACCGCGCCGGCTGGCCCGCACCCGCAGCCTCGCGCCGGGTGAGATCGCGGCGCTGACGGCCCTGGTCACCCCGGCCGTCGCCGGGACCGCCCTGGTCGCCGAGCGCTCGGGCCACGAGCTGTTCGGCTTCGACCTCCAAATCCTGTCGCTGACCGTGCCGCACTTCCACTTCGCCGGGTTCGCCGCCGCCCTGGTCGCCGGGCTGGTCTGCCGGGCCGCGCGCCCCGGCCGGGCGGGACCGCTCGCCGCGCTCAGCGTGCCCGTCGGGACGCTGTTCGTCCTGGCGGGCTACTTCGTCGACGACTGGGCCGAACTGGCCGGCGCGGTGGTCCTGACCACCGGCATGTGGCTGGTCGCCCTGGTCACCTGGCGGGATGTCCGTACCGCCACGCCGGACCGGACCGCCCGGGCCCTGCTCGGCGTCTCGTCCGCCGTCCTCGTCGCCACCATGCTGCTCGCCCTGAGCTGGGCGCTCGGCGAGGCAACCGGCGTCCCGCACCCCACACTGGCATGGATGGCGGCCACCCACGGCCTGGGCAACGCGCTCGGTTTCGCCCTGTGCGCGCTGCTCGCCTGGCGCCGCCTCGACGGCCCACCCGCCGCGCCCCGTACGCCCGCCCTCCACCTCGCACCCGCCCACACCCCCGCACCCACCACCAAGGAAGCAGGCACCCCGGCATGACACCCGCCACCCCCGCCCCCTTCAACTACGCGCAGGAAGGCGCGACCCGGCGCCACCCGCTGCCCACCGGCTACGGCCATCTGCACGAGGCAACCCACCTCGGGCACGGCCGGGCCGTCCTCGAAGCCGCGGGTGAGGCGGTCACCACCTTCCGGATGCACCGCGCGGCGGGCGTCCGGGTCCGGGCCTCGGCCCCCGAAGCCGCGCCCGGCGTGCTGGTGGAATGCGCCCTGGGCCTCGGACCGGCCCGGGTGCTCGCACCGTGCCGGGTGGTGTGGAGCGAGTACGACAGCGAGCGCATCGGCTTCGCGTACGGCACGCTGGCCGGCCACCCGCAGCGCGGCGAGGAGTCGTTCGTGGTCGAGATGCGCGACGACGGCGCGGTGTGGTTCACCATGACGGCCTTCAGCCGGCCGGGCCGCTGGTACACGCGGCTGGCGGGCCCGCTCGTGCCGCTGTTCCAGCGGGTCTACGCGCGCCACTGCGGGCGGGTCCTGCGCCGGCTCGCGAACGAGAGCCGCTGACGCGGCCCCGCGGCGGCCCCGCCACCCCGCCATCCCCATAAATCCACGGGTCGTTCATCCCGCCGCCACCAGTTGCCCCGCCGCCCATGAGAGAAACCAGCCATGTGCGACGACGAGCTGATCCCGCCGCGGGCGGATCTGACCGAGGACCAGTGGACGCGGACGGCCGGCCCCGGCCTCGCCGACCCCGCCGTACCGGACGACACGCCGGACGCGGCCCCGGCCCGCGGGGTGCCCCGGCGGACGCTGCTGGGCGGAGCGGTGGCGGGCGCGGCGCTGGCCGCGCTGCCGTTCGGGGCGCCGCAGCCCGCCGTCGCCGCCGCGCGGGCGGGCCGGGCGGACCGCTTCCCACTGCCCTCCGCGCCGGGCCCGTCCGGCGAGTACGCCGTCCTGGTCACCGGCGACGCGGGGACGGGCAAGGCGGAGCAGTACGCGGTCGCGGCGGCGGCCCGGGAGATCTGCCGCGCCGAGCACGCCGGGCTGGCGGTCGGCCTCGGCGACAACCTCTACGAGAACGGCCCCGAGTCCGCCGACGACTCGGAGTTCCAGGAGAAGTTCGAGCGGCCCAACACGGGAATCGACGTGCCGTGGCTGATGGTGCTGGGCAACCATGACTGCTCGGGGCTGATCCCCGGCAGCGGCGGCGACCCGTCGCGCGGTGACCGCGAGGTCGCGTACGCCGCCACGTCCCGCCGCTGGTACATGCCGAGCCGCTACTACCGCGTCGCTCTCCCGGCGGACGGCGCCCGGGGCGAGCCGCTCGTCGAGTTCTTCGCGCTCGACACCAACCCGGTCGCCTCCTACGTCGCGCAGACCGACCCGCACTACTGGTGGAACGGCCCGTACATGCGCGACCAGCGCCGCTGGCTGGACGACGCGCTGCGGACCTCACGCGCCCGCTGGAAGGTCGTCCTGGGCCACCACCCGTACCTGAACAACGGCAAGCACGGCAGCGCCGGCGCGTACGACGGCTTCGTGATCGGGAACTACACCAGCGGCGTCCATCTCAAGGAGCTGTACGAGGAGGTGGTGTGCGGCCGCGCCGACCTGATCATGTCGGGCCACGACCACACCCTCCAGATCCTGGAACCCACCGACCGCACCCGCGGCACCCGGCAGCTCGTCTGCGGCGCCGCCTCCAAGACGGGCGACGGCACGGCCCACTTCACCCATCCGGCCGCCTGGCAGGACTTCTCCCGGCACGGCTTCATGGTCCTGAAGGTCTCGGCCGGGGCGCTGACCATCGACGCGTACACGGTGGACATCGCGGCGCAAAAGGCCCGCCTCGCCCACCGGACACGGACGACACGGCCGGTGGGGGCGGCGGTGCCGGCAGGGGCACGTTAGCGCACTTCCCGCAGGACGGGCTCGGCCTGCCGAAGCCGTGGCGACGCTCCGCGTGCCCCCGTCCGCGTACTCCCCACACCCCACTGAAAGTGCGCGGTCCGGACCTCCGTCCTACTGTGGGCGCATGGCCGCTTCCCGGTTGCGATGGTCCCCCTTCGGCGGGCCGCGAAGGGAAGCGGCGGGCGTGGTGGCCCCGGCGCCGCCGGTCCCGACTGCCTGGCGGGCAGCCGGGACCGGCGCGCCATCGGCACCCGGCCCCCGCCCCGCCGTCCCGTCCGGCAGCCGTGATCCCGCTCCCGTCCCGGGGCAGGAGCGTGGCAGGTCATGACCGGACGGAACACCACGCCGCCCGGCCGCTACGACCCGCGCCGCGGCGTACCGCCCCCGGCCGCCGGACCGGACCCCGAGGCGGACAGCGCCCCCTCGGCGGCCCCGCTCGACCCCCTCGACCTGCGCGAACGGCTCGCCCTCAACCGGACCGGCACCTTCGACTGGGACCTGGACCGCGCCACGCTGGCACTGGACCCGTGCGCACTGGACGTCTTCGACCTGCGGCCGGACGAGTACGACGGGCAGCCCGCGACGCTCGCCGCCCGGCTGCCGCCCGAGGAGGCCTACCGGCTGGACGCGGCCGTCTCCCAGGCCGTCCAGGACGGGGCGCCCTCGTACGGCGCGTACTTCCGTGTCCACTGCCGCGACGGCACGCCCCGGTGGACCCACACCCAGGGCCACATCCTGCGGAACGCGGACGGCCGGCCGTACCGGGTCGCCGGTCTCGTCCGGGAAGCCGGCACGGAGATGGCCGACTCCGTGCTGCTGCGGTCCCTCCAGGAGAACCGCCAGCGGCAGACCGCGATGGTGCAGCAGACCACCGCGGCGCTCTCCCGGGCCCTGTCGGTCGCGGACGTGACCCGGGTCCTGACCGGGACGGGCGGCGCCCGGCGCTTCGGCGCCGACGCGCTGATCCTCGGACTGGTCGACAACGACCGCTTCGAGGTCATCGCCATCACCGGCCTGCCGGGCACCACACCCGAGGACATGATGGCCTCCCGGCTCGACGACACCCTGCCGCTGTCGGACGCCGCGCTGTCCCGCCGCGCCACGTTCCTGTCCTCCCGCGGCGAACTGATGGCCCGCTACCCGCGGCTGCGCCCGTACCTGGACCGGATCCCCTCGGGCAGCGCCGTCTTCCTGCCGCTGGTCGCGCAGGACCGCGCCATCGCGGCGCTCGGCCTGTTCAACGCCGAGCCCAAGCAGCACTCGGCGGAGGACCGCAACCTCGCCCTGGCGCTGGCCGGCGTCGTGGCCCAGTCCCTCCAGCGGGCCATGCTCTTCGACCAGGAACGCGAGTTCGCGACCGGGCTGCAGGCCACGATGCTGCCGCGCCGGGTCCCCGACATCGCCGGCGGCGAGGTCACCGTCCGCTACCACGCGGCGAGCACCGGGCGGGACATCGGCGGCGACTGGTACGACGTCATCCCGCTGCCCCAGGGCCGGACCGGGCTCGTCGTGGGCGACGTCCAGGGCCACGACACGCACGCCGCGGCGGTCATGGGCCAGCTCCGCATCGCGCTGCGCGCCTACGCCACCGAGGGGCACTCCCCGGAAACGGTACTCGTCCGGGCCTCCCGCTTCCTCGCCGAGCTGGAGACCGAACGGTTCGCGACATGTACGTACGTCCAGGCCGACCTGGAATCCGGCGCGCTGCACGTGGCACGGGCCGGGCACCTGGGCCCGCTCGTCTGGGACGCGGCCGGCCACACCGACTGGCATCCGGTACGCGGCGGGCTGCCGCTCGGGCTGGCCACCGCGTTCGGCCAGGACCACTTCCCCGAGACCCAGCTCTTCCTGGAACCCGACTCCACCCTCCTGCTCTGCACCGACGGCCTCGTCGAGCAGCCCGGACAGGACATCACGGCCGGAATCGACGCACTCGCCGCGGCGGTGCGCAACGGCCCCGCCGAACTGGAGGCACTGGCCGACCAGCTCTCGGACCAACTGTGGGCGCGCCCCGGATCCGACGACGACATGGCCCTGGTGCTGCTGCACCGCGCCCCGTCCGCCGGAACCACCACCATCACCCCGCGCTTCCGGCTCCACGTCCACCAGGCGGACCCGTCCGGCGCCTCGGAGGTACGGGCGATGCTGCGGCGCACGATGGACCAGTGGCGGGCGGGCTCGATCGCGTACGACATCGAGGTGGCCGCCACCGAACTCATCACCAACGCGCTGACCCACACGGACAGCGGGGCCCTGGTGACGGTGGAACTCCTGCCCAGCGGCGCGCGGGGCCGCGCCCGGCGCCGCGTCCGGCTGGAGGTCGAGGACCGCTCCAGCCGCTGGCCCCGCCGCCGCACCCCCGGCGAGACCGCCACCTCCGGCCGCGGCCTGATGATGGTCGAAGCCCTCTCCGACTCCTGGGGCGCGGAGCCGCGAGGCAGCGGCAAGGCCCTCTGGTGCGAGTTCGCCCTGCCGGGCGAGGAGTGACGACGGGGCGCGCCCCGTGCGGAGTGCCCCGGCGGTACGGACCGCGGTGCCGCGCACGCCCCACCCACGTCGCCGCGCGCCACGCCTGCGCGGAAGCCGGGCCCGAAGGGGCCTACGCCCCGTGCCAGACCGTGGTCGCGTTGCAGAATTCGCGGATGCCGTGGCCGGCCAGTTCGCGGCCGTAGCCGGAGCGTTTGACGCCGCCGAAGGGGAGGGCGGGGTGGGAGGCGGTCATGCCGTTGAAGAAGAGGCCGCCGGCTTCGACGTCGCGGACGAGGCGGTCCTGTTCGGCCGCGTCGCGGGTCCACGCGTTGGAGCTGAGGCCGAACGGTGTGTCGTTGGCGGTGGCGATGGCCTCGTCGAGGTCGTTGACCCGGTAGAGCGTGGCGACCGGTCCGAACGCCTCCTCCTTGTGGATGCGCATCTCGGGGGTGATCCCGGCCAGCACGGTCGGCTCGTAGAACCAGCCGGCGGTCAGCTTCTCCGGGCGCTTGCCGCCGCACAGCGCGGCGGCGCCCCGGCGTACCGCGTCGTCGACCAGTTCTTCCAGATCGGAGCGGCCCTGTTCGCTGGCCAGCGGGCCGACGTCGGTGGTCTCCGCCATCGGGTCGCCGACGGTCAGCGCGGCCATCCGCTCGGTGAAGCGCACCGCGAACTCGTCGTAGACGTCGGTGTGCACGATGAAGCGTTTGGCGGCGATGCAGGACTGCCCGTTGTTCTGCACCCGGGCGGTGACGGCGGTGCGTACGGCCGCGTCGAGGTCGGCGGACGGCAGCACGATGTACGGGTCGCTGCCGCCCAGTTCCAGCACCGTCTTCTTGATCTCGTCACCGGCGATGGCCGCCACCGAGCGGCCGGCCGGCTCGCTGCCGGTGAGCGTCGCGGCGGCGACCCGGCGGTCGCGCAGGATGTCCTCGATGGCGCCGGAACCGATCAGCAGGGTCTGGAAGCAGCCGTCGGGGAAGCCGGCCCGGCGCAGCAGGTCCTCCACGTACAGCGCGGTCTGCGGCACGTTGGAGGCGTGCTTGAGCAGACAGGTGTTGCCGGCCATCAGCGCGGGCGCGGCGAAGCGGATCACCTGCCAGAGGGGGAAGTTCCACGGCATGACGGCGAGCACGGTGCCCAGGGGCCGGTAGCGGACGTAGGCGCGGCTCGCGCCCGCGTCCTCGACGTCGCCGGCGTCCGGCTTCTCGTCGGCGAGGAGTTCCTCGGCGTGGTCGGCGTACCAGCGCATCGTCTTCGCGCATTTGGCGGCTTCCGCGCGGGCCGCCGCCAGCGGCTTGCCCATCTCGGTGGTCATGGTGCGGGCGATGCCGTCCCGGCCCGCCTCCAGCAGGCCGGCGGCGTTGCGCAGCAGTTCACCGCGTTCGGCGAAGGTCGTCGTCCGGTAGTCGCGGAAGGCCCGCGCGGCCCGGGCGAGCCGGTCCTCGATCCCGCTCGCGTCGAGCGCGTCGAAGGTCTTCAGCGTCTCACCGGTGGCCGGGTCGACCGTGGCGATGGCCATGGGGATGCACCTCCCGTGGGGTGATGGGCGGGCGTGGCGAAGGGGCGGGGCCGGGCGGCCGGGCCCGGTGGCCGGGGCCGGCCGCGGGTCGGGCGAGCGGGCTAGGTGAGCGGCCCGGGGGCCGGTGACGGCTCCGGGACGGGGTCGGGGCCCGGCGGCCGCGGTATGGGGTCGGGGCTGGGCGTCGGCGGCTGCGGCGCGGGCGGCGGCGGTGTGGGGTCGGGCGGCCCGGGCACCGGCGGCCCGGGGGTCGGCCCCGGCGCGGGGCCGGGCCCCGGCTCGGGTCCGCCGGGCCCCGGGGACGGCGTGGGCGTCGGCGGCACGGGCTCGTTCTCCTGCCCGGGCTCGCGCGTACGGTGCGATGTCGGTTGCCGCTCCACAGCAGACCTCCTGGGTCGGACGGCATGTGGTTCTCCGGCCCCGGTACCCGGGTTTCGCCGGTCTATCGCACTGCCGCGCGGTGGATTGCGGCCGAGGTCGCCCCGGTCGGAGCCGCACGGGCCGGCCGCCGTACCGGTCACCCGGCGCGCGGCCGGTCACCAGCCGGGCACCACCCCGGGCGCGCCGGGCCGGGACCGACCGGAGCAGGCCGGCCGCGTCCGCCTCACGCCCCGGCGCGTTCCTTCGGGTGGCTGTCCGGTTCGTTCGGCGCCGCGCCGCCTCCGGCCCTCTACATTGCGCTCATGACCTCCGCGAGGACCCTGGCGACCGTGGCCTGCGCGGCCGCGCTCGCGCTGACGCTGCCCGCCTCCGCCCCGGCCGCGTCCCGCTCCCCCGCCGCTGCCCCGGCGGCCGGGCAGCCGCTGCCCACCCGGCTGGCCGACACCGGCGGCGGCAGTCAGCTCATCACGGCCCGGGCCGCCGATCCGCGCTCCACGACCGGCACGGTGAGCTGGTGGCAGCGGCACGGCAGCCGCTGGCACCGGGTGGGTACGGCGCCCGCGCGCTTCGGGGCGAACGGGCTGGCCGAGGGCGACTCGCGCGAGCAGGGCACCGCGACGACCCCCACCGGCCTGTACGACCTGCCGTTCGCCTTCGGCCTCGCCAAGGCCCCGCCCGGCACGGAGGTCCCGTACCGGCCGGTACGGGACACCTCCTGGTGGTGCCAGGACAACGGCTCGTCCGCCTACAACCGCTGGGTGGAGCCGCGCCCGCGGGACTGCGCGGCGAAGGAGGCCGAACGGCTCGCCGACTATCCGGTGCAGTACAGCCGGGCGCTCGTCATCGGCTTCAACTACCACCGCCCGGTACGGGGCCGTGGCGCGGGCATCTTCCTGCACGTCAACGGCCGGGGAGCGACGGCGGGCTGTGTGTCCGTACCGGCCCGTGCGATGGGCCGCATCGTGTCCTGGGTGCGGCCCGCCGCCCGTCCGCACATCGCGATCGGCACGGATTCCGGCCGTACGGCCCTCACCCGCTACTGAGAGCCCGTGTCCCGGCCGTCACCCGCCGGTGACCGGGCCTGGCCGGGGGCTGCCACGAGGGGGAAGTGGCAGGCCACCCGGTGCCCGGGGCCGGCCGGCGCGGTGGGTTCGGGCGCACGCTCCGCGCAGCGCGCGCGGGCCGCCGGGCAGCGGGTGCGGAAGCGGCAGCCGGACGGCGGGGCGACGGCCGAGGGCGTCTCGCCGGTGAGCGGGGCGCCGGCGGCGGGGGCCGCCGGGTCGGGCGCGTTGACGGTGGCGAGGAGGCCCCGGGTGTACGGGTGCAGGGGGCGTTCGAAGACGTCCCGGGCCGGCCCGGTCTCCACGAGTTCGCCCAGGTACATGACGCCGACGGTGTCCGCGAGGTGCCGTACCACCGCCAGGTCGTGGGAGATGAAGAGGTACGTCAGCCCCTTGTCGCGTTGCAGGTCGCGCATCAGGTTGAGGATCTGGGCCTGTACGGAGACGTCGAGCGCGGAGACCGGTTCGTCGGCGACGACGAGGGACGGGGCGAGGGCGAGCGCGCGGGCCAGTCCGAGGCGCTGGCGCTGGCCGCCGGAGAACTCGTGCGGGTGGCGGTCCACGGCGCCGCGCGGCAGGCCCACCTCGTCGAGCAGGGCGGCGACGCGCCGCTGTTGCGCGGCACGGTCGCCGATGCCCTGGATGGCCAGCGGCTCCCGCAGGATGGCGCCGACGCGCATCCTGGGGTCCATGGAGGCGTAGGAGTCCTGGAACATCAACTGCACGTCCCGGCGGTGGGCGCGCAGTCCGCGGCGGGTCAGGGTGGCGATGTCGCGGCCCGCGAAGCGGATGGTGCCGGCGGTCGGCGGTTCCAGGCCGACGACCAGCCGCCCCAGGGTGGACTTGCCGCAGCCGGACTCACCGACGATGCCGAAGGTCTCGCCCCGGGTGACGGTGAGGCTGACACCGACGACGGCGCCGACCTCCCCGGCCCTCTTGCGCCGGGCGAAGGGGCCGGCCCGCAGGGCGTAGTGCTTGGTGACACCGGTGAGGTCGAGGAGGGTTTCCCGGTCGGCGGGTGGGGCGGGGGCAGCCCCGTCGGGTGTGGGGGCGGTCCCGTGGGGTGCGGAAGCGGAAGCGAAGGCAGGCCCGCCGGGCACGGCGGCGGGAGCGAGAGAAGGCCCATCGGACGCGGTGCCGGCCCTGTCGGACGCGGCGGCGGACACGGGCGCCGTGGTGCCGGGCGCGAGGCCGTCCGCCCGTTCCTCCGCCGTCTCGCCCGCCGGGTGGAAGCACGCGTACGCGTGTGCCGCGTCCCCCGGCAGGGACGGTTCCTCCGTACGGCACCGGTCGGTCGCGAAGGCGCAGCGCGGCGCGAAGCGGCAGCCGGTGGGGCGGGTGACGAGCGCGGGCGGCAGGCCCGGGATGGTGGCGAGCGTGGCCCGCTCGCCCGTGGCGCGTTCGGGGAGGGCGGCGAGCAGGGCCTGGGTGTAGCGGTGCCGCGGGGCGGCGAAGAGGCGGTGCGCGCCGGCGCGTTCGGCGATCCTGCCGCCGTACATCACCGCGACCCGGTCCACCCGCTTGGCGATGACGCCGAGGTCATGGGTGACCAGGATCATGGCCATGCCGAGGCGGGCGCGCAGGTCGTCGATGAGTTCCAGGATCTGGTGCTGGGTGGTGACGTCGAGGGCGGTGGTCGGTTCATCGGCGATCAGCAGTCTGGGCTCGCACACCAAAGCCATGGCGATCGCGACGCGCTGCCGCATCCCGCCGCTGAGCTGGTGCGGGTGGTTCTTCATCCGCTCGGCGGGCTGCGGCATCCCGACCAGCCGCAGGGTCTCCTCGGCCTTCGCCCACGCGTCCCGCCGGGTCGTCTTGCGGTGGAGCAGCAGGGGTTCGGCGACCTGGGCGCCGATGGTCATGGTCGGGTTGAGAGAGGTCAGCGGGTCCTGGAAGACCATGCCGACGGTGTTGCCCCGGACGTCCCGCAGGACGGGTTCGGGCGCGGCGGCCAGATCGGTGGTGCCGTCCCCGCTCCCGTCACTCCCGCCGCTCCCGCCGCCCCGGAAGAGGATGCGCCCCCCGGTGACGCGGCCGCCTTTCGGCAGCAGTCCGAGGACGGACAGCGCCGTCATGGTCTTGCCGCAGCCGGATTCGCCCACGATGCCGAGGGCCTCCCCGGGGGCCAGGTCGAGGTGCACGCCGTCCAGGGCGTGCACGGTGCGGCCGCGGCCGCCGATCTCGACGTGCAGGTCCTCGACGCTGAGCAGCGGCGCGGCGGCCCGGGACGGCGGGCGGGCGGTCGCGGACAGGGGGTCGGCGGTCATGGGCCCTTCCTCAGCTCTTCTGGAGGCGCACGTCGAAGGCGTCCCGCAGGCCGTCCCCGACGCAGTTGAACGCGGCGACGACGAGGACGATGGCGAGGCCGGGCGGGAAGATCAGCCACCAGTGGCCGACCTGGGTGTAGGTGATGCCGGCGGACAGCATGGAGCCCCAGTCGGCGGCCGGCGGCGGGATGGACAGGCCCAGGAAGGAGAGGTAGGCGACGTAGAGGATGGCGTCGGCGATCTGGAAGGTGGCGTTGACGATGACGGTGCCGACGGCGCCGGGCAGGATGTGCCGGAAGACGGCCCGGCCCCCGCCGCCGCCCATCAGCCGCATGGCGTGGACGTAGTCGCGGCTGCGCAGGGCGAGCGCCTCGCCGCGGATGAGGCGGGCCGGGGAGAGCCAGGCGACCGAGGCGATGATCAGGATGAGTACGGGTTTGCTGGGTGTGACGATGGCGGCGACCACGACCAGCAGGAACAGTGCGGGGATGGCGAGCGCGGCGTCGGTGACGCGCATCATGGCCGCGTCCGCCCAGCCGCCGAAGTAGCCCGCGACCGCGCCGTACACGGTGCCGAAGAGGGTGGCCAGCAGGCCGGCGGCGAGGCCGACTTCGAGGGAGGTCTGCCCGCCGTACATCAGCCTGCCGAGCATGTCGTGGCCGAGGTCGGTGGTGCCGAGGAGGTGTCCGGGGCTGCCGGGCGGCAGGCTCGCCCGCGACAGGTCGGTGTGCGTCTGGTCGGTGGGGTACAGCAGTGGGCCGAGGTAGCACAGCGCCAGCAGGCCGAGGAGGACGGCGGCGCCGGTGACGGCGAGTTTGCCGCGGGCGAAGGCGGCGAGGACACGGCGGGCGGGGCCGGCAGCGGGCGCCGTCCGGGGCCCCGTGGCGTCCGCGGTCGCCGGGCCGCCCGCCGGCGCGCCCAAGGAGGGTGCGGTCACGTAACGCTCCTGATGCGGGGATCGAGTACGGCGTAGGCGATGTCGGTGACCAGGGAGCCGAGCACGGTGGCCACGCCGACGACCAGGGTGACGCCGAGCAGCACGGGGAAGTCCGAGCCCTGGGCGGCGTTCCAGAACAGCAGGCCCATGCCGGGGTAGTTGAACATCGACTCGACGACGAGGGTGCCGCTGAAGAGGGTGGGCAGGTAGAGCCCGAGGAGGGTGGTGAGCGGGATCAGCGCGTTGCGCAGCACGTGCCGGGCCATGACGCGGGCGTTCGACTGGCCCTTGGCGCGTGCGGTGCGTACGTAGTCCTCTTCGAGGTTGTCCAGTACGGCCGAGCGCATGTAGCGGCTGAACGCGGCGACGGTGCCGAGCGCGGTGGTCACCACGGGCAGGACGAGCGCCGGGGCGTCGGCGAGCAGGCCGCCGACCGTGTCGGCCTGCGGCGCCTCGGCCGGGAAGATCTGGAGCTGCTGGCTGAAGAGGAGGACCAGGACCAGGCCGAGGAAGAAGACCGGGGTGGCGTAGGCGAGCAAGGCGGCGCCGGTGAGCAGGTGGTCGGCGGCCTTGCCGCGGCGTACGGCCTGGAGGATGCCGAGCGGTACGGCCAGGACGGCGGCGAGCGCGATCGACAGGCCCGCCAGCAGCGCGGTCTTCGGGAGGCGTTCGCCGAGCAGGGCGGCGACGGTCCGGTTGAGCTTGTAGGACTCGCCGAGGTCGCCGGTGAGCAGCCGCCCCAGGTACATCACGTACTGCTGCGGCAGCGAACGGTCGTAGCCCTGCTGGTGGTTGAAGTGGGTGATGGCTTCGGGGGTGGCCTTGACGCCGAGGATGGCGCGGGCCGGTCCGCCGGGCAGCAGGTGCAGCAGCACGAAGACGATGACGGAGACCAGCAGCAGGACGACGGCGGCCTGCGCGACGCGTGTGACCAGGAAGCGGATCACCGGCCGGCTCCGTCCTTCTTGACGAAGTACCAGTCCTGGGGCGCGAGGCTGAGGGTGGGGTTCTGGTCGATGCCGCGCAGGTCGTTGCGGATGACGGAGATCTGGTAGGCCGGGTTGGGTGTCCACAGGACGGGCACCTGGCCGGCCGTGTAGCGGGCGTAGTCGCGCAGCGCGGTGGGGTCGTCGGAGTACTCGGTCGCCTTGATCAGCCGGTCGGCCTCGGGGTCGGACCAGTTGCCCATGTTGGAGGGCGCCCCCGTGGCGAAGAGCGTCTCGCCGCTGGCCACGGTCGGGAAGTACCAGCTCCCCTGCGTGCCGAAGAAGCCGAGCTGCCAGGCGGAGCACACCGGTTCGGTCCGCTCGCAGGGGACGGTGGTGCCGAGGACGGTGTTCAGCGGTTGCTGCCGGATGTCCAGGGTGATGCCGGCCTTGTCCATGGCGGACTTGACCTCCTGCATGGTGTTGGACGTCTCGGTGGAGCCGGACTGGGAGAGCAGTTCCAGACGCAGCGGCTGCCCGCCGGGAATGTCCTTGCCGCACCGGTCCGGGCCGGTGCCGGGGCGGGCGCAGCGCAGCCTGCCGTCGGTGCGCTGCCAGCCGTGCGCGGCGAGCAGCGCTGCCGCCTTCTTCGGGTCGTACGGGAACGGGTCGCGGTCCATCTGTCCGGCGGGCACCGGGCCGCGGGTGGGTGTCGCGCTGCCGTGCCAGACGACGTCGGAGATCGCTTTCTGGTCGATGAGGTGCTGAAGGGCGCGGCGCAGGTAGGTCTGGCGGAGGAGCGGCCCGGCGGTGGGGTGGTTGAGGTTGAGGACGATGTAAGTGATCGCCCAGCCTTCCCACGGGTCGATGCGGTAGCCCAGCTCCTTGAAGCGCGCCGACCGTTCCATGACCGACGGCGGGATGTAGCCGTAGTCGACACCGCCGGCGCGCAGCACGTTGAATTCGGAGTCGGCGGTGGTGAAGGGCTTGAGGACGACGCGGTCGAGGTGGGGTGTGTCGGGGCCGCCGTACTGCTTGTTGGGGACCAGGGAGACCTGTCCCGAGGTGGTCCACTTCTCGATGCGCCAGGGTCCGCTGACGGTCTTCCAGAGCGGGTCGGTGGCGAACTCCGAGAGCCGCTTGGCGTGTCGGAGCAGCCGCGCGAAGACCTTTTTCGGGGCTTCGTCGTGCGGGTCCCAGGCGTGTTTGGGCAGCGGGGTGAAGTCTTTGAGCTGGTTGCCGGTGAACCAGACGGGGTTGTACGCGCGGTCCAGGCGCAGCCGGAAGGTGTGATCGTCCAGCGTCTCGAACGTCTTGACGTTGTCGGGCAGCAGACCCGGCGACCAGCCCGCCCACTCCTCCTTGTCGTGCTTGATCAGGTCGTACCAGAACCGCACGTCGCGGCTGGTGACGGGCGTGCCGTCGGACCAGCGGTAGCCCTTCTTGAGCGTGACGGTGACGGTGGTGTTGCCGTCGCCGTAGCGCGGCTGCTCGGCGAGGTTGCGCGGGCTGTCCATGGTCAGCCCGGCGCCCTTCTTCCCGGGGGTGTAGAGCGGTGGGTAGAGCAGGCCCTGTACGGCGTTGTTGTACGAGGCCAGATAGCCGGCCGTGCCGATCGGGAAGATCCAGTTGGGGGTGGCGGCGGGCGGCAGCGCCATGGTGGCCGTACCGCCTTCGACGCGGGTGCCGCCGGTGGGGCCGACCTCGGTGACGGCGCCGTCCGCCGGGCCGCACGCGGTGAGCGTGGCCATCCCGAGCAGCAGCGCGGTCACCGCGCCGAGCAGGGTGTGCACGGGCCCGCGTCGGCGGGTACTGCGCGGGCCCATGCTGCCTCCGGAAAGGGTCGGCCGGTGAAGAGTGCGAGAAAAGTACGGACGGCCGCGAAAAGAAGTCAAGGGTCTGGCGGAACGTCGGCAAGTGGTGTGGACTGGGGGCCACTTGGTTCCCCTTCTTCCTTCGGTGAGCGAAGAAAGAAGGGAAGTCGCCCGCAGCCTTGCCGCCGTACCCTGTTCACCGCCGTTCACCGCCGTTCACCGCCGTTCACCGCCGTTCACCGCCGAAGGGCACCGCCATGACCGCCACCGAGGCCCCGCCATGACCGCCACCGAGCCCGGCTCCGCCGCGCACGTCCTCGAACTCGTCGCGACCGGCACCGCCCGCTCACGCGCCGACCTCGTACGGGAGCTGGGACTCGCCGCCTCCACCGTCTCCGCACGCGTCCAGGAGCTGGTCGACGCCGGGCTGCTGGCGGAGTCCGGCGAGGGCGCCTCGCGCGGCGGGCGCCGCCCGCGGCTGCTGCGCGTCCCGGACGGCGGCACCGTGGCGCTCGCCGCCGACCTGGGCAGCCACCACATCCGTACCGGCGCGGTGGGCCTGACCGGCACCGGCTTCGACATCGACGAGTGCGCCCTCGACCTGACGACCGGCCCGGAACCGGCCGTCGGCCTGCTCGCCGAGCGGCTGACCGCGCTGGCCGACCGGCAGCGCGCGGCCGGGCGCACCGTGTGCGGTGCCGGCATCGGCTTTCCCGGCCCCGTCGACCCCGCGTCGGGCCGGGTGATCGCGCCGTCCCGGATGCCGGGCTGGCATCTGTACGAGCTGCGCGACCGGCTCGCCGAGCTGACCGGCCTGCCCGTCCTGGTCGACAACGACGCCAACGTGCTGGCCCTGGGCGAGTACCGGGCGGCCCACCCGGGACTGCGGCACCTCGTGGTGGTCAAGGCGGGCCGCGGCATCGGCTCCGGCGTGATCAGCCACGGCCGGCTCTACCGGGGCGCCCGCGGCTGCGCCGGGGACATCAGCCACGTACGGGTCGACGCCGCCGCCGACCGGCCCTGCTCCTGCGGCAACATCGGCTGCCTGGAGTCCGTGGCCAGCGGCGCCGCGATCGCCGCCGCGCTGCGCGGCCGGGGCGTCGAGGCGGACTCCACCACCGACATTCTGCGTCTCGTCGAGGACGGCGAACCGCACACGACGACTCTGGTGCGGCAGGCCGGGCGGCACATCGGCGCGGTGCTGGCCGTCGTGGTGAACTTCTTCAACCCGGAGGCCGTGGTGCTGGGCGGGGCGCTCGCCGCGGCGGAACCCCTGGTGGCGGCGGTGCGCGGCATGCTGTACGAGCGCTGTCTGCCGATGGCGACCAGCGAGCTGTCCATCGTCGCCGCGAGCCGGGGCCCCGACGCGGGACTGCTCGGCGCCGGCCACGCAGCGCTGCGCGAACTGGCCGCCGACGGGGGGCTGCCGGCCCTGCCCGTCGTCCGTACGTGACGTGCTCCCCCGTCGTTCCGTACGCCAACGCCCGCCCGTCGTCCGTACGCCGGCCCCCACCCGTCGTCCGTACGGCGAATCCCCAACGGAAGAAGGTGCACCACCGACATGCGCATCGCCATCGGCGGTATGGCCATCGAGTCCAGCCAGTTCTGCCCGCACCGCTCGGTGTACGACGACTTCCGCGTCACCCGCGGTGCCGCGCTGCTGGACCGCTACACCTGGACACAGCCGGGCGCTGACCTCGCGGACGGGGTGGAGTGGGTGCCCCTGGTGCACGCCGTGGCGCTGCCCGGCGGGCCCGTCGAGCGCGAGACGTACGACCGGATCATGTCCGAACTCGTCACCCGGATACGGGAAGCCGGGCCGCTGGACGGCATGGTCCTCGACATCCACGGCGCCATGAGCGTCGTCGGCCTGGACGACGCCGAGGCGGACCTCGCCGACGCCGTACGGGCCGCGCTCGGCCCCGACGTCCTCGTCTCCGCCGCCATGGACCTGCACGGCAACGTCTCCCGCCGCTTCGCCGACCGCCTCGACCTGCTCACCGCGCACCGGCTCGCCCCGCACGAGGACGCCTGGGAGACGCGCGAGCGGGCCGCCCGCAAGCTGGTCGGGCGGCTGGCCGCCGGCAAGGGCCGTCCGCATCGCGCCTGGGTGCAGGTGCCGGTCCTGCTGCCCGGGGAGAAGACCAGCACCCGCCTGGAACCGGCCAAGTCCCTCTACGGCAGGCTCGCTTCGGTCGAGGCGCTGGACGGCATCGTGGACGCGGCGGTCTGGGTGGGTTACGCCTGGGCCGACGAGCCGCGCTGCCGGGCCGCGGTCGTGGTGACCGGCGACGACCCGGACCTGGCGCTGGAGCAGGCCCGGAGCCTGGCCCAGGAGTACTGGGACATGCGCCGCGACTTCGTCTTCGCCGGCCCCACCGGTGACGCCGACGACTGCGTGGCCCGCGCCGTCGCGTCCACCGCCCGCCCCTTCCTGATCAGCGACTCCGGCGACAATCCCACCGCGGGCGGCGCGGGCGACCTCGCCCACCTGCTGGGCCGGCTGCTCGCGCACGAGGAGCTGGCGAGCGGCAAGGTCACCGCGCTGCACCCCGGCATCACCGACCCGGCGGCGGTGGCCGCCTGCTTCGACGCCGGGGTGGGCGCGCGCGTGACCCTGAAGGTCGGTGGCCACGTCAGCGCCGGTACCGGACCGCACGCCGAGCCGTACGAGCTGACCGGCACGGTGACCGCCCTGGAAGACCCGGACGCGCCCGGCGCCGGGGCCCCGCGCGGCAACCCGGCGTACGACGGTGGCGGCCGTACCGCCGCCGTCACCCGGGGCGGTGTGACGGCCGTCCTCACCGAGCGGCGCAAGCCCTTCCACACCCGTGCCGACTTCGGCACGCTCGACCCGGCCGGGTACGACATCGTCGTGGTGAAGATCGGCTACCTGGAGCCGGAGCTGTACGACCTGGCCGCGGACTGGCTGCTCGCCCTCACCCCCGGCGGCGTGGACCAGGACCTGCCGCGCCTGGGCCACCACCGGGTGGCCCGCCCGCTCTACCCGTTCGACGACGAGGGCTTCGAGGACCCCGGCCTGGCACCGGTCCTGCTCTGAGCGGGCCCCGGCGCGGCCGGACGGCCCCTCCGGTTGCGCCTGCGCCCGGCCCCCGGGCGGGCGGCGACGGCACGGGCACCGCGACTGACCGGTACGGCCGATATGCGCGGCGCCGGTGCATGACGACCCGTACGGTGGAGAGGCGCTCCCTGATCACCTTTCCCGACGGAGGGCCCCGATGGAGTCGCCGACCCCGCTGACCGAGAGCGACCTGCTCGATCTCGACGCCCACTGGCGAGCGCTGAACTACCTCGCCGCCGGCCAGATCTACCTGACCGGCAACCCGCTGCTCACCGAGGAACTGCGCCCCGAGCACATCAAGCCGCGACTGCTCGGCCACTGGGGCACCTGCCCCGGCCTCAACCTCGTCTACACCCACGTCAACCGGGTCATCAGTACCCACGGGCAGGAAACGGTGTGCGTGTGGGGCCCGGGGCACGGCGGGCCCTCGGTCTTCGCCGGGGCCTGGCTGGAGGGGACCTACGGGGAGCTGAACCCGGACGTCGGGCGGGACGCGGCCGGAATGGCCCGGCTGTTCGCGCAGTTCTCGTTCCCCGGCGGGGTGCCGAGCCACGCGGCGCCGAACGTGCCGGGCTCGTTCCACGAGGGCGGCGAGCTGGGCTACTCCCTCGCACACGCCTACGGCGCCGCACTGGACAACCCGGATCTGCTGGTGACCTGCGTGATCGGGGACGGCGAGGCGGAGACCGGGCCGCTGGCCGCGTCCTGGCACGCCAACAAGTTCCTGGACCCGGCGCACGACGGCGCCGTCCTGCCGGTCCTGCACCTGAACGGCTACAAGATCGCCAACCCGACGGTCCTCGCCCGGCTGGACGACGACGAGCTGGACGCGCTGCTGCGCGGCTACGGACACGAGCCGCTGTACGTCACCGGCTCCGACCCCGCGCAGGTGCACCGGGACATGGCCGCCGCCATGGACACCGCGCTGCACCGCATCCACCGGGCCCAGCGCGCCGCCCGCGGCACGGGAGAGCGGTCCCGGCCCCGCTGGCCGATGATCGTGCTGCGCACCCCCAAGGGCTGGACCGGGCCCGCCGAGGTGGACGGCGCGCCCGTCGAGGGCACCTGGCGCGCCCACCAGGTCCCGCTCTCCGGCGTCCGGGACAACCCGGACCACCTGCGCCAGCTCGAAGGCTGGCTGCGGTCGTACGCGCCGGACGAGCTGTTCGACGGCGAGGGGCGGCCGGTGGAGCGGGTGCTGGCCTGCGTGCCGCACGGCGACCGGCGGCTCGGCTCCTCCCCGCACGCCAACGGCGGCCGCCTCGTGCGTACGCTGCCGCTGCCCGACCCCGGGCAGTACGCGGTGCCCGTCGACCGGCCCGGCACCCGGATGCACGAACCGACCCGCGTCCTCGGCGGCCTGCTCCGCGACCTGATGGAGCGGACCGCCGGGAGCCGCGACTTCCGGCTGTTCGGCCCGGACGAGACGGCCTCCAACCGCCTCCAGGACGTGTACGACGCCACCGACAAGGCGTGGCAGGCCAGAACCGAACCCACCGACGAGCATCTGGGACGGCACGGACGCGTGATGGAGGTGCTCTCGGAGCACCTGTGCCAGGGCTGGCTGGAAGGCTACGTGCTCTCCGGCCGGCACGGCCTGTTCTCCTCGTACGAGGCGTTCGCGCACATCGTGTCGAGCATGGCCTCACAGCACGTCAAATGGCTCCAGTCGGCCCGCGACATCCCCTGGCGGCGCTCCGTCGCGGGCCTGAACTACCTGCTGACCTCGCACGTCTGGCGCCAGGACCACAACGGCTTCTCGCACCAGGACCCCGGCTTCGTCGACCACATCCTCAACAAGGATCCGCACACCGTACGGGTCTACCTCCCGCCGGACGCCAACAGCCTGCTGTGCGTGGCCGACCACGTGCTGCGCACCCGCGACGTGGTCAACGTGGTGGTGGCGGGCAAGCAGCCGTGCTTCGACTGGCTGGACTTCGAGCAGGCGCGGTCGCACTGCGCGCGCGGCGCCGGGATCTGGGAGTGGGCGGGCACCGAGCAGCCCGGCGCCCGCCCCGACGTGGTGCTCGCCTGCGCGGGTGACGTGCCGACGCAGGAGACGCTGGCCGCCGCGTCCCTGCTGCGCACCCACCTGCCGGGGCTGGCCGTACGGGTCGTCAACGTCGTCGACATGACCCGGCTGCAGCCCCACGAGGAGCATCCGCACGGCATGACGGACCGGGAGTTCGAGGCGCTGCTGCCGCACGACGTGCCGGTGGTCTTCGCGTACCACGGCTACCCGTGGCTGGTGCACCGGCTCACCTACCGCCGGGCCGTCCACCCCAACCTGCACGTGCGCGGCTACAAGGAGATGGGCACCACGACCACGCCGTTCGACATGGTGGTCACCAACGACCTGGACCGCTACCGACTGGTGATGGACGTCATCGACCGGGTGCCGGGGCTGGCCGTACGGGCCGCCGGGGTACGGCAGGCGATGGCGGACGTACGGCAGCGCCACCACGCCTGGATCCGGGCGCACGGCACGGACCTGCCGGAGGTCGAGGAGTGGAGCTGGCCGGGCGACGGGCGGTAGCGGGGGCCCGTCCGGGGCGCGGCCGTCCGCGCCCCGGTCCCGCCCGTCAGGGCCGCGGGTCGCGGGCGTCGTAATGGGCGAAGTCACGCCGCCACAGGGCCAGGAGCAGCACCGTCACGACACAGGCGAGCCCCCCGCCGACGACCGCCACGGCCGGTGAGGCGAGGTCGGCCGCCGAGCCGGCCAGGAAGTCGCCGAGCCGGGGGCCGCCCGCGACCACGACGATGAACACGCCCTGGAGGCGGCCGCGCATCCGGTCCGGCGCGGCAGCCTGGAGCATGGTGCCGCGGAAGACCATCGAGACGGTGTCGGCGCAGCCGGCGACGGCGAGGAAGAACAGGCCGAGCCACAGGTGGCGGGTGAGGCCGAAGCAGGCGACGGCCGCTCCCCAGGCGGCGACCGAGACGAGAATCGCCAGGCCGTGCCGGCGTACCGCGCCGAGCCACCCGGAGAACAGCGCGCCGAGCACCGCGCCGACCGCGGGCGCCGCGACGAGCAGCCCCACCGTCTTCGCGTCGCCGCCGAACCAGAGCACGGCGACGGCGGGGAACAGCGCGCGGGGCTGGGCGAGCACCATGGCCGCCAGGTCGGCGAAGAAGGTCATCCGCAGGTTGGGCCGGGTGGCCAGGAAGCGCAGCCCTTCCAGGACGGAAGGCCGGCGCGGCGCCTGCCCGTCGTCGTCGTGGTCGGGGCGCATGGCGGGCAGCCGCCACATGGCGTACAGCGCGGCCGTGAAGCAGCCGACGTCGATCAGGTAGGCGGCCTGGTAGCCCCACAGGCCGACGAAGACGCCGCCGAGCATCGGGCCGCCCATCATCCCGAGGTTGCTGGTGAGCGAGCTGAGGGCGTTGGCGGCGGGCAACTGCTCGGGCGGCAGCAGGCGCGGGATCATCGACGAGCGGGCCGGCGCGTTCATCGCGAAGCAGACCGCCTGGAGGGCGACGACCGTGTAGAGCACCCAGACCTGCCGTACGTCCAGGAGCGCGGCGGTGGCCAGCGCGACGGAGAGCACGGTGGCGCCCACCGCGCTGAACAGGCCGAGTTTGCGCCGGTCGACGGTGTCGGCGATGACGCCGCCGTACAGCCCGAAGACGACCAGCGGGACCAGGGAGCACAGGCCGACCACGCCGACCGCGAAGGTGGAGCCGGTCAGCGCGTACACCTGGAGGGAGACCGCGAGGGCGGTCATCTGCTGGCCGACCCAGGAGACGGTGTTGCCGCACCACAGACGGCGGTAGTGCGCGGAGGTGCGCAGCGGGGTGATGTCGGCGAAGACGCGGGCGTACAGCGGGGGGCGGGACGTGGGGTCGGATATGGCAGGAGGCACGGGGCAGTAAAGCACGATCGGTGGTCGTACCACTTACCGGGGTGGCGTGATCAGGACGCTGCTCCGGGGGGCCGTCGGCCGCCCGAAAGCCCGTAGACCCGGCGGGCGTTGCCGGCCGCGATCAGCGCCGCGACACGGCCGGCGTCCGGCGCCGACCAGGCGCCCGAGCGGACCCAGCCGGTCAGCACCTCCGCCAGTGCCGTACGGAAGGCGGCGCTGCCGACGGTGTACAGCTCCGGCAGGCCGTAGGCGTCGGTGGAGAACAGGAGTTTGCCGAAGGGGGCCAGTTCCAGGAACCCGGCCAGCACGGCCGCCGCGCGCGGCCCGGTGTGCCCCAGGGCCAGGCCGACGTCGGCGTGGACGTGCGGGAAGGCGTGGGCCAGGTAGGCGGCCTGGCGGTGGTACGGGTAGCAGTGCAGCAGGACCAGGTCGGTGCCGGTGCCCGCGGTGGCGTGGGCGAAGTCGGTGAGCAGGGCCGGGTCGGCGTGGTGCAGGCGCAGGTCGGGGTCGCCGAAGCCGGTGTGCAGTTGCAGGGGGCGGCCGGTGCCGGTGGCGAGCCACAGCAGGTGGCGCAGCAGGACGGGGTCGGTCAGCCGGCGGGTGCCGGTGGCGAGCCAGGCGCGGGCGGCGGCCAGCACCTCGCCCTCCCGCGGCGGTTCGGGGGCGAGGGCCAGCCCGTGGCGATAGGCGGCGACGGACTTGAAGCCCGCGGCCGTGCGGGCCGCGTCCCGTACGGCGTCGGAGAGCCCGGCCGCGAACACCTCGGCGGCCGCGCCCGCCGCCTCCCCCGCCGCCCGTGCGCCTGTCGCGACCCGTTCCGCCAGCGTCTCCAGGCGGACGATCTCGTGTCCGGTGCCGCCGCCCGCCTCGGCCGTCTCGTGCGCCCCGGTGAGGTCGCCGGGCAGGCCGGTGTCCACCAGGTACGTGCCGATGCCGGTGCCGCCCAGCAGCAGGCGCCGGACCTCGGCCGCGCCCAGTTCGCGCCGCCGGGCGAGGTACTCGCCGGGCGGGCAGTGCGGCGCGAGGCCGAGCAGCGGCGGGCACCAGCGGCGGACGGCGAAGCCCGTCTGGGTGTCGAAGAAGGTGGTGCCCGCGGCGGCGGGCCGGTCCGACTCGGTCAGGTACGACTCGAACTCGGCGGCCGACAGGTCGCCGCGCAGCACGCCGTGGCAGTGCTGGTCGACCAGCGGCGGCAGGTCCAGGGCCGGGTCGTCGCCGGGGAGGGGCGTGGCCATCAGTACCTCCAGCGGGTCGCCGCGGCGATCTCGTCGGGCTCGCTGTCGGCGAAGTGCGCCGCCTCGGCCCGGCGTACGGCGACCACGGCGCCGTACAGCACCTCACCCATCGCCTCCCGCAGCACCGTCGACTCCGCCAGCCGGTCGGTGGCCTCGGTCAGCGAGGAGGGCAGCCGGACGATGCCGCGCCGGGCACGCTCGCGGACGCCCAGGACCCCCGGGTCGCCGGAGACCGGCGGGGGCAGTTCGGCGCCGGTGGACAGGCCGTGCAGCCCGGCGGCGATCACCGCGCCGACCGCCAGGTACGGGTTGGCGGCGGCGTCGAAGGGCTTGATCTCGGCGTGGCCGCCGTCCGGGTCACCGGGGGCGCCGGTGACCAGCCGCAGCGCGGCCTCCCGGTTCTCCACGCCCCAGCACCGGTAGGCCCCGGCCCACACGGACGGCCCCAGCCGCAGGTAGCTCGCGGGCGAGGGGCAGCCGACGGCGAGCAGGGCGGGCATCGCCTCCAGGACGCCGCCGAGGAACCGTACGGCGTCGGGGTCCAGGCCCCATTCGGCGTCCGGCGCCCGGTGCAGGCTGCGTTCGCCGCGGTGCAGGCTGAGGTGGAGGTGGCAGCCGTTGCCGACCTGGCCGGCGACGACCGAGGGCGCGAAGCTGGCCCGCAGGCCGTGCCGCTGCGAGACGGCCCGTACGGTCTCGCGGACGAGGATCAGGTCGTCGGCGGCGCGCAACGGGTCGGCCGACGCGGTGGACACCTCGAACTGTCCCGGCGCGTACTCGGGGTGGATCTGGAGGACGTCGATGTCCTGGAGGGCCAGCGCCTCGGCCACGTCCCGGAGGTAGTCGGAGAGTTCCACGACCCGGGTCATGCTGTAGGCGGGGCCCGCGCAGGGGTACTCCAGGGCCTCGCGGGCGCCCGCCGGCCCGCCGGGGCGCCCGCCGCCGTCGGCCCCCGGCGCGCGGGTGACCACCCATTCCGTCTCGAAGCCCATCCGCAGGACCAGCCCGGCGTCGGCGGCGCGGTCCACCATGCGGCGGGCGAACCGCCGCTGGCAGCCGGGGTGCGGCGTGCCGAGCTGGTCGTAGCGGTCGACCGGCGCCCAGGCCCAGCCGGGCTGCGCGGCGAGCACGGTGACCCGCTCCAAGTCGGGGAAGAGCCGCAGGTCTCCGTCGGGCCCGCCCAGGTGGGCGGACGCGGTGATCGCGTCGTCCGAGGTGAAGACGTCGAAGACCGGTGACATGCCGACGCCGCGCTGTACGGCGGGCGCCAGCCGGGCCGTCGGCACGGTCTTGGTACGGGCGATGCCCGCGTTGTCCACCCAGGTCAGGGCGATGGCGCGGACATGCTCCGCGTCCAGCCGTGCCGCCGTCCGGCGGGCGTCGCCCCACTGCTGCGCAGGCCCCGGTTCCATAGCGCGTGTCCCCATTCCGCCAGGCCGCTCACGCGGCGGCCGATCGAACTGTGCCCCTGCCCGCTGCCCGCGCCACGGCGCCCCCATGGAGGGCCGGTTGTTCCATGGGCCCCGCCGGTCAGCGGGGCACGGCCGTCCCGCCCCTGGGGGCCGGACCTGCCGTCACGGACAGTCGAACTCGCACCATACGCACTTTCCGTTGCCACGCGGCTCCACACCCCAGACATCCGACAGCCTCTCCACCAGGAGCAGTCCGCGGCCCGACATCGCGGACTCGTCGGCATCGCGGCGCCGCGGCAGCGCGCTGGAGCGGTCGGCCACCTCCAGCCGCAGCCGCCGGTCGGTGCCGTGCGGCATCCGTACGGTCACCACCGCCGCGCCGTCGGTGTGCAGCAGCGCGTTGGTGATCAGCTCGTCGGCGGCCAGTTCGATCTCTTCGGCGCGCTCCCGGGCGCCCCAGGCCCGTACCGCGGCGCGGATCATGTGGCGGGCGGCGGACAGGCCCCGGGCGTCGTCGGGCGCGACGTGCTGCTGGAGCCGCCCGGCGGCCGGCGCGGCGGGCTCCCCGCCGCGCCGCAGGATCAGCATCGCCATGTCGTCCTCGCCGCTCTGCTCGGCGGCCAGGTCGCAGAGCCGGTCGGCCAGTTGCTGGACGTCCTGCGGGCCGTCGCGCACCACTCTGGCCAGGTGCCGTACGCCGTCCTCGATGTCGACGCCCGGCTGCTCCACCAGCCCGTCGGTGTACAGCACCAGGGTCTCCCCGATGCCCAGGTGGGCGGTGGTGACGGGGTAGTCCAGGTCGCGGAAGCCGGTGGCTATGCCCAGCGGGAGGCCGCCGGCCACCTCCAGCCGCCGGCACAGGCCCTCGGCGTGCCGCAGCAGCGGGTCCATGTGCCCGGCGCGCACCAGCCGTACCGTCCCGGTGGCCAGGTCGGCGTCCGCGTACGTGCAGGTGGCGAAGCGGTCGGTGTCCAGTTCGCCGAGGAAGGCGGAGGCGCGGGCCATGACGGTGGCGGGCGGGTGCCCCTCGGCGGCGTAGGCGCGCAGCACGATGCGCAGTTGGCCCATGACGGTCGCGGCGTGGGTGTCGTGCCCCTGGACGTCGCCGATGACCGCGGCGACCCGGCCTTCGGGCAGCGGGATCACGTCGTACCAGTCACCGCCGATGTCCCGGCCGATCCGGGCGGCACGGTAGCGAACGGCGATCTGGGCGCCCGGGATGCCGGGAATGCGGCGCGGCAGCATGGCCTGCTGGAGCCCCTCGGCGAGGTCGTGCTCCTGGTCGTAGAGCATGGCGCGGGCCAGGCTCTGCGCGACGCTGGAGCCGAGCGCCAGCAGCAGGTTGCGCTCCTGTACGCCGAACGGGTTCTCCGAGCGGTAGAACAGCCCCACCACACCGATCGGCCGGGCCTGCGCGATGAGCGGCAGATACGCGGCGGAGCCGAAGTCCATCCGTTCGAGGTGCGGCCAGAGCGCCGGGTAGCGCTCGGCGAACTCGGCGCGGGAGCGGATGAAACACGGCTGGAGGGTGCGCACCGCCTCGCTCATCGGGAACTCCTCCTCGATCCGCAGCACCTCGTGCTGCGGTACGAAGCTGCCCTCCAGCCCTTCGTGGATCACCCGGATGCGGCCCGCCTCGACCAGGCCGACGATGACGTTCTGCGCGCCCAGCCGGGTCAGGGCCTGGTCGTCGCCGAGCACGCCGATCACGTCGCGGACGGTCCTGGCGTGCGCCAGCGCCGCCGTGGTCCGCTCGACGAGGCCGGTGTTGCGCAGCTTGCGCGCGTGCGCCTGGGCCCGCTCCGCCGCCTGGGCGTACTCCTGGCCGGCGTCCCGGACGATGCCGATGACGCGGTGCGGCTTGCCGGTCGCGTCCCGGCGGATACTGGCCTGGGTGTGGGTCCAGCGCACCGTGCCGTCCCGCAGCCGGACGCGGAAGTAGGCACCGTAGGAGTCGCTGCCGTCCCTCAGCGCCCGGGAGACGACGCTGTCCAGGCGGGCCGCCTCGTCGGGCGGCAGACGGCAGGCCAGGGTGGCCGGGTCGGAGTCGTACTCCTCCGGCGGCAGGTCGAAGACCTCCAGAGCGGATCCGTCCATGTGCATACGGCCGCTGTCGAGGTCCCAGTCGAAGCCGCCCATGCCGTTGAGGGCCAGCGTCAGGTCCGGATGAGCGGGCCAGTCGTCCGGCACCGACACGGTCGGCCGCTTCGCGCCCCGGTCAGCCATGCTCGCAACTTTGCCACATTTGTCCGGCCCGCGGGTGATCCGCGAGGCCGGGCCCGAGCGGTCCGACAGGACCCGACTCACGCATCAGCCGGCACCCGACACAGCACCACGACCCCATGAACTCGGCGACCTCTCCCCCGCCACCCCGCTTGTTGGTGCACCCGGGGGGTGACCTGGTGCGTTGTTGGTTGTTGGTAGGCGTGAGCGGTTCGGATGACGAGGGCCTCGGAGGGGTGTTTCCGCAGCGTCCCGATGGCAAATCTTGACCTCAAGGTCAAAAATGATGTTAGCGTCGGGGTCATGGGAAGGCCCAAGCAGTTCGATCCGGACGTCGCCGTCGAGCAGGCCATGGAGGTGTTCTGGCAGAAGGGGTACGCCGGAACCACCCCGCAAGATCTCGTCGAGGCACTCGGTATCGGCAAGGGCAGTCTCTACAACACCTTCGGCAGCAAGCACGCCCTGTTCGAGCGGGCACTCCGGCGCTATCGCGACAGTCAGGCCCTCGCTCTGATCGAGATGCTGGAGGAGTCCGGCCCGGTCAAGGCGCGTCTGCGCAGGGCGCTGGCGTTTCTCGCCGAGACGGACCTCGCCGATCCGAGTCGTCGGGGTTGCCTGGCTGTGAATACGGCGGCGGAACGTGCCGGAGTCGATGAGCCGGCGACCGAACTCGTCCAGCGCATGTTCGACCGCACCGAGGCGGCCTTCCGCGCGCTGATCGAGGAAGGGCAGCGCTCGGGGGAGATCCCGTCCGAGCGCGATCCCGCGGCCTTGGGGAGCCTGCTCCTCAACACGGTCGTGGGGCTGCGGCTCATGGCGCGCGTCTCAGAAGGTCCGGATCGGCTCACGCGCGTGATCGACGCGACGCTCGATTCTCTCTGACCGGAACGCGGCACGCGCCCTGCCGGAAGTGTTTGCTGCCCATATTTTGTACTTCAAGTTCAAGAAAAAGGAGCGTCGTGGACCTCAAGCTCACCTCCAGGACGGCTGTCGTCACGGGTGCCAGCCGAGGGATCGGACTGGCCACCGTCAGGACCCTCATGGACGAAGGCGTCCGGGTCGTCGGCGTCGCCCGCACGATCACACCCGAGCTGAAGGAAACGGGCGCGCACGCGGTGTCGGCCGACCTGAGCACCGCGGAAGGCATCACCACCCTCATGGACAGCGCCTTCGCCGAGCTGGGCGGTATCGACCTGCTGGTGAACAACGTCGGCGCAGGGGACGACGTGCACCCCGTCGGCTTCCTCGACACCGACGACAACCAATGGACCCGGATCTTCGACCTCAACCTGCTCAGCGCGGTCCGCACCAGCCGCGCTGCCCTGCCCAGCCTGATCGAACGCCGCGCCGGCAACATCACGGGCGCCGACCACGTCATCGACGGCGGCACGGT
This sequence comes from Streptomyces sp. NPDC018045, assembly GCF_044327445.1. Lineage (NCBI taxonomy): Bacteria > Bacillati > Actinomycetota > Actinomycetes > Kitasatosporales > Streptomycetaceae > Streptomyces > Streptomyces sp. NPDC018045. The sequence continues at coordinate 472,164 of NZ_JBIRFL010000006.1, forward strand.
CAAGACGCTCTGAGCCGGGAGCGGAACTCAGTGGCAGCCGGCTCGCACCCCATACGCGGCTGCCCCGCGGCCATCTCCTGCACGAAGGCACCGCCCCGGCCCCGCCTCTGGGGGGTAGAGCAGTGCGACCCGGAAGAAGCCGGCGCTACTGTGCAGTCCGCGCCGGGCGCGTGGGGGACGACCGCTGGCGCCATGTCGGGGATGCCGGCGGCTGTGTCAGGTGAGCGGTTCTGCCAGGTGCTCGGGGTGCAGGCGCGCGCTGTGTTGGGCGATGGTCAGGAACTCGCTGATGAGCGGGTGCGGGGCGGGGCGGGAAAACACATCCAAGGGGCGCCGGTAGCGCGGGTTCAGGCGTAGCACCGTGCCGGGGAAGTCGGGGGTGAGGATGTTGGCGGGAACGACGGCAACGCCCAGCCCGGCGGCGACGAGACGGGGGAGGGCGGCGGTCTGGGTGCTGCGGATCGCGGCGCTCGGGGTGAAGGCGGCCTCGGCGCACAGTTGGCTGACGACTGCGGACAGGCCGTGTGACGGTCCGTACAGCACCCAGCGGCGGTCGGCGAATTCGGTGAGGCGGACGGTGCGGCGTCCGGCCAGCCGGTCGCCGGGCGGGACGATGGCCACGAACTCCTCGGCGCCCAGCGGGCAGTGGGGTCCGTCCCAGCCGTCGGGCAGGGGGCCGAGGGCGACGTCGGCGGTGGCGCCGGTGAGGGACGCGGCGAACGAGTCGAGGTCGCCGTACTCGTGCAGGACGACATCGACGTGTGGGTGTGTCCTGTGCCAGGCGGCCAGGACGGAGGGGACCACGCCGATCGCGACGGACAGGACCGTGGCCAGGTGCAACTGGCCGTGGACCATTCCGGCGACGGCCCGTGCGGCCCCCGTGGCGCGGTCGGCTCCCGCGAGGGCGTGACGGGCACCGGGCAGGAACGCGCGGCCTGCGGGGGTGAGGTGGGCGCCGCGCGGGGTGCGCTCGAGCAGCGGGGTACCGACGGTTTTTTCCAGGGCCTTGAGCTGCTGGGACAGGGTGGGCTGGCTGATGTGCAGGTGGGCGGCGGCCTCGGTGATGGAGCCGGTCTCGACGACGGCCAGGAGGTATTCGAGTTGCCGAAGAGTCGCTGACATAGGTCGAGCCTATGGGTTCGTGTGAGTTTTCGTCTTTGCCCTATGTCCGGAGTGTTTCTAGCGTGGAGGGCGCACCGAAACGAACCCCGGAAGGAACCACCCCCGCCATGAGCACCTCCCGCCTGCACTGGGGCTTCGACCACTTCGCGATCCGCGCCCACGACTTCGAAGCCACCGTCCGCTTCTACCGTGAGGCGCTCGGCTTCACCGTCGCCTACGAATGGACCTCCCCCGGCGTGGTGTCCCGCTCGGCGTTCCTCGACTCCGGCAACGGCACGTTCCTGGAGCTGTTCGCCCCGGCCGACACCGTCCCCGGCGGCCCCGACCGGCACGCGCACGCCGCCCCGGCTCCCACGGATGAGCAGCGGGCCGCGCACAACGCGCTGCTGCACATCTGCCTGCGCACCGATGACGTGGACAAGGCATACGCCCACGCCCTCCAGCACGGCGCCCGCGAGATGCAGGCCCCCGCCGACCTGCGCCAGACCGGCCTGAACGGAAGCCCCGACGTCACGATCCGCATGGCCTTTGTCTACGGCCTGGACGGCGAGGTCATCGAGTTCCTCCGCCGCGCCGACTTCCCCGGGGAGAACCAGTGAGTGCCGCCGCGCCCCGGCGTCCGGTGCTGGCGGTGGTGACGTCCACCGGACAGGCCCTGCGGTTCTTCGACGGCCACACCTACGAGCCGCTCGGCGACCTGTCCGTGGCCGCGCAGCCGCACGAGATCGCCGCCGACCCCGAACGCGGTCTGCTGTACGTCTCGCACACCTACCGCTCCGGCGTCTACACCGCCCCCGGCACCAAGGCTCACGAGATCTCCGTCATCGACCCGTACCGCCGCGACCTGGTCGACGTCATCGCCCTCGACCCCGAACAGGCCCCGCACGGTCTCGCCCTGGACCACCGGGGCGGCCTCCTGTACGTCACCGTCGAGGCCGGTCCGGCCGGTGGCGGCGCGCTCGTCGGGATCGACACCGCCACCCGCAAACCGGTCCGCCGGATCGAGGTCGGCACCAGGGGCCCCCACTGGGTTGTCGTCACCCCGGACGGGACCAAGGCGTACACCACCGGCAAGGAGGCACCGTTCGTCTCCGTCATCGAACTGGAACGCGGACAGCTCATCCGGCAGATCCCGATGCCGTACGGGACGGAGGAACTGGCCCTCTCCCCGGACGGGCGCTTCGTCTACGTGGCCGCCGCGATGGTCAACTACACCGGCGGGGACGGCGACCAGCACCCGGCCTGTCTGAAGGCGGTCGAGACCGCGCACGACCTGGTCGTGCACACGGTGCCCCTGGACCACCCCGCCTCACCGGTGCACGTCACAGCCGACGGCCGGGTCCTGACCGGCCTCGTCCGCTTCAGCGCACCCGGCGTTCCCGCCGGCGGCCTGCTCAAGGTCTTCCAGCCAGGCACCGAGCCCGGCGTGCTCAGCCACCGCTTCACCACCGAGGTCGGCAAGGTGCCGCTCACCATCCGCACCACCCCCGACAGCTCGCGTGCGTTCGTCGCGAACCTGCGCGACGGAACGCTCGACATCGTCGACCTCGCCACCGGCGCCCACATGCGGCGCCTGGACATCGACCCCGGCGACCCCGCGCATGTGCAGGGCGCCCACGGCATCGCCTACCTCCCACCCAGGCGAACGTAGTGTCCAGGCCGGTCACGATGGTGGGTTCACCTGCTTTCCGCACTGCTCGTACGGTCGCTTCCCGGCATGCCCCGGCCCGCGCCAGAGGTCCGCGAGTCGCTGCTTCGGCAGGCGCGGGCCGGGGCCTCGTACGTCTTCCGGGACCGGTTGCTGCTCGGGCTCGCGCTCCGCCCGGCGGTCGGGAACGTCGCCTTCCTCGCTGTGGAGACCGTCCTCGCCCTCTTCGTGCACGACCGCCTCGGCATCGACACCTACGGCTTCGGCCTGCTCCTCACCGCGGAGGCCACCGGGGGCCTGCTCGGTGCGGGCATCGCCTCCTACCTTGGCCGAAGACTCGGCACCGGCACCGCACTGACCTGCACAGCCGCCGTCGAAGGGCTTGCCATCCTGGGCCTGGCCGCTGCCCCGAACCCGTACGTGGCCGGGCTGGCGCTCGCCGTCTGCGGGGCCGGCATGGGCGCCACGATGGTGCTCGGCCCCTCCCTCCGGCAGGCGATCGTCCCGCCCCACCTCATGGGCCGGGTCGCCTCCACCTCCCGCATGCTGGCCATGTGCGCCGCCCCCCTCGGGGCCTTCCTCGGCGGCTGGCTGGCCACCACCTACGACATCCGTACCCCGCTCTACGCCGCCGCCGTCCTTCTCCTGGCGATGACGGCCGTCACGGCATCCATGACCAGCAACCGCCGAGTCGAAGCGGCACTGCACGCCGCCGCCCCGGCCGGCGGTCCGGATCACCCGGCATCCGAGGATTCCGTTCAGGAGAGTGCACCCGACTTGTTGTGACACCTTCCCCGAAAGGGTCACACACGTCGGATGCCAGGCCCCCACGGGGCGCGACGAGTGGCCGGGGCGGTCGGGGGTGCTGGCCCGGCCCGTCCGGGACACCACGTACGGGAAGGTCGAACCCGTGCTCGGCTGGGTTCCCGGCGCCTGCCGGGACGTTCTCGCCGGGGCAAGTGGGACGCCCGTGGTCACGACGTCACCCGAGCACGGGGCACCCTGCTCGGTCGACCCGGAGGTGTTCCAACGGGGCATCGAGGAAGCGGTCCAAGTCGCCGCGGTCTCCGCGCCGGACGACCTGACGACAGCCGACGTGCGCAAGCTGAAGCAGCACGTAGTGGAGGAACTGCGCCGACGCGGCTACCTGCCGATGCGGAAACCGGGCCTTCGGCGGCAACCTCATCGCGACCGCACACCCACTCCCCTCGCCTCACCCAGGCCAAAGCTCAGTCCGAACGTGCCAGGAGAGGCGAGACTTGGACATCGCCATCTGGGTGACAGCGGCCACTTCGGCCCCACGTACGGCCAGTTACGGTGTCACTCCGCGTACGTACCGAACGTTCCATCTTCTGGGCCTCCGCACGCTCAGCGCCGGCACTGGCGGCAGACAGAGATTCGCTCGGCTCGCGCACATCCGATCGGCGGAGGAGGGGGCTATCCGCCCTCAGTCTTGACCTCCAGCGCTTCCCGCGCCAGGCCGATGAAGGTGACGTAGGCTTCCCGGAAATTCCGGTAGGCAGCGTCGTATTCGTCCCGTCGCTCGGAACCGTCGTCCCCGATGAGTGCCTTGAGCAGGGGTTGCACGCGACGGGCCGTATTCCGTACGCGATCCGCCGCGGCGGCGACCTCGGCAGGGCCGTCGAGCCGGACCTCATGCATGGCCCTGTTCATGTCCCCGATGGCCGGGCCGATGCGCTCGTACATCTGCGTCAGGAGGCGATCCTTGCTCTGACGGTCGCGCGCCGCGTCGACGTCATCGATCTGCCACGTGACCGCTGAGAACGCGTGCGCGCAGCTCATCATCTCCCGATAGGCGGCCCGGCGCCGGTCCCGCTGCTCACGGAGGGCCTCCGCCCGTGTGGTTGTCCGGGCTTGGGCCAGCGCTGCGCGCAAGGTCGCCCGCGCGGTGAGGTAGCCGGCTCCGAGCGCGGTCAACGCGGTGAGGGTGCCGACCCACAGTCCGCTGTCCGCCATAGTCGAAGAGTCTGCCATTCAGGTCGAGTCACACAGCCCGCAAGTCGGTCACTGACCGTGGTCTGTGGCGGTCAGTCAGCTCCCCACCAACTGGTCACCGGTGGGGAAACCGATGATGCTGTGGCGGAGCGTGGCCCACAACTTTGAAGACGCCGCGCTCGGCGTCGGTGCGGGCCCAGACGCCGGCGATGTGGCCGCAGGCCGGGACCGTGAGCGCGGTGCCGTCCACACCGGGCACATTGGCCCAGGAATAGTACAGAGCCGTGAACGCCGTCTCGCCTGAATCCGGGCCGGTGTCGACCACGATCAGCACGGCGTCCCGGTCGCCGAGGTCTTCCGGTGGGGAGGGCATGGCCCGGCCGGGCGGGCTTCGGCCGCGGGCCTCGGGCCCTTTCCGCTGCCTGCCCGGGGGAGGGCGGGGCTTCCTGCGGAAGGGCGGCGGCCGTGCCGGCCAAGGCTGCCCGGTAAGGTCGGCTGGATTCCGCCGGATGGTCGGCCCCGCCCGGCCGACGCAAGACACCCCAGGAGGAGCCATGGACGAGAACGAGCTCCGCACGTGGGACGCGACCGGGCTGGCCGAGCTGATCGGCAGCCGGCAGGTGTCCGCCGCCGAGGTGGCCGAGGCGCACCTGCGCCGGATCGAGGCCGTCAACCCGGAGGTCAACGCCATGGTGACGGTACTCGCCGACCAGGCGCTCGCCGCGGCAGAAGCAGCGGACGCGGCCGTGGCCGCCGGTGAGGTCCTCGGGCCGTTCCACGGCGTGCCGTTCACCGTCAAGGACTCGCTGGACGTGGCCGGTGCGGTGAGCACCCGCGGCTCGGTCCTGTTCAAGGATCATGTCGCGGACGCGGACGCGACCGCGGTGGCGCGGCTTCGGGCCGCCGGGGGCATCCCGTTGGCCAAGACCAACCTGCCGGAGTTCTCGTACTGGACCGAGACGGACAACCCGCTGGTCGGCATCACCCGCAACCCCTGGGACCCCGCCCGGACGCCGGGCGGATCGAGCGGCGGTGAGTCCGCCGCGATCGCCGCGGCGATGTCCCCGCTCGGGCTGGGCAGCGACATCGCCATCTCGGTGCGGGGCCCGGCTCATGACACCGGCATCGTGGCGCTCAAAGCGACCCGGGGCCACGTCCCCATCACCGGCCACTGGCCCGAAGTGCCCCGCCGGTACTGGCATGTGGGCCCCATGGCCCGCAGCGTGCGCGACATCGCCGCCGCCTTCACGGTGCTCGCCGGCCCCGATGGCATCGACGGTCACCTCCGGCGCACCACACCGCCTCCCCGGCCGGCCCCGACCGGCACGCCACAAGGCCTCGCGGGACTGCGGGTGGGCTGGGCCAGTTCGCCTGCCTTCGGCCCGGTGGACGGGCAGGTGACCGCCGTCGTGGCGGCCGCGGCCGACGCATTGCGCGACCTGGGCTGCGCCGTGGAACCGGCCGCGCCCGCCGGCCTGGAAGACCTTGACGCGACCCTGCTGAGCGCGGTGCTCTTCACCGGCGAGATCGTGCCGTACTTCCGCCGTGCCGTCGGCGGGCGCACCGCCCAACTGGGCACCGTCATGCAGCGCGTGCTCGCCGCACCGGAAGTGGAAGCGGCCGACCAGATCGCGGCGCAGCAGGAGGTCCGACGGCTTCGCGCGATGTTCAGCGCCTACTTCGAACGCTACGACGCGCTGCTGTGCCCCGTATGCCCCATCCCCGCCCCACCGCACGCCCAAAGCACCTTCGAGGCGGGCGGTGTGACCGTGGCGGCACGCGGCATCATGCGGGCAACCGTTCCCTTCAATCTCACCGGGCTGCCCGCGCTGGCCCTGCCGTTCGGCACCACGCACGCCGGCCTGCCGGTCGGCGTACAGCTCGTCAGCCGCTGGTACGACGAAGCCACCCTCCTGCACCTGGCCGGCACCCTCGAAACGACCAGTCCCGTACGTGGCCGCGGCCCCGACCTCATCTGATCCACCCCACCCGGATCCGCCAGGCCGCGCACGGCAGGCTCCGACCCCCAGGACCTGCAACGGGTGGTGAAGAAACAGCGAGGAACAGTTTTGGGTTCGTCCCCCGTTGTGCCGCGGGCTCGCACCGGTCATGTGCAGGATCGGTGGGATCGGGGTGCATGGGTATGGCAGTCAGCGTGTGGCCGTTGGGCGCCTCGGGGGGTGTGGCCGCCCGGAACTCGTGACGCCTCATGCCGGAACCCGTGGCGCTCGTAACCGCTCATCGGAATACGCGGCTTGCTCGCCGGCCACGGAAAGAGAGTTCGCGCCGCGTGCGTTTGCCGTGCCGACCGGCGTTCTTCCGGGGGTGGGCCCACGTAGCGAATCCCTCCGGCGGCGGTACGACGTACCCCCGACACCTCGCACCAAAAGAGAGCGACGCGATGGGGTTCCGCGCAGTCGAAGGTGACTTGGAAATGCTTGATTGCTGACATCGGCACACCACAGCAGGGGGCTCGGCTGCTCACTTCCAGGTGGGCCACCGATGCCGGTGTCCCGAGGAATTGCCCTTCATCAGGGACAGGCCATCGGCCACGGCCCTCGTCTCCCCAGGCGGCCTGCCGCCCCGGGGCCGCACCTACGGAGAATGCCCCTCCCGAGCGAGGACGTGACCCGCCGACGGCCCGCGAACGGCGCCTCTCCTCGACGAGCGCCAAGAGTGTCGCCTGAGTGAGGGCGGCACCGCGCTCCCCTACAGCCCCCACGTCTTGCCGATGATGTCCCGCTGGATCTCGCTCGTTCCGCCGTACACCGTGGAGACGACGGTCTCACGGAGCAGGGCTTCCCTTCCGTATTCCGTGGCGTACCCGTAGCCGCCCATCATCTGCATGCCGTCCAGGGTGACGTGCTTGGCGAGTTCGGTGCACTTGAGCTTGGCCATGGATGCTTCGCGGGCGAACACGCGGCCTTGTCCGGGCACGCCGACGACCGCGGAGTCGGGTACGAAGCAGTCGGTGAAGTAGAGGTCGTTCACGTCCTTGCCGCCCATGGTGTCGATGCCCCGGATCTACAGGTGCCGAAGCCGCTGGTGGGCGCCGGCCCGTACGAGGTCTTCTGAAGGAACAGGCAGAGGTCGGTCATCCCTTGTCCGGCGCCTCCGCATTCCTCCGGGATCGCGATGCCGAGCCAGCCCAGCTCTGCCATTTTCTCGTACAGCTTCTGGTGGTGCTGTTCCTGTCCGTTGGCGGTCAGCTTGTCGCGCTGTTCCTTGGTCCCGCATTCGCGGCGGCAGAAGTCGGCGATTGCCTTGGCCAGGTCGCGGCGCTCGTCCGGCAGGACTCGTGGCATGGAATTCCCTCCTCGGCAAGGGCAGTGACGGCGTTGTCACTTGTCCCGCACGGCGGGAAATACGGTGTCGACCAGGTGGAGCACGGTACGTGTGAGCATGACGTGCAGGTCGCTGCGGCTGAGGGTGCCGCGTACCAGCCATTCGCGGGAGGCGGCCTTCAGCATGCTGCTGTGCGCGCGGATCATCGCCCGGAGTTTTTCCCGGCTGTCGGTGACGTCGGCCATCATGGCGGCCGCAAGGACCCGATCGGTGGCGATCTCGTCGGCTTCGAGCATGATCCGGTCGATTTCGGGATCGTTGCCGAGTGCTTCCAGGCCGATCGCCGACAGCCACATCTCGCGGTTGCTCTCCACGACTTCGAGCCACCGGTCGACGCAGATCGACACCCGTTCCTCCGCGGTGGTCGGAGGCAGCCGCGCGGAGACGGACGCCGGCACGACCATCATCTGCCGGACCACCTCCAGGTATAGCTGCCGCTTCCCGCCGAAATAGTGGCTGATCAGGGCACGGGCCACGCCGGCCTCGGCCGCGATGTCCGCGATGGACACCGTGCTGTAGCTCTTGGCCCCGAACAGCCTCCGTGCGACACCGAGAATCTCGGCCCGCCGGGCGTTCGGCTCCATCCGGCGGCGCGGGGCTTGGCGCTGAACGCGCATGTGGTGGTCGTCCTTCCGTGATCGCGGCGGGCCACCGGGCCCGGGCCCGGTCGTCACCCTCCCGCCGCTGGCCCGGAGGGCAGGCCTCGCGGTGTCCGGTGCACTCCGCTTCGCTACGTCTCGGCTCTTTGCGTCTGTCCTCCGGAAGCCGAGCCGATCGCACGGCGGAGGATCGTCCTCGAAGTGGGTCTACGTGGACGATCCCGACAACGGTGGGGATCCCCCGCGCCGTTCAGGCGTGGGGGAGAACGTACGTGCTGGGGGTCGCCCCAGCGGTAGCTGGGGAGTCGCGGGGCAGGCGGGAGCTCGACGACAGGGCCTAGGTGTACATCGACGCGATGGTGTCGGCGTGCGCCGCGTCTATGGCACGGCGGCGAAGGCTCAGCTTCGGTGTCAGCTCACCGGTCTCGGCGGTCCACGGGCCCGCCAGGACGCGGTGCTTCTTGACCTGCTCCGCGCGAGAGAGCAGCGTGTTCGCCTCGGCGACGGCCTGGTCGAGGGCAGCGAGCACCTTCGGGTGACGGGCCAGCGCGTCCAGGCCGGCGGCGTCGGTGATGCCGTTCGCCCGCGCCCACAGCGGGGCCCCGTCTTCGTCCAGTACCAGGAGGGCGGTGACGTAGCGCCGCCGGTCCCCGATGGCGACGGCGTGGGCGACCAGGGGGTGCGCCCGCAGCAGGGATTCGATCTTGGTGGGAGCGATGTTCTTCCCGCCGTCGGTGATGATGATCTCCTTCTTGCGGTCGGTGACGGTGACGAGGCCCCGCGAATCGACCCTCCCGATGTCCCCGGTGGGCAGCCAGCCTTCCGCGTCGGTCGCAGGCTCGATGCGGCCGTCGTCCTGCAGGTAGCCGGGGAACACGACCGGTCCCCTGACGAGCAATTCACCGTCGTCGGCTTCCTTGACCTCGATGTCCGGCCCCGGCCGGCCGACCGAGCCGAGCGCGAACGCCTCAGGGGTGCTGACGGTTGCGGCGCCGGTGGTCTCGCTCAGGCCCCACACCTCGTACACCGGCAGTCCCACGCCGGCCAGGAACTCCAGGACGCCGGTCGGGATCGGTGCCGCGCCGCTGAAGACCCGGCGGCATGCGTCGAGTCCGACGGCGGCCCGGAGGGGACGCAATACGTGCGCGTCGAGTTGTGCCAGCGGCTCGGCCAGTTCCGCCGGGATGTCCTTGCCGTCGGAGCGGAGCCGGTACACCTCCAGAGCCGTCTTCCGGGCCTGCGCCATGGCCGCGGCCTGGTCTTCGGGCAGTGCCGCGAGCCTCGCCCGCAGGCCGGCGGCGAGTTTCTCCCACACCCGGGGCACCCCGAAGAAGCCGTGCGGGCGCACCGCGAGGAGTGTGGGCAGGAGTTGGTCGGGCCGCGGACAGATCGTGACGTGGCCCGCGTTGCAGATGGGCATGTAGATGCCGAGGACCCGCTCGGCCACGTGGGCCAGTGGCAGGTACGCGACCGACCGCGGGTGGTCCGGGAGCGTCACGAGCTGGTCCTGCATCAGGCATTCGTGGATCACGTTGCGGTGGGACAGCACCACGCCCTTGGGGGCGCCGGTGGTGCCGGAGGTGTAGGTGAGGGTCAGCGGCTGGTCGGTGGTGACGGCATCCGTCAGCTCCTCGAACCGGGCGCCGTCGGGTGGTGCCGCGCCGCGCACGGCCGTGTAGCTGACGAAACGCGGGTCGCCGGCGGGCGCGGCATCCCAGTCGAGGACGACGACGGCGCGCAGGTTCGGCAGGCCGTCCAGTACCGGCCGCCAGCGCCGCACCTGCTCCTCGCCCTCCAGGACGAGGACGGTAGCCGCGCTGTGCCGGGCCACGGCACCGATCTGGTCGGTGCTCAGCGTGTCGTACGTGCTGCAGGCCAGGGCACCGACATGAATGGCGGCCAAGTCGGCGATCCAGTGCTCCGCGCGCGCGGACATCGCCATGAGCATGCGATCGCCCCGGTTCAGTCCGAGAGCTGTAAGGCCGCGAGTGAGCGCGGCCACCTCCGCACGGAGCTGCGCCCAGGACAGTGTCCCGGCGTCCGGACCGATGCCCGTGGTCAGCGCCGGACGGTCAGCGTGATGCCGGGCATTACGGCGCAGTAGTGAGGCGATCGTCAGCCCTTGGACGGACGCGTGCAGCCGCTCTGCTGGGGCCACGGCGGGCTCCCTTCCTCGCGAACCGTGAGTGGATTCCTGAGCGGCCCCCACAGTGAACCGCTCTTGGCTCCAGGTCAATAGGTGCCGCGGCGAGTGGTGTGGTGTGGCCGCTGAGCCCGCCCCCGCTGCCCAACTCGCCTGCGCCCCAAGCGCCATGGCCCGTATTGGGCACTGTTGACGTATAGCCAATAAAGATTCTCACTGGTCCCCATGACAGTGACCGAGGCATGCCTCCACGGCACCCACCACTGCACCGGGCAAGCCGGTCCAGTGGTGGGTGCCGGACCCGATCGACGAGCCGCGTCGCCACACCCGGGCCCGGGGAGGGGCGACCGTCACGAGTGAGGTGGATGCGGCGGTTCGAGCATCGGTACGAGAAACCGCCGGGCCACCGTACGCACCTGCTCATCGTCGTCGAGGTCGATCACATGGCTGGGGATCACCAGGAAGGACGCGGAGACACGGACCATCATCTCGGCCACCAGGTCCACCTCCACGTGGGCGGCGATGGTGCCGGCACGCTGCTCCTGGCGCAGTCGCGAGGCGACGAACTGCTGCACCACGCTCAGTGTGCGGCCCCCGTCACTGGTCATGGACGGCACGACGGCGTCCGGTTCGGCGGCCAGGAGACCGCCGATGAGGCGGTTGTCGCGGATGGTCCGCAACGATGTCGCGAAGCCCAGGACGACCCGGTCGGCGATGGTCTCGGCGTCCCGGATGTCCTCGATGAAGCGATCGAAGTATCGCCGGAACTCGCGCCGTACGACCTGCTCGACCAACTGGTCCTTGGTGGCGAACCGGCGGTAGGCGGTAATCCGGGAGACACCGGCCAGCCGCGCCACGTCCGTCATGGTCGAGCGCTTGATGCCCATGCGGCAGAACTGCTCGTAGGCGGCGTCGAGCAGCCGCGCCGACACCTCGTCGCCCCCCTCCGCACCCTCGACGGCCTCGGTGAAAGCAACCTCCAGCACCGACGGAGCGCCGGCTGGCCCCATGAGGGCCGACAGGACGGGTTCCACGATCGCCTCCCTGATTCCGTGAAGCCCCTGGCGTTCACGTCGCGTGTGTGCTCCCCTGGTGAAACAAGGATGCAGCGGGTGTTTCATCGTACCAACCGAGGCAGCGGGGCCACCGGACGTGAAGAGGAGTTCGAAGCGATGGACGGACTCAGCAGGCGCAGGGTGCTGGGCGCGAGTGGGGCTCTGGGGGCGTTCGGGGCGCTGAGTCTGGCGTCACCGGCCCGCGCTCGGTCCCTGTGGACGTGGGCGCCGAGTGGTTCGGTGGCGGGCAAGGGAGCGGGCCTCGACCCCGACTGGGTCTGGGACGAGGAGGCCGACCCGGTGCTCGCCGCAGTGATCCAACGCGGCGACGTGCCCAAGGTCAACGAGGCACTGCGGAAATGGACCCGCAACAACCAGCCCCTGCCGCCCGGACTCCCCGCGGACCTGCGCGACTTCATGGAGAAGGCACGCCAACTGCCGCCCTGGGCGGACCGGCGCAAGCTGGAGACCGCGGCCGGGTTCAACAAGTCCAGGGGCATCTACCTCAACCTCCTCAACGGTGTGGGCGGCGGCATGCTGAGCACCGCCATTCCCCGTGAAGCGCGTGCCGTCTACCACTCCAAGGGCGGCGCCGACATGGAGGACCGGGTCGCCAAGACGAGTCTGCTGGGATTCGCCGTCGGAGCCCTGAACGCGTACCGGCCCGACGGCGATGTCATCGTGCAGGCCGTCAAGACCCGCCTGGTCCACGCGGCCGTACGGCATCTGCTGCCGCGGTCTCCGGCCTGGTCCCAGACCAGCGGCGGCCAGACGATCCCCATCAGCCAGGCGGACATGCTGGTCACCTGGCACAGTCTGCCCACCTACGCCATGCGGAAGATGCTGGAGTGGAAGATACCCATCACGGCGGCCGAGTCGACGGGCTACCTCCACCTGTGGCAGGTGACCGCTCACCTGCTCGGTATCCGCGACGAGTACACCCCCGCCACCTGGGACGAGGCCGAGGCCCAGTCCCGGCAGGTCCTCGACCCCGTCCTCGCCCCCACCGCCGAAGGGGTCGAACTGACCGACGTCCTGCTGCGTCAGCTCGCCGAGCAGACCAGCCCCGGCGGTGTCGATCGCCCTCTGGTCAACGCACTCGCCCGGTACCTGGTCGGTGACCAGGTCGCCGACTGGGACGGCATCCCCCACGAGCCGTACTGGGAAAAGGCGATCGCGACCGCATGGCCGAAGCTGGTCGCCTTCCGCGAGAAGCTGATACCGCTGCCGCTCGTACCGCCGCTGGCCTGGGTGATCGACGAGGCGGCCCGCCAGTACATCCTGTTCCACCTCACCAAGGGCCGGGGAACGCACATCGAGATTCCCGAGACCAACCGGCCCACCTGAGGGGCAGCACCCGCGTGCAACGTTGTCGCACCGGCAGTCGGCCGGCGTACGCGATGCGCGCACCGACGTCGAGCGAGCCATGGGGCATGACGACGCATGGCCCAACCGTACGGTCCCGGACCCGGCAGCGAATCGCCCCCGCCCTGCCGCCATACGAACCGCTCGCGGCAGGCCCGCGGGACGGCCCTCGCCCCCAGGCCTTCCCCACGTACCCCCGCCGGACCATGGGCACGGCTCTCCCGCCCTCCCAACCGTGCGCACCACCAGGACTCAAGGAGGATCAGAGCAATGGACGAACTCAGCAGACGCGGACTGTTGACCGCGGGAGGAGCGCTGGGAGCGCTCGGAGTACTCGCAGCGGCATCGCCCGCTCAGGCTCGGTCCCTGTGGACGTGGGCGCCGAGTGGTTCGGTGGCGGGCAAGGGAGCGGGCCTCGACCCCGACTGGGTCTGGGACGAGGAGGCCGACCC